>CALQGY020000079.1 GCA_943330235.2 Candidatus Kuenenia stuttgartensis
CAGAACTTGAAGTCGGCGGTCGTGAACGTGCGCGCCGCTGAGTCCACCATCCGTGACGTCGACATGGCGGAAGAAATGGCGACCCTGACGCGGAACAACATTCTGAAGGATGCGGCGCAGGCGATGCTGGGTCAGGCGAACCAGAACAGCCAGGGTATCCTGCAGTTGCTGCGCTAAACCGCAGCGTTCCAAGTGGGTGAATGACCCCGGAGTCGGCCTTGGCCGGCTCCGGGGTATAGCCTTAGCAAGGGGAGGAACGGGAGATGGCGAGCAGTACGATCAACTTCAGTGGGCTGAGCAGCAACATCCAATGGGGCGACGTCGTCGATTCGACGATCAAGGCCGAGGAAGCGCGCTCGCTCTTGCCGGTCACGGCGCAGATCGACAAAGGTGCCGCAAAAAAAACCGCGTGGACCACTCTCAACGGACTGGTCACCACGCTGAACGACAACGCACGGCTCGTGCGGCGCGCGGGATTTGGCGGATTCACCGCCAGCGTCCCCGTCAGCCCCACCACCTCCCGTGCCTTGCTCACCGCCGCGCCCTCGCTCAATGCGGAGGCGGGGCGTTATCGCGTTGAAGTGCTGCAGCTGGCCGACACCGCGAAGGTCGCGGGCGGATCGGTGGCGGACACGACCGCCGCGCTCAATCTGAGCGGCGATTTTACGATAAACGGCACATCCATCGCCGTCTCCGCGACCGACACGCTCGAGGGGATTCGCGACAAGCTCAATACGGCGAACACCGGGAGTACGCCCACCGGCGTCTCGGCCAGCATCGTCATGGATGGCACGACCTCCGGGCGCTTGGTGCTGACCCGTGACACCAGCGGCGCCTCCGGCATCTCGCTGACCGACGGCACGGGCGGTATCGCGCGCGAGCTCGGCTTCATCGATTCGCGCTCCAAGCCGATCTCGTCGGCGATCCTGGCGGCCGCGGCCGCGATGGGGCTGTCGGTTTCCCCGCCACCGGCGAGCATTCGCGTCGGCAGCGTCGTGATCACGGCGGATCTCTCCACCGATTCGATCGCGGACATAGTCGCGCGGATCAATGCGGCCGGCGGTTCGGCGTCGGTGGAGTCCGAGCAGTACGGCAACGAAACGCGGTATCGCATCGCGACCGATGGCAACGTCAGCGCCGTCTCGGGCGATGCCGGCAGTCAGGCGGTGATTGACGCGCTTGGCATGACCGCCGGGACCACGGGTACCGTGCGACAGTCGGTGAAAAGCGCGGCGTATACCGATTCCGCCAATGCCATCGCGACGAGCGCGACGTTGCTGGCCGGTCTCAAGGTCGACGGAGCGTCGGCGGGACTGGCGGTCGGTGACGCCATCAACATCCGCGGCCTGCGCGGTGACGGCACTGCCGTCACCATTGGCTTGGTCGTGGGCGCGAGCGACACCATGCAGACGTTGCTCGACAAGATCAACGACGCAACGTCAGGCTTTGCCGCTGGTGCACGACCGGCCGGCGCCACCCTAGGGGCTGATGGTCGTTTGCGACTCATTGATGGCACCGGTGGGTCGTCGCGGCTGTCGCTGACGCTGGGCGTGACGCACAGCGATGGGTCGTCCGGATCGCTGGGCGCGACGTCGGTGGCCATCGCCGGACGGAACCGCGAGCTGCAACAGGGCAAAGACGCCGTCGTGCGGGTGGACGGACGCGAGCTCACGCGCAGCACGAACAGTATCACCGATGCGATTGGCGGCACCACCTTGTCGCTGCAGGCAGCGGAAGTGGGGACGTCCATCGATGTATCGATCGACCGGGATATCTCGAGCGGCGTCAGCACGGTGCAGAAGTTCGTTGATTCGTACAACGCCATCCGGTCGTTCGTCGAAGAGCAGCGGAAAGTCGACAGTCCGCTGTATGCCGACACGATGCTCCGCAACTTGATGGATACCTTCACCGCGGCGCTGCGCACGGACGTGACGAGCAACGCCACGTACAACAAGCTGTCGGTGGCCGGGATCGCGCTCGATCGCTTCGGGGCGTTGAAGATGGACAGTGATACGTTCAAGAAAGCGATGACGAACAAGCCGCTGGAAATCGAATCACTGTTCGGATTCAGCGGGATCGGCGCGGCGTTCATCTCGGCGTCCGACAACGCCACGCAGTACGGCTCCGGTACGATCAGCGCGCAGGTCAAGAGCATCGATGCGGCCGCCGTGCGCTTGAAGAAGCGGCAAGTTGATGCGCAGGCGCGTCTGGATTCGCACCGCGAGCGGCTGGTTGCGCAGTACACGCAGATGGAAGTGATGATCAGCCGGTTGAACGCGCAAAAAAGTTCATTGGCGGCGGTCACAAATTCACTTCAGAATAACGGTAACTGATGCCGATACTGGACAGTAACATGCTGTGGCACTGTCCCCGACTTCAGCCCTGAATCAGATGTCCTACGCCAGTCAGACTTCGAGTTACCGCGAGATGGAAGTGCACTCGGCACAGCCCGAGCGTCTCGTGGTCGTGGTCTTCGAACAACTCGTGGTAAACCTGGAACGCGCGCGCATCGCCATGGAGCGCAACGATGTCTCGTTGCGTGTCACGGCGCTGCGCCGCGCGCGTGGTTTGGTCGGTGAGCTGCTGGCGACGCTCGACTTCGAGAAGGGTGGCGCGATCGCGACGCAGTTGGCGGATTTGTATCAGTTCATGCTGTACGAGTTGGTGGATGTCGGCCAGCGCGGCGATATCGTGACGGTGCGCAAGCTGGTGAACATCGCGTCGTCGTTGCGCGACGGGTTCGCCGGTGCGGCGCAGCAAGTCACCGGCCTTAAGAAGTCGGCCTAAGCGGTCGAAGGTTCTATTATGTTCACGCCCACAGGATTTCGGATGCCCCGTCTTGCTCGTCGACCCGTCGCGGCCCGCACAGAGGCCGCGCAGACTGCGCTGGCGCTCTGCGCGAATGCCGATGCGGCGGCGCGTGAGGCCGAGCAGCTGGTGGGAGTGGATGACGCCCGGTTGTTCAGTCTTCTTGAGCAACGCGACGAGATGCTGCATGATCTCGCCGAACAGATGGTGGTGCTTCGCCTGGAGCGTCCCACGGCCGACAGTGCGCTGTTCGCGGCCACGGAGCGGGCGGTGGACGACGCCGATGAGTTGATCACGGAGGTGTGTGCGGCCGTGGCGACGTCTCAGCGGGTGACGATGGAGCTTGCCGCGCGGGTCGCGCGTCGGGCCTCAGAGCTTCGCGCGGAGCTGGACGCGGTGCAGCGCGCCGGGAGTGCACGGATGGGGTATGCACAACCGACGACGACGCACCTGGTGGATAGTCTTCGGTGAGTGAGACGGTGGATGGGTCGTTCGGGGTGCTGCTGCGCGAGAAGCTTGCGGAGCTGGACGCCGATGAAACCACGACGCCGCTCGTCATCGACAACGATCCCGTGGAGCGCCTGCGGCTGGATGCGCGGCAGGCGGTGCGAGCGGATCGAGGTGGCCCGATGCCCCGGAGCGGGCATCAGGCGTATGTCGCGGCTCCACCGCCGCCGGTAGAACTTGGGCAGAGGCACTTGGATATCGTGTACTGACTCATAGCTGCTGTAGTAGTGGCACGATAGTGCGAGGTCCAGGAACGTTTTCGGACCGAGCGCTCAAGTTCATCGGCCGGCGTGCCGATAGTCCTTCTGAGGAGGAGGAAACCTATGCGTATCAACGGAAGTAGTTTCGACCCGCTTCGCCCAAACCCGACGGCCCCCAATAGCAACCCGGCGACACAGCGTCCGGCGGAGCAGGGCGGGCAGTCGTCTGGATCGGTGAAGTCGGACTCAGTGCAATTCTCGGACGCCGGCCGCTCGTTGGCGGGCCGTCTCGAGAGCGACCAGCAGGCGCAGTTCGAACCGGCCAAGGTGGCTGAGATGCGGACAAAAGTCCTGAATGGCGCGTACAACACGCTCGATGTGGTGGATCAGGTAGCCCGTCGCATTATTGCGCGCGGCGATCTCTGATCGACCGTGCGCCCGCCGACGCTGGCACCGCACTCTAACTCTCTGACCGGTCACTCCGGGAGAATGGCGGCATGAAGTTCCTTGTAGTGGACGACTCCGCAACCATGCGGCGCATCGTGATCAACTCGCTGCAACGCATCGGCTTCAGCGATACGGTCGAAGCGAGCGACGGCCAGGAAGCACTCTCCAAGTTTGACACGTCCATCAATTTCATCATCACTGATTGGAACATGCCGAACATGACGGGCACCGAATTCACCAAGGTCCTGCGGACGATTCCGCATGGCGTTTCGGTCCCTGTGCTCATGGTCACCGCTCGCTCTGTGAAGGAGGACATCCTCACCGCGATGGAAGCGGGTGTCAACAACTACATCGTGAAACCATTCACCCCGGCTGTGCTGAAGGAGAAGATTGATGCGCTCCTCCCGGCGGCAGCGGCTTAAGGACTGATGAAATGACAACGACTTCCCGCGCCCAAGAAGTGCTGTACGAAAGCGAAGCCGCGCTCCGGCTCGTCGATAACGGCATTGACGATCTGCGCGGCGCCGCGCAGCCGGCGCCCCAAGAAAATCGCCTCATGACGGTCAGCCTGGGCGACCTGCCCCTCATTCTCGAGCGCGCCAATCAGCAGATCCAGAACGTGTTGGCGCACCTGCGCCAGACGCGCTCCGCCCTGCAGAGCACGGCCTTCGAGAAGCTCCAGGCCACGCACGACAAGATTCGCGAAGTGACGTCGGCGACCGAAGACGCGGCCATCAACATCATGGATGCGTGTGACCGCGCCAACAACATCGTCGACGAGCTCGACGCCATTGATGCGGCGGAAACGCCGGACAAGGCGCAGGCGCTCAACCTCCGCTCGACGCTGCGTGACGAAATCTTCCTGATGATGGGTGCCCTGCAGTTCCAGGACATCACGTCGCAGCAGCTCAGCCACGCCTCGGCGGTGCTGGTGGAGATGGAATCGCGTCTGGCCGAAGTGGCCTCGCTCTTCGATTCCGGACTCACGATCGATCGCCCGACCATCACCAATGCGCCGGCCGAGCAGACGTACGATCCGAACGCGACGACTCGGAATGCGGAAGGACGCCAGGCGCTCGCCGATGGCATCTTCACGTCCATCCGAGTGCCAGCCGCCTGACCCCCGCGGGTTGCTGGTGTTCCGAACGGCTCGTGCCTTGTGCACGAGCCGTTCGTCGTTCGTAGCGCAACCGCCGCGATGTGATGTCAATGGCCATCGCGCGATCGTCACACCAGGGCCGCAGTCGTTCGGAACACATTGGGCTGTGCAATCACGACCAAAGTCAATGAAATCCTTCGACCCGCGCTAAACCCGCAGCGGGGACGAGCCGATACCTCCCTATGCGACCCGTCTCGGCATGCCGATCGGCATACCGGGTCGGCCATTCCTTTCTCAACGCCCGCGCCTGACATAGTGTCTCAACTCACGCTTGACGATGCCGCCACGCTGCTCCTGCAGCTTGAGGCCACAGACACGGCGGATCTCACCCGACTCCGCGATGCCCTGACGGACATCGCGTTCGAGAATCGCGTGCCGCTTGCGGCCCAACCGTTCGTCGCGCGTGCCGCGCGCGTGCTTGGTACGGTGATCAGCGGTACCGCCGGCAACAGCAACGCCGCCTTCGCCGAGGTCAGCGAGGCCATCGAAGAGGCCATGCGCCTCACCGATGCGCACGCGAAGGCACAACCGGCGACGACGAAGAAGCGCACTCCGCGCTCGACGACACCGCGGGTGGTGAAGTCATTCGACGAACTCGAGCCGGCGATTGCGGTGGCCGCTCCGGTGGCCGCTCCGGTGGCCACTCCGGTGGCAGCTCCGGTGGCCGCTCCGGTGGCCGCGCCCATCGTCGCGCCCCCCGTCGTCGCGGCCCCTGTCATCGCCGCCCCTGCCATCCCGACGCCGTTTGCGGCGCTGGCGGAGGTCTCGCAGGCGCTCTTGTCGCTCCAGCATCATGTGACGACGGATCATCTTCCCGATGAAGCCGATCGCGATCTGATCCCCGACTTCATTACCGAGAGCCGCGAGTGCATCGCGAACTCGGAGTCGGCGCTGTTGCAGCTTGAGCTGGCGCCCAACGATGAAGAGGCCGTCAACACGGTCTTCCGTGCCTTCCACACGGTGAAGGGTACGTCGGCGTTCCTGGGATTGGCGCGCATCGCGGCGTTCGCCCATGAAGCGGAATCGCTGCTGAGCCGCGTCCGTGACAAGGACATTGCGTATACGCAGGGCTGCGCGGATCTGTCGCTGCGCTCGGCGGATATGATGAAGGCGCTGCTGACCGAAGTCGAACGCGCGATGGCCGGCTCGGGGCTCATTGCCCTGCCGGCCGGTTATCACGAGTTGCTCGACTCGCTCGCGTCGTACGATCCGATGGTGGACTCGAGTGGCATCTATGTCGCCATTCCCGATCCGTCGATGGACGACGTGCCCGTCTTCGTGTCGGCCGCCGCGCAGGCGGCGGCTGCCGCGCCGGCACCGGTGTCGGCCATGGTGGCGGCACCTCGCTCCATCGTGGGCTCGGTCGAGGTCTCGGCCACGGCCGCCGCTGCGGCGCCCAGTGCGCCGCCGCAGGCTGCCCCACAGGCTTCAGCCCAGGCGGCGCCGCAAGGCGGCGCGCAGGGCGGAGCGCAAGGCGGAGCGCAAGGCAAGAACGAAACCGCTGCCGAAGCGACGATCCGCGTGCGCACGGACCGTTTGGACCGCCTCATCGATATGGTCGGCGAGCTGGTGATCGCGCAGTCGATCATCGCTGGCGACGAGTCGTTCGGTACGGGCAAGCAACACGAGCTGCTGCGGAAGGTGACGCATTCGGGCAAGATTGTCCGCGAGTTGCAGGACCTGAGCATGTCGATGCGCATGGTGCCGTTGCGCGCGACGTTCCAGAAGCTTGCGCGCGTGGTGCGTGATACGTCGGTGAAGGCGGCCAAGGCCGTGACGTTCGTGACGGACGGCGACGAGGTCGAAATCGACCGGACGTTGGTGGACGTGCTGGGTGATCCGCTGGTGCACATGGTGCGCAACGCCGTCGACCACGGCACCGAGCCGCCAGAGGAGCGCGAGCGCATCGGCAAGCCGCGCCAGGGCACGGTCCGCCTGTCGGCGTACCACGCATCGGGCAACGTGGTGGTCGAGCTCAAGGACGACGGGCGCGGCCTCTATCGCGACAAGCTGGTGTCCAAGGCCATCGAGAAGGGGCTGATCGAGTCCGACAAGGGCATGAGCGACAGCGATGTGTTCTCGCTGATCTTCGCGCCGGGCTTTTCGACGGCCGAGAAGATCACGGATATCTCGGGACGCGGCGTCGGCATGGATGTCGTGCGCCGGAATCTGGAGTCCATCCGCGGCCGCATCGACATCTCGTCGGTGCCGGGCCAGGGCACGACGTTCTCGATCCGGCTTCCGCTCACGCTGGCCGTGACGGATGGCATGCTGGTGCGTGTGGGCGCTGAGCGGTTCATCATCCCGCTCACGCACATCCACATGAGCTTCCGGCCGGAGCCGGCGATGCTCTCCACGATTGTGGGCAAGGGCGAGGTCGTGCTCCTGCGCGGCGAATTGATGCCAATCATCCGCTTGCATCGTCTGTTTGACGTGCCCGATGCGGTGCAGAACCCGCTGCAAGGCTTGTTGATGATTGTCGGTGATGGCAACCGCCGCATGGCGGTGTTGGTGGATGATCTGCTTGGTCAGCAGCAGGTGGTCGCGAAGACGTTGGGTACGGCGCTTGGAAAGGTCCCCGGTGTCAGTGGCGGCGCGATTCTCGGTGATGGCCGCGTCGGCCTGATTCTCGACGTGAACGAAACGGTGGCGCTCTCGCAGAGCCACGATGTGGCGCCCTTGCGGCGTGATCGGGATCGTCAGCGCGACGTTGCCGCCTGACCTGCATTTTTCACTCTCTCTTCTGACTACGTGATGAGCACCCATACGGAATCATCGACCGCCACGCTCGGGTCGTCCCGCGCCGGCAAGTACCTGACGTTCTTCCTGGCCGGCGAGGAATACGGCTTGGAGATCCTCAAGGTGAGCGAGATCATCGGCATGCAGCCGATCACCCGCGTGCCCCGCATGCCGGACTTCGTGCGCGGCGTCATCAACCTGCGCGGCAAGGTCATTCCGATCACCGACCTCCGCACCAAGTTCAGCATGGTGATGGACGGCCATGAGGACAGCTGCATCATTGTCGTGCAGATGAAGGGCGTGCAGACCGGCATCATCGTCGATCGCGTGAGCGAAGTCGTCGCGGTCGCCGAGGGCGATATCGAGGACGCGCCGAGCTTCGGCGCCGGCATCCGCACCGAGTTCCTGCTTGGCATTGGCAAGACGGGCGGCCGTGTGCGCCTGTTGCTCGACATCGACCGCGTGCTGGCCACCTCGGAAATCGAGGCGCTGCAGGCCGTGCACGCGCCCGCGGCCTAAGTCGCATGGCCGTCGCTTCGATGCGCTCGGCGCTCACCCCGTCCTTCGGGACCGGGGCGTTTGCCGAAGTGCAGCTATCCGCCGACCAGTTTGCAACGGTCGCGGCGATGATCTACGACCACGCGGGCATCAATATGCGCGCCGGGAAGGAAGGGCTGGTGCGCGCGCGGCTCTCGAAGCGGCTGCGGGCGTTGGCCTTGACCGACTACGATGAGTACCTGGCGTTTGTGTCCAGCCCGTCCGGTCGTTCGGAGTTCACGCACATGGTGGATGCGCTGACGACGAACAAGACGAGCTTCCTGAGGGAGGTCGCGCACTTTGAATTTCTGCGCGATCAGGTGTTTCCGACGTTGACCGGACCGGTGCGGCTCTGGAGCGCCGGATGTTCAAGCGGCGAGGAGCCCTACACGATGGCGATGCTGCTGAATGAAACGTTCAGCAACGCGCGCGCGCGGGACATCCGGATTCTGGCCACGGACATCAGCGAGCGGGTCCTCGGGACCGCCAGCACGGGCGCCTACAACGCCGATGCGATGACTGATGTGCCGGCGGCGTGGATGCAGAAATATTGGAAGCGTCACCGCAGCGACACGCGCGACGTGTATCAGGCTGGCGCAGAACTGCGCCGCATGATCCACTTCGCGAAGCTGAACCTGATGGACAAGTGGCCGATGAAGGGACCGTTCGATGCCATTCTCTGCCGCAATGTGATGATCTACTTCGATAAGCCGACTCAGGAGAAGCTGGTGGCGCGCTACCATGCGCTCCTCAAGCCCGGCGGATTTCTGTTCGTCGGTCACAGCGAGAGTCTGACCGGAATCACCCACGGATTCCGGTATGTGCAGCCAGCCGTTTACGTGAAATAGCATGCCGACCATGACGCCAACACGTACCACTGATCGCATTGTCGGGGTTGCCGACTTCGCGGTTTCGTCGTCCCCGGGGGAACGCATCATCACGCACGCATTGGGCAGCTGCCTGGGCATCGTGGTGTACGACGCGGTCGCTTCGGTGGCGGGACTCCTGCATGTCATGTTGCCCAACGGCGATCCGGACAAGATGCAGGCCAAGCCGGCCATGTTTGTGGACAGCGGTATCCCGCTGTTGTTTAAAGAGTGTTACAAAATGGGCGCCAAGAAGGAGCGCATGCAGGTGAAGGTTGCCGGTGGCTCGTTCGCCGGCGAGACGGAGGCGGACGACCGCTTCCAGATCGGCAAACGCAATGTGATTGCCTTGCGGAAGTTGTTGTGGAAGAACGGTGTCATGATTCACGCGCATGACATCGGCGGGGCGCAAACCTCGCGTACTATCTGGGTGGACGTCGCAACCGGTGACGTAACCCTCAAGATCAACGGCTCAGAACGCTCTCTCTGACCTACGCACTCGGGAAAAGATCACCATGGCTTTCAACGTTCTCGTGGTAGACGACAGTGCTGTCATGCGACAGATGGTCGTCCGCACACTCAAGATGAGTGGCATTCCGCTGGCAACGGTATTCGTGGCCAGCAACGGCGAAGAAGGACTGTCGCTGCTGCAGGACCAGTGGGTGGACTTGCTGCTCCTCGATATCAACATGCCGGTGATGAACGGCGAGGAGATGCTGCGTCGTGTCCGTGCTTCGCCGGAAACGGAGAAGTTGCCGGTCATCGTGGTATCCACCGAAGGCAGCGAAACCCGGCTTGCCGCGCTGCATGAGCTGGGCGCCGTCGTAGTCCGCAAGCCCTTTGCGCCGGAAACCCTGCGCGACACCATCCTTCGCATGACCGGAGTCTCTGATGTCGAATACTATGGCGCTGTCACTGTCGCAGACGACAGCAGCGACTTTTGAGAACTTGGCCATGCTGTTCCCGGAGTCGGTGCTGACCCCGGAGCAGAAGGCCGAGCCGCTTGATGTCGGTGTGTCGGTGGATTTTCGCGGGCCGCTGACGGGTCGTCTCGTGTTGCGTGCGAGCCAGTGCGTGCTACCGGCCATCGCCGCAAACATGCTGGGTGAAGAAGAGTCGCGACAGATTCCGCTGCAGCGCGATGCGCTCGGCGAGTTGGCGAACGTGATCTGCGGGAACATCCTGCCGATCGTCGCCGGGGCCGACGCGGTCTTTCATCTGGCGGCACCGGTCGTGCACGCAGAGGATCAGCGACCGTCGCGTGATGATGACGCGCCGGAAGCGCGCGTGACGTTCGGTATTGAGGACGGTCGCGTGGAAGCGCAATTCTTCGTCTTCGCCGACTCGGCGGTGACGGTGGGCGCCACGTGACCGATCCCGTCCGACCGCCGCGACCGGCTCCTCCAGGAGCGCCCGTCATCACGATCCCCGTGCGGAAGCCTGGGGTGGTGCGAGTGCTGGTCGTGGACGATTCAGCGGTCGTGCGTCGCATTCTGTTCGATGCGCTGTCGCAGCACGCTGATATCGAGGTGGTCGGGACCGCGACGGATCCGTTCGTCGCGCGTGAACGCATCTTTCAGTTGCAGCCCGACGTCATCACGCTGGACATCGAAATGCCCCGCATGGACGGAATCGCCTTCCTGTCCAAGCTGATGCGTCACCTGCCCATTCCCGTGGTGGTGGTCAGCACGCTGACCCCCGAGAACAGCGAGCGCGCGCTGCGTGCCCTCTCGCTTGGGGCGGTTGAAGTATTCGCCAAACCGGCGTCGGCTCCGGTCGTCCAAGACGTGATCGATGACCTCGCGCGGGCGGTGCGTGCTGCCGCCGGCGCATCGGTGGCCAAGCTGCTGGAGTCCGCGGCGCCTTCTACCGGCACGGCGCGACCCGCCCTCGACACCGGTGATGCGGCGCACAAGATCATTGCCCTCGGGGCCTCCACCGGCGGAACGCAGGCGCTTGAACGCGTGTTGCGCCAGTTCCCCGTGGATGCGCCAGGCACCGTCATCGTACAGCATCTGCCGGAGTTCTGCTCGAGCGCGTTCGCGAAGCGCCTCGATGCCGCCTGCGCCATTCGCGTGCAGGAGGCCTGCGACGGCGACTTTATCGTGCCGGGACTCGCGCTGATTGCACCGAGCGGGAAGCACCTCGTGGTGCAGGCCAGCGGCGACCGCTGGGTGGCCCGCGTCAAGGACGGTCCGAAGGTGCATCACCAGCGGCCGGCGGTGGACGTCCTGTTCCAGAGCCTGGCCCGATCGGCCGGTGCGCACGCGGTGGGCGCCCTGCTCACGGGCATGGGATCCGACGGCGCGAAGGGACTGCTGGCCATGCGCGACGCGGGTGCCTACACCATCGCGCAGGATGAAGCGACGTCGGTTGTCTACGGGATGCCGCGGGAAGCGGCCAAGCTCTACGCCGCGGTGGATGTGCTGGCGCTGGACCGCATCGCCGATGCGCTGCTGGACAGCGCGGTCCGCGTCTCAGCCGCCGTGCACGCGTAACCAGAGCGCGACGCTCGTGACGCCATCGTCATGAGACCGCACCAGACGGCCTCCGCTGGACTCGGCAAACACCGCCGCCAGCGTGAGGCCGAACCCGGCGCCTCGCACCCCGGCCTGCGACGTCACGAACGGATCCTCCGCCGAGCCATCAACGTCCGGGGCAAAGCCCGGTCCCTGGTCGCGGACATCCACCACCACCCAGCGCGCCGCTGCGGGGTCGGTCTCCTCCCGCACTTCGACGGTGACGACGGACGAGGCGGGAGCGGCCGTGCGCCCGTTTTTGACGAGCTCGCGCACGACGTCGCGCATCCAGAATGGATCGACGTTCGCGGTGGCCTCGGTGATGCCGAGCAGCTGCACCGGCGCCCGCTCGCGGGCTTCGGCGAACTCGTTCACCACCTCGCTCACCAGCGGTAACACGGCCGTCGGCGCGGGGCGCTGGGTATTGGCGCGCGCAAAGCGCGTCACGCGCTGCAGGTACACCACCATGGCGTCCGCGGCCCGATGGATCTCGTTGACATCGTCGCGCGTGGATCCCGCGGGGAGCTCGGCCAGCAGGAGCTCACTGTAGGTGCGGACCACGGTCGCGAAATTGTTCAGGTCGTGCGCCATCTTGCGGGCAAACACCGACGTCGCCGGCGGCGGCCCGCGATGCTCGGCGGGACCACCCGCCGAGAGGGCGGCCCGCTCGGCCGTTTGCGCTTGGCGGCCTTCATTGCGCTCGACATTCTCGGAAATTGGCATCGCTGAAAGAAACGCCGCCACGGTCGCCATGACAACACCCGCACGCTATCGTACGGGTCTGCTGATGAGCGATATCCTCCACGCGCGGCGAGTGCGTGTGATGGTCGCATCATCGGCCAACGTCCGCTGCGCACTCTCGCGCCCACTCTGGAGCCTGCCATGTCTCGTCCGTCCGCTGCCCTGTTCGCACTCGCGTTGGTCACTCTGACCGTCGCGGCGCGCCCTGCCCACGCGCAGGCTGTGCCCCCCGCTGCCCAGCAGATTGCCGCCGCGGTGCTCGCGCTGCCTGAAGCCATGCGCGAGGAGGCGGGCGTTATGGGATACAAGACCGCTGGCAAGCTCGAGTGGCTGCGACCGACGAAGAACGGAATGATGTGCCTGGCCGATGACCCCGCTGAGGACAAGTTCCACGTCTCGTGCTATCACGATTCGATGGACCCGTTCATGGCGCGCGGCCGCGTGCTGCGCGTGCAAGGGGTGAAGGGGACGCAGGTGGACACCGTGCGTTTCGCTGAGGTGAAGTCGGGGAAGATCAAGATGCCGACGATGCCCGCGTCGCTGTATCAGATCTTCGGTGACTCGTACGATGCGGCCACGGGGGCGGTGCTGAAGGGGCGCGGGACGTTTGTGGTCTACATCCCGTATGCCACGGAAAAGAGCACTGGGTTGTCGGCGAAGGGTTCGGCAACGGCGCCGTGGTTGATGTTCCCGGGGACGCCCAAGGCGCACATCATGTTCACGATGTCGATGTAGTCGATGGCGCGCGCAAAGGCGGGGCCTGCAAAGGCGGGGCTCGTGAAGCCCGTTGCGGCCCCGCCGCGCGTGCTGACGGACGCGGATATCGTCGCGGCCGTCGAGGCGCTGCGGGCCCGTGACGCGAAGATGGCCCGCGCCATCGAGGTGGTGGGGCCGTGTACGCTGCAGCCTCGGCAAGAGGGTACGCACTTCGACCATCTGGCGCGCGCCATTGTGTACCAGCAGCTGTCGGGGTTGGCGGCGGCCACTATCTACGGCCGGTTCATGGCGCAGTGCGGCGACGGATCGCCACCGTCGCCCCGGGCGATTCTCGCCCACGAGGAGCCGACGCTTCGCGCCTGTGGGTTATCCGGTGCGAAAGTCGCCGCCATCCGGGACTTGGCACTTCATGTGCTCGACGGGCGTTTACCCCTCGACACCATCGAAACGATGGACGATGAATCGATCATCGAGTCGCTCATCCCGGTGCGCGGAGTGGGACGATGGACTGCACAGATGTTCTTGATGTTTCGCCTCTGGCGCCCGGACGTGCTGCCGGTGCTCGACCTGGGGGTCCGCAAAGGAGCGCAACGCATCTACAACATGCGTGCGCTCCCCGACTCGGCACGCCTGGAGAAGGTCGCGCGGACATGGCACCCGTGGGCCACTGTCGCGAGCTGGTATTGCTGGCGGGTGCTCGACGCGGAGAACGCCGGGGGCTGGTAGTGCGCGGGCGGGCCGCATGACCATGCGCGTGTTCACGCGGAGCGTGCGCGTTCCGGTGCCGGTGGAGACGTTGTTCGGATGGCATGAGCGGCCGGGGGCCTTTGCCCGATTGGCCCCGCCGTGGGATGCACCGCGCGTCATCGAACACGTGGGCGGTATTCGCGATGGCGCGCGTGTGGTGCTGCGCGTGCAGGCGGGCCCTGTCGCCACCACGTGGCGGATGGAACACCGCGACTACATCGCGAACCAGCAGTTTGTGGACGTGATGCGCGAGGGCCCCTTTGCGCATTGGGTGCACACGCACCGCTTTCGCGCCGACGGCGCCAACGCGAGTGTGCTGGAGGATCATATCGAGTACGCGTTGCCGATGGGCGCGCTGGGCGATGCCGTGGGCGGCGCCTTCAGCGATGCCACACTCGCGCGCGTGTTCGCGCATCGGCATGCGGTGACGCTCGGGGATCTCGCGCGGCACGCCGAGTTCGCGCATCGGCCGCGCCTGCGGGTGGCGATTACCGGGGCGTCGGGGTTTATCGGCGCACCACTGGCGGCCTTTCTCTCCACGGGCGGCCACGACGTGGTGCGCATTGGGCGTGGCCCAGTGGTACCGGGCGTCACGGATGTCACGTGGCACCCCGAGCGTGGCGTGCTGGACCCGCGCGCGCTTGAGGGCGTGGATGCCGTGATTCATCTGGCCGGGGCGTCTATTGGCGACCGATGGACGCCAACGCATCGCGCGGCGCTGCGCTCCAGCCGCGTGGAAGGCACGTCGCTGTTGGCGCATACGCTGGCGCAGCTGACGCGCCGTCCTCAGGTGCTGGTGAGCGGCTCCGCCATTGGCCTCTACGGTAGTCAGGGGGACCGCGTGCTGGATGAGTCGAGTCCGGCCGGTCTCGATTATCTGTCCGAAGTGGCACAGGCGTGGGAGGCGGCGACCGCCCCCGCCGAACGCGCCGGCATACGCGTGGTCCACGCGCGCACCGGCATCGTGCAGGGCGCGGCCGGCGGGGCGTTGGCCAAGCAGCTGCCACTCTTTCGCCTGGGCGTGGGCGGCGTGCTGGGCGATGGCGCACAATGGGTCAGCCCGATTGCCCTGGATGACGCGATCGGTGCACTGCACTTCTGCCTCATGCGCGACGACGTGGCGGGCGCGGTGAACATCGTGGCGCCCGCGGCGCTCACCAACGAAGACTTCACGCGGGCGCTCGCTCAGCTGCTGCACCGCCCGTCGCTCTTTCGCGTCCCGGCGCTCGCGTTGCGCATCGCGCTGGGCGAGGAAATGGCGAATCTGACCGTCCTGGCGAGCCAGCGCGTGGTGCCGACGCGATTGCAGAAGGCCGGGTTTGACTTCCGGCACCCGACGATGGAGGCGATCCTTCGGTTTGAGCTGGGTCTCGGCGGAAGCCGGTAGGCGGCACGCTGACACTAAATCCATCACGCGTCCGTACTATTCTTCACTTATGAACCCCGCATTCCTCGAGAGCGCCCTCTTCATCGCCTTACTGGTGGTGGTCGGCGCTCTGCTCGTTTCCGCCCTCGGCTGGACGCCGGTGGGCAAGCGATTGCGCCAGACGGCCAACCGCCGTCGCATCGAACGCGAAGCTGAACTCACGTGTCCCGTCCATGGCCTGCAGCGAGAGGAAGATCTCGTGCGCCTGACGTCGGGTGAACCGCTCTGTCCCCATTGCTATAAGGAGGCTGTCCGTGGTTACGTCGATTGACTCAACCCTTGAAGGCTTGCGCAGCTCCACGCGGAATTCTCTGACCGGTGGTAGTGGCGGCGGTGGCTTCCGTCGACTGCTCATCGGTGCCGCTGTCCTGTTCGTGTTCTTCTTCGTGATCAAGCCCACCGTGGCCTATATCGAGCCGGGCCACGTGGGCATCGTGATTCATCGCGGCGGTGGCGGTGTGGACCCGCAGCCGCTCGGACCGGGCTTCCACTTTCGTAATCCGGCGATGACGGCGATTCAGGAATATCCGACGTTCATGCAGACGCTCGTGCTCACGAAAGACGCGACGGAAGGTTCACCGAACAACGACGAGATCAACGTGAACTCGGTGGAAGGACAGCCGCTCTCGCTTGACGTGTCGATGTCGTTCGAGCTGGATCCGACAAAGGTGCCCGCGTTGTATTCAACCTTCCGCACCGATGTGACCACGATTGCGCACGGCTTCATCAAGCAGGCCATTCGTCAGGCGCTGCAGGAAGTGGTGGGCAACGAGGAGATCGCGGCAATCCTCGGACCGAAGAAGGCGGAAGTCGTGACGCGCACGCAGACGTTACTGCAGAAGAAGCTGGATGCGTACGGTATTGAAGTGCGGCAGTTCACGTTGAACGAATTCCGCGCGCCCAAGGCGGTCATGGACGCGATTTCGTTGAAGAACGTGATGCAGCAGCAGTCGCTGACCGCGCAGAACGAACTACAGAAGAATACGTTCCAGGCGCAGGGTGACAGCATCAAGGCGGCGGGTCGTGCGAAGGCGATTCTCGCCGAAGCCGAGGCGCAGGCCAAGGCGAATGATCTGCTGTCGCGCAGCATCACGCAGACGCTGGTGCAGTACGAGATGGCGAAGCGGTGGAACGGGCAGATGCCGCAGGTGACGGGTGGCGCGATGCCGATGATGCAGTTGCCCGGCGCGTCGAAGCCGGAATAATCGTTTCCTGAGCAGACGGGATCATGCCACAGATGGATTTCAGCGCGATGCCGGACTCGGCGCGCGTGTGGGTATTCGGAGCGGCGGCGCCGATGGACGGCGCCGCCCGTGATGCCATGTTGACGGCCGTGGATGCGCATCTGACGCAGTGGGCGGCGCATGGTATGCCATTGGTGTGCGCACGCGAGTGGCGCGACGAACGGTTTCTGGCGGTCGCGGTGGATGAAGCCGCTACCGGCGCATCGGGGTGTTCCATTGACGGCATGTTTCGCGTGCTGCAGCGCTGCGAGTCCTCACTCAGCGCGTCGCTCACGGACGGCACGGTGGTCTATTGGCGCGATGCGCACGGTGCGGTGCAGTCGGGCGAGCGGTCGGCCTTTCGTGCCGCCGCGGCGACGGGCGCGGTGACGCTGGCGACGCCGGTGTTTGATCTCACCGTGACGGATGTCGGGGCGTGGCGCGAGCAGTTTGAGCGGGCGGCCGCGGTGTCATGGCATGCGCGGTTGGTGGGGAACGGCTGAACGGCATCGACACAGAGCCCTCTGTGTCAATGCAATTCCCCGTGCCCGCGCCTCACCCGACCGACGCCGGCCCCCGCACCACATCGAACACGAGGTGCGTTTCGATGTGCGCCACTTCGGGGCGCGTACTGATGGACGTGAGAATCAGCTCGCGCAGCGCTTCCGCGTCGGACACCCCAACGTGCACGAGATAGTCGTCCGTGCCGCCGATGTTGTAGGCCGTGAGCACGGCAGGGAGCGTGCGGCAGTGCTGCCGAAAGCGCTCCACGATATCGCGGGAGTGGCGCGTCAGGCGCACGGCAATGAGGGCCTGCAGCCCGATCCCCAGTGCGGACGGGGCTACCTCGGCGTGATAGCCGCGCACCACGCCGCGCGATTCGAGGCGCCGGACTCGGGTAAGCGTGGTCGATTCGGCGAGGCCAACCTGTGCGGCGAGCTCCTTGTTGGAGAGCCGCGCATTCTGCTGTAGAAGGCGCACCAGATCGAAGTCGATTTGGTCTAACGGGCCTGGTGGGGCTTTGTGGCGAATGTTCTTCGGAATATCGGACTCCAGACGAAGGTTCTTTGAAATTACCGGCATGTCAAAGAATCTCAACGCCCGTCATCCCGAGACCGTCGCCGTGCATGGCGGCCGCGACGACTTCCGTGCTCTTGGCGTCCACGCGCCCCCGATTGACCTCAGCAGCACCTATCCGGTGGCGGATCTGGCCGCCGACATGGCGTCGTTGGATGCCATGGTCGCGGGGGGCGAGCCGTTGGGCTCCTCGGTGTACAGTCGGTTGCACAATCCGACCGTCGCGCGCGCGGAACAGGCCATCGCGGCGTTGGAGGGGGCAGATGCTACCGTGGCCTTTGCCTCAGGGATGGCGGCCTACACGGCGGCCATTCTGGTGGCGCGGCAGCGCGGCGGCCATGTCGTGGTGGTCCGGCCGCTCTATGGCAGCGCCGATCATCTGCTCGCGTGCGGCCTGTTGGGGGTGGAGGTGACCTTCACCACGCCGGATGGGATTCGCGCGGCGATGCGGGCCGATACCTCGCTGGTGTTGATCGAGACGCCGGCCAATCCGACGCTTGATCTGGTGGATATCGCCGACACCGTGCGACAAGCCGGTGATGTGCCGGTCATGGTGGATGCGACGTTCTCGACGCCGGTGCTGTCGCGGCCGCTCGCGCACGGGGCGACGCTGGTGCTGCACAGCGCCACGAAGGCGTTAGCCGGACATGGCGACGTATTGGCGGGTGTTGTCAGCAGCAACGACGCCGGGTGGATTGCAGGGCTCCGTCAGGTGCGACTGCTTACGGGCAGTGTGCTGCATCCGATGGCCGCGTTCCTGTTGCATCGTGGACTCCAGACGCTGCCCATTCGCGTGCGGTCGGCGCAGCGGTCGGCGCAGCGGATCGCGGAACGACTGCAGTCGCATCCGGCCGTCGCGCGCGTGCATTTCCCCGGTCTTCCCGGCGGTGATCCGCGTGGGGTGCTGGGTCGCGAGATGGACGGTCCCGGAAGCACCGTAGCCTTCGAATTGCACAGCACCGACGCCGCCGCACCGGCGCAGTTGATGGCGGCGCTGACGCTCATCACGCCGGCCGTCTCGCTGGGCAGCACCGACACGCTCATTCAGCATCCCGCGAGCCTGACGCACCGCGTGGTCGATGCGCGCGTACGCGAAGAGCACGGCATCGTGCCGCAACTGCTGCGCGTGAGCATCGGGCTGGAACACGAGGACGACATCTGGGCCGATCTATCCAGTGCGTTGGACACGGTGCGCCCGTAGGCGTGTGCCCGTACGCGCGTGCCCGTACGCGTGTGCCCGTACGCGCGTGCCCGTACGCGCGTGCTGCGTGCTGATGATCTAGCGTAGCCAGTCGTCGAGATGCAGTGCAACGAACGCGTCGTCATCGAGCACGCCGTCTGAGGCGAGGCGCGCGATGGCGTCGCCTTGACCGGGCGACAGGCGCTCATGCGGATCCAACGTCCACGTGCCGCGCACGAGGCCCTGACGACGTAGCACTTCCAGAATACCGGGGAGGCAGCCGGTATACCCGTGCGCGGCGTCGAAGATCACGGCGTTAGCCATGGTGAGGGATG
>CALQGY020000080.1 GCA_943330235.2 Candidatus Kuenenia stuttgartensis
AAGAGCGCGTGCCGCTGGATCTGCCGAGTGAGCGCGTGCACGGTGACGAGCGGATTCCCCGACTCAAGATCGGATCCGGAGGCCATCACCACCGTGCCCGGCGCGGACGGCGGTGCGCCGCAGGCGACCGCAAGCAGCAGCCACCCGTGGATGGCCACACGCCGTGCCGCGCGCATCGCGCAGCGCTGGAAAGCGCCGCCACGGGTTGACGCGCGGGATTCCGGCGGCATCATCAGCGAGTGCGCCGCTTCGTCATTCGTTCGTTTGATGCACTCGTGCTGCTCTGGCTCGTCACGACTCTCACCTTCGCGCTGATTCACTGGGCGCCGGGTGATCCGGCGACGCTGCTGGTGGCACCGACCGCGACCGCCGAGGAGGTTGCGCGGCAGCGTGCGCGTTTCGGGCTGGATGCGCCCCTTCCTGCACAATATGCGCGCTGGATTGGCGCGGTGCTGCAGGGCGACTTGGGGACGAGTCTGACGTCAGCGCGCCCCGTCGAAGCCATCGTGGCCGAGGCACTGCCCATCTCGATGGCCTTGGGCGGTGCTTCGCTGGCCATCAGCTTCGTGGTCGGCATCCTGCTGGGCGGGTGGCAGGCGCTCCGCGCGCGTCCTCGCGTGGACGCGGCGCTCTCGGTGCTGGGCACGATCGCGTATTCCGCCCCCAGCTTTTGGTTGGCGCTCGCGCTGGTCGTACTCGCCACCTCCGGTGCCGCCGCGGTGGGGGCTCCCGCGTGGCTACGCCTTCCCGCGTTCGGGATCGAGTCACCGGCGGCGCTGGCGACCGGGTGGGCGCGGTGGCGGGATATCGCGCGGCATGCCGCCCTGCCACTGACGGTGCTCGCGCTGCCCGGTGCGGCAGGTGTCGCGCGGTTCGCCCGACAGGCGCTGCGCGAGGCGGCCGGTGCGCCGCACGTCACCGCCGCGACGGCGCGCGGACTCGCACGCCACGCCATTGAACGGCGCCACATTCTCCGCACCGCAATGACGCCGCTGGTCGTGCTGTTCGGTCTGATGCTGCCCGGCGTGATCGCCGGGTCCGTGTTTGTCGAGCAGGTGTTCGCGTGGCCGGGGCTTGGCCGCACGATGCTGTCGGCGATCGCGTCACGTGATTATCCGGTGGTGCTGGCGCTGACGCTGCTCTATGCGGCGGTCGTGATCGGATCCAACTGGTTCGCCGACCTCCTGCTGATTCAGCTGGATCCTCGGCAACCGCGTCGTCGCGACGGGGAGTTCGGTCCGTGACGCGTGCGGTGGAGGCCGGCCGGCGCGGACGCTGGCGAACGGCCATGCGCCACGATCGCCGCCTCGGCGTGGGCCTCGGGCTCCTCGGCGCGCTCGTGCTGTCGGCGGTGGTCTGGCCGTTGATGGCTGGCGGCGAGCCGAATGCCATCACCGACGTATTGGCGCGCCGCCTCAGCCCCCCGCTCCATCACGATCACACGGGCGCGTGGCACTGGCTTGGCACCGACGCGTTCGGCCGCGATATCGCGCTCCGACTCTGGCTCGCCGCGCGTGTGTCGCTGGGCGTCGGGGTGCTGGGCTCAGTGCTGGCCGGCGCGCTCGGCATCCTTCTGGGCGCCGCGGCGGCCTGGCGACGCGGCCTCACCGAACGCGCGATTCTGGCGCTCGCCGACGCGCTGCTCGCGGTGCCGCGTCTGGTGCTGTTGTTGGTCACGGCCGCGCTCTGGGGCCCCGGCCTCCCGGTGGTGATTACGGTGCTGGCCCTCACCGGCTGGATGACGGTCATGCGGCTCGTGCGCGCCGATGTCGCGCGCCTGCAGGTCTTACCGTTTGTCGAAGGCGCTGCGGCCCTTGGTGTGCCGTCGTCGCGCGTGCTGTGGCGCCATGTGCTGCCCAACGCGCTGGGGAGTACGACGGTGGCAATTACGCTGGGGGTCGGCAATGCGATCCTGCTGGAGAGCGGCCTGTCATTTCTCGGGCTGGGCATTCAGCCACCGGCGCCCAGTTGGGGGAACATGATCGCGGGCGGGCGCGAGTGGTTGCTCGTTGCGCCGTGGATTGCCCTCGCGCCCGGGCTGTTGTTGATCATCACGGTCCTCGCCTGCACGCTGATTGGCGATGCCCTCTCGGGCGCGAAACGCTAAGACGCGCCAACGCCAACGCCAACGCCTCGAGGCGTGTCAGTCGGCGCGACGCACCTGATAGGTGACCAGGGCGCGCGGTCCAGCGGTGATCTCGACCACGGCGAGTGGGAGTGACCAGGCGCCCAGCGCGGTGCCATCAGCACGGCACGGGCGTACCGACCAGCCCACGCCCGAGGGCAACACCCACCGTCCACGCGCCGTCTGCTCCGACCCATTCACGGCACGCAGCAGCACGGTGCGCCCGTCATCACTGACGCGTACGGTGGAACAGTGCAGGTCGTCGCCCTCGAGCATCGGACCATGCAGCGCGCGTGGCGCCTCCCGGAGATCGCGCCACGACTCACCCACCAGCGGCAGCAGCACGGCGTCGGCGGCGGCCTCGATCTGACGCCGCGTCGTCTCGCTCCACGCGTCATGCACCAGCAGACCAACGCGCGCACGGAAGGCACCCAGACACTGCGCGTCGGGGATCGCGCAGGCCCACCCGGCGTGGCCCGGGCGCTCCGGCAGGTCCGCCCGCGACAGCTGATCCAGGCCACGCACCAGCGTCACCGCGAGCCGTCCGTGCGCCGCTTCGCCCTCGGCGAGTCCGTCGGAAAGCATTGTGGCGCCGCGCGCGCCCGCGTGCACCGTGAGCCACCGATGCAACGGCATGGTATGGGGCGGCTGCTCGGACGGCTGCGCGTCACGCGGTGCTACGATGGGCGTGCGGAGCACCGAGCCGAACGCGGCATCGGCGGTGACCTGCGCGGACGCGCCAACGTCGGTGCGCCAGACGAGTTGCAGTCGGTGATCGCGGCGCGCGTTCCATCCGCGCACGTCGCAACGCACGTGCGGTGCGTCGGCGTCGAGGATGATCTCCGTCCACACGCGAATGCGCGCACGCCCCGCACGCCAGTCCCAGCGAAGCCGCATGCTGCCGCGCAACGGCCCGCGCGCGCCGAGGCGCACGGCCGTGAGTCGCAGCGACTCCGGCGCACCACGGAGCGACGGCGTGTAGCTGTCCCCCCGATCGCGCACCGTCTCGATGGCCAGCACGTCGGACAGGCGACGATCGCCCACGACCAACGTGAGTCCCGCGCGCGATGCCTCGACGCGCACACGACCGTTCTCGAGCACGAGGCGATCGCGATCTCGATCGCGCGTGACGGTCACGGGGACCAGACCGGCTACGTCGTCGGCCGATCGTTCCGGCTCGGCATCGGCGATGACGCGCACGCCGAGTGCGGGAACGGCGGCCGTGGAGGGCAGCCAGGCGAGCACACTGTGAACGCGAACGAGATCGTCGTCGGGATAGTGCTGGGGCGATTCGCGACGGTCGTGCCGTACGCGTCGGGCGAGGGGCTGCACCACACATCCGCCGACGAGCGGACGGCGTGGAGGCGCCGCGGCATCGGGCAGAGGCGCCTTGCCGCTGTCCGGCCCCACGCGCACATCCCCGAGTGTTTCGAGGAGACGCAGCTCCACCAGTCCACCGCGTGGCCGTGCGACGCGATTGCGCACGACAGTGAGCGGGGCCTGCGCGACCGGCGCGGATCTCGCGGCCACGCGGTCGTGTCGTAGCGCCGAGGCAAGAGCCGCTGTGCGCAGCTCGGGGAGCACCGCGGCGACACCGTCCTGGGCCGTCGTCATCGCCGCGGCGACCACGTCGGCCGAGCAGCCGCACAGGGTGTCATGCGGATGGGTCCGGAGCAACGCGTCCCACGCCGTCGACACCAGCACCGGCAGCTGCGCCAGCGTGATCGTGCCATCGTTCGCGGCACGAGGCGGGGGCGACTGGACGTCCGCCTGACGGTCCGCGGGGTGATCCGCCGGTTTGTTCGCAGACGTGCCGGCCTGGGCGTCCGCACCCGTCGCGAACCACGCCAGCGCGGTCCACGGCTCGACGTCCCGCAGGAGGGCACGCTCCAGGCGTGCGTTGCGACGTTTTTGGTGCGCGCGCGTGGCGAAGGTGCCCTGGAGCGTCCACGTATAGCCGTAGCCATCGCGCAGCTCCCCGACGACCACGGGGAGTGGGGTGGCCCTCGACTCGCTGGCGGTGTCCCAGAGCGCCTGCGCGGCCTGCGAGAGGCTCGCGCGCCGCACCTGTGCGCCGTCGTCATGCGCCGCCGCGTCCAGCAGCGCAATCGCCTGCGGCAGCCCCGGCGACGCCGCATGATGGTCAGCACCCACGGTGAGGAGGGCCACCCCGGTGTGATTGCGCGCGCGCAGGACCTGCGCAATGCGCGCCCATCGCCCCCGCGCGAGATCGGGCTGATCGGGCAGCGCGCTCCCGAACTCGTAGCCGTCCGGCGGCAAATGATACAGCAGGACGCGGCGTCCATCGGGGCCATACCACCACGCGGTGTCGCTGGCGGGGAAGGTGGCGCCGCCGGCACCGCGCCACACGATGGCGACCTCGCAGCCAAATTCCGCCGCGATGGTGGGCAGCGCCGCCGGGTGACCGAACGTATCGGGGCAATACGCCACGCGCGGCGCCACGCCCCCCAAGCGCGCCAGCCAGCGACGGCCCGCCTCAAGATTACGGATGATGGCCTCGCCCGACGGAATGAGGTTGTCGGCCAACACATACCACGGGCCAGCCTCGATGGCGCCGACGATCAGCGCCTGCGCGACATCGGCGGTCCGCTCCGGACGGATCGCGAGGTAGTCAGCGAGGACGATGGCCTGACCGTCGAGGAGGAACGGCGCATCCGGCGACACGCGCGTGCCCTGCCCCACGACGGGACCAGCGAGCAGCGCGTCGACGAGGGCGACGAGCCGGGCCTGAAATCGGGAGGCCGCGTGATACCACTCGCGGTCCCAATGCGTGTGCGCGACGGCATGCACCACGAGCGATGCGGCAGGCGCCTCCGCACGCGAACGCGCGGACGACGTCAAATCGTCCGGGGCGGCGGGGAGCGGCGACTGCGCGTTCGAGGGCACTTCGGAAGCTATCGCAGTTGACCGCATCGCGTGCCCCGTCGACCTTTCGTCCGATCTCGTACCATTCCCCAACCCGATCCCGTGCAGCTGCTCACCGACTTCATCCATCGTCTTCGCGATCTGCCGGCTCTGGTCCAATGGGCGGGCTACGTGGGGCTGACGCTGATCATCTTCACCGAGACCGGGCTGCTGCTCGGCTTCTTCCTCCCCGGCGACTCGCTGCTGGTGACCGCCGGGCTGCTCGCCTCGCAGCCGGACTTCGGCCTGAATGTCTGGCTGCTGGGCGCCATCCTGACCGTTGCCGCGATTATCGGGGACACGGTGGGCTATCACATCGGCAAGGTCACCGGACCGCGCATCTTCACGCGCGAAGACAGTCTCCTGTTCAATAAGGCGCACCTGCTGCGCGCTCAGGCGTTCTACGACAAGCACGGCGGCAAGACCATCATCATCGCGCGCTTCATGCCGATTGTGCGAACCTTTGCGCCGGTTGTCGCGGGCGTCGGGCGAATGGAGTACCGTTCATTTCTCGCGTACAACGTCATCGGCGGCGCCGCCTGGGTGTGGAGCATGCTGATGATCGGCTACGTCCTGGGCCGTACCGTCCCGGCGGTTGCGCAGCACATCGAGAAGGTCATTCTGGTCGTCATCTTCCTGTCGATCCTTCCGGGGATCATCAGCTGGTGGCGTGAGCGTTCGAAGCACCGCTGATCCGTTATCCGTCGTCACCCCTCAGCCACTCAAGGAGTCGCCAGCATGGCCCACGAACTTCCGTCTCTGCCCTACGCCGCCGACGCGCTCGAGCCGCATATCGACGCGCAGACGATGAACATTCATCACGGCAAGCATCATCAGGCATACGTCACGAACCTGAACGCCGCGATTGAGAAGGCGCCCGAGCTGGCCGGCTGGTCGCTCGACGATCTCTGCCATCGCATCAACGAAGTGCCCGAGTCCGTCCGTACCGCGGTGCGGAACAACGGTGGCGGACACTGGAACCACTCGATGTTCTGGCAGCTCATGGCGCCGCATGCCGGCGGTGAGCCGACGGGCGCGCTGGGCGACGCCATCACGAAGACGTTTGGTTCACTCGCCACGTTCAAGGAACAGTTCCAAGCCGCCGGCATGGGACGTTTCGGCTCGGGATGGGCCTGGCTGGTGTCCACGAACGGCGTGCTGTCCATCATGAGCACGCCCAACCAGGACAACCCGCTCATGGAAGGCAAGCATGCTATCCTCGGTGTGGACGTGTGGGAGCATGCGTACTACCTCAAGTACCAGAACCGCCGCGCCGACTACCTCGGGGCCTTCTGGAGCGTCGTGAACTGGGCGGAAGTCGCCAAGCGCTACGACGCGAAGTAAGCGCGTCCTCGCACCGAACAACAAAGGGCCCGGCGCAATGCCGGGCCCTTTGTTGTTCGGTGCGAGGCGTTACATCAGCCGCTACATCAGCGCCGACGGCAACAGCTGCAGGATCACCGTGATGCCGAACATGATGATCGCCACCAACGCGCCGCTGCCCTTGGAGACGCGTCCGACCACCGACACGCCAATGGCAATCAACGCGATCTGCCACAGCCGAAACACATCGAGGTTGGACAGGAGCGCAAGGATGGCCTGAGGCACAGCGACCGGATCGACGAAGCGCGCCGGCCCGACCGACAGATCAGCAAGCCCGCGCGCCGACGTGCTATCAAGCACGAGCGACTGCACCGGCATCATGAGCCAGCCGAGAATGCGCGGCACGCCACCAAGCGTCGCGATCAACGCCGCCTGACCGTAGTTGACGTTGACCTTGGTGAGCTTCGCGCCGAGCAGGATGAGCACTGCATTGAGGTACGGCCCCACCAGCATCGTGACGGGGGCCCCGATGATGATGCTCCACGCACTGAACTTGCGCATGGACCCAACCGCCTGCTCGGGAATCGCCTTCCCCTTGGCCGCAGCGAGCTTGAGCGCGAGATCCGTCTGCGCCTCGAACCACGGCTGCAGCAGGTTCTTCGTCGCGAACATGATCGCGCCGACAATCACGGCGGTCACGAGCGCGTACATCAGGGCCTTCGCGGCGCGCGAGCGCTCAAATACCTTGGACGGCGCGAACAACACCTCAATGAGATCCTCGAACAGTCCACCCTTGTCCGGGGCAGCGATGGATCCTTGGGGATTCGTCACGAACTCCTCCGATCGTAAGTCGGCAGCGGCGCCCGCAGCAGATACCGCGGGCGCGACCTCATCCTGCCGTAAATATGCGACCTATCGCGCGGCTTCGCCTTCGAGATAGGTGTAGCCCTCGAGGCCGGCAACGAAGTCGGCGATGAAGGCATTCGCCTCCTCGCGCGACAGCGAGGATGACGCGTTCACCTTACGCCGGAAGGTGGCCAGGAGTTGCGACGCACCGAACTGCACGTAGTTGAGCACTTCGGTGACCGTATCGCTCTCAACGAGATCCGTGATCTCGTACGCGCCGAGATCATTCAGGCGTACGTGGACGGCGTTGGTATCGCCGAACAGGTTGTGGAGATCGCCAAGGATTTCCTGATACGCGCCCGTGAGGAAGATGCCGAGGATGTAATCTTCGCCGTCCCGGAACTCATGGAGTTCAAGACTGGGGCGCCCCTTCTTATCCCCGACGAACCGGTCGATCTTGCCGTCGGAATCGCACGTCACGTCCTGCAAGGTGCCACGCCGCACCGGCTCTTCAAGCAGGCGATGGATGGGCATGATGGGGAACAGCTGATCGATGGCCCAGCTGTCCGGCAACGACTGGAAGAGCGAGAAGTTGCAGAAGTAGCGATCGACCAGCGCCGCCTCGAGTTCCGGCAGGATGTCTTCGTACGTATCGATATCGGATTTGCAGATGCGATACGTCGCGTTCATGGTCGCGAGCCAGAGCGTCTCCGCTTTGGCCAACCCGCGGAGATCCAGCACACCGCTGTTGAAATACTGGCGCGCGCGATCCTTGTCGAACGAGGCATCATGGAACACCTCGAGCACCTTGCGAGGCTTCGCGCCGCGCTCGGTAATGGTGCGCCAGTCCTCATGCATCTCGTGCAGCAATGAATGGTCGTCGTCATCGAGCGCCGGAATGGGCTGCTCGGCCTGCGACTCGACATCAATCACCTTGATCAGCAGCAGCGCGTGGTGCGCCGTGAGCGCACGTCCCGACTCGCTGATGACGTGTGGCATGGGGAGATCCGCATCGCGGCACGCTTCGGCGATGGTGTAGATGACGTCGTTCGCGTACTCCTGCAGCGAGTAGTTCACGCTGGCGTTGTTCGTGGAGTTCGTGCCGTCGTAATCGATACCCAATCCGCCGCCGACGTCGACATGCGTGATGTCCACGCCCAACCGACGCATCTCGAGGTAGAAGCGCGCGACTTCCTGCAGCCCCGACTTGATGAACCGGATGTCGGTGATCTGACTCCCCAGATGGAAATGAATCAGCTTGAGAATGTCGAGCCGGTTTTCCGCCTGCAGCCGATCAATGAGCTTGATCAGTTCCGCCGAGCTCAGTCCGAACTTGCTCTTTTCGCCACCGCTCTGGGCCCATCGGCCCGCGCCTTCGCTGGCAAGCTTGATGCGCACGCCGCACATCGGCGTCACGCCCAACTCGGCCGCGACTTCCAGCAGCACGTCCAGTTCGGACAACTGCTCCAGCACGATGAACACGCGATGCCCGAGCTTCTGGCCCATGAGCGCCAGTCGCATGAACTCATGATCTTTGTAGCCGTTGCAGACGATCAGATGTTCGGTCGTCTCGGAGAGCCCCAGCACGGCCTGCAGCTCCGGCTTGGAACCGCACTCAAGCCCCACCCCATGGAGCTTGCCGAACTTGACGATCTCTTCGACGACGTGACGCTGCTGATTGACCTTGATCGGATACACGGTCGTGTAGCCACCCGTGTAGTCAAATTCTTTCATCGCGGCGCTGAAACGCTCGCTGAGCGTCTCAATGCGTGACCGGAGAATGTCCGAGAAGCGGAGCAGGACCGGGAGTTGCACTCCCTGCTCTTCCAGGTCACGCGCGAGGTCCTTGAGATCGAGCGTCAGATGCGCGCGATCCGGATCGGGGCGAACGACAACGTTGCCGTTGTCGCTGATGTCAAAGTATCCGGCGCCCCAGCCCTCTACGTTGTAGAGGGCGCGCGCGGCGTCGATCGACCACGCCGGCTGGGCGGGTGTTTGATTTTCGGGCTGATTACGTGTGGCCATGGCGTGAAAAGCTAGGGACTCGACGCGTGTGGTGGGAGCGGCAGCGCCCAACGGAATTGCCACAAACGCACGCGCGCCCGCTCCGGAATCGGGAGCGGGCGCGCGGGAACAACGCACCACCGGTCAGCGCGGACGCGCGTCCGCGCTCAGGAGACAGCGCGGCAGGCTATCGATCGCCGTCGAGCAGACCGCCCAGCGCACCGAGCACGGAGCCTTCTTCGCGACGGGCACCGCCGGCGCGCGGCGCGGCGGCCAGGATGCGATCGGCCAGTCGCGAGAACGGCAACGTCTGCAGAATGACGCGGCCCGGCCCGGTCAACTGCACGAAGAACAATCCTTCGCCACCGAACAGTGCCGTCTTGATACCAGGCACGCGCTGGATGTCGTAGTCCACACTGGGCTGGAACGCGACCAGACAGCCCGTGTCCACGCGCAGCTTCTCGCCCGGCGCGAGATCGATCGCGTGAAGCGTCCCAGAGGCGTGCAAGAACGCCAAGCCGTCCCCTTCCAGCTTCTGCAGGATGAATCCTTCACCGCCGAAGAAGCCGGCGCCGATCTTCCGCGTGAACGCCACCGCGATGTTGATGCCGCGGGCCGCGCAGAGAAAGCTGTCCTTCTGCGCCAGCACCGTGCCGCCCCAGTCACGCAGGTTGAGCGGCACGATCTTGCCCGGATACGGCGCCGCAAACGCGACATCGGCGCGTCGCGCCCCGCTGTTGCCGAACAGCGTCACGAAGAACGAGTCGCCGGCGAGCACGCGCTTCCCGGCGCCGATGAGCTTATCGAACAGGCCACCGCTCTGCGAATTCGGGTCCAGCGTGGTAGCCATCGTGATGCCTTCGCGCATGAACATCATCGCCCCGGCTTCGGCGAAGACCGCCTCGCCGGGATCGAGGGTGATGATCACCGCCTGTAGGTCGTCCCCGATGATCTGATAGTCGATCTCGTCTGCCGCCATTAGTTGCCTCCGGGTCCGCGCGGGGCGGTCGCACCCGCCGCGGGAGTCGTTGTTGAGCGCACCTGGTCCCGCCCCTTCTCCAGGAACGGTATGCCGCGCACCATCCATGACGCGGGAGGGGCCCCCAGAAGTTTCGTCGCGAAGAATTCCAGCATCTTCTTGTCGATGTCCTTCTGGTTGGCGCGCTTGGTTGGATTATGGTCGTCGCCATTGTACGTCACCATGTACGCCTCCTTCTGCAGGCGACGCATGGCGACGTAGAACTCAATGCCCTGATACCACGGTACCGCGCCGTCGTTGTCGTTGGCCATGAACAGCACGGGCGTGGTCACGCGGTCCAGACGAAACAGCGGCGAATTCTCGATGTACCGCTCAGGATACTCCCACAGCGACCCGCCGATGCGGCTCTGTGTGTGCTCGTACTGGAACGCGCGCGCCATGCCCGACCCCCAGCGGATGCCACCGTAGGCGCTGGTCATGTTCACCACGGTTGCATTGGGAATTGCAGCCGCGAACATGTTGGTGACGGTGATGAGATACGCCGACTGATAGCCACCCCACGACTGGCCCGTGATGCCGACGCGCTTGGGGTCAACGAAGCCCTTCGCGATGAGCGCCTGCACACCCGGAATGATGGACTTGGCCGCACTCGGCCCTGGCTGTCCGTCGGTGTAGATGATATCCGGCTCAAACACCAGATAGCCGAGGGCGTTGTAGACCATCGGGTTCACCACGTTGCGGCCCGTGGGCGCCACGTAGCTGTGCAGGCCGTCGGTGAGCTTCTCGTAGTAGTAGACAACCATCGGCCACTGCTTGGACGCGTCGAAGTTCTCGGGCTTGTACAGCAGGCCACGCAGCGGAATGCCATCGCCGTTCATCCAGGATACCAGTTCCACGGTGCCGCGCGGGTACTGCGCGTCCTGCGGGTTGGCGTTGGAGATCTTCGCCGCGCTGGCCAAGGTCGTACCGGTCCACAGATCTCCGAACTCGCGGTACGTGGACTGCGTGAGCAGGTACTGCTCGGCGTTCCGCGCCTTCTGCGGATTGCCCATGTTTTTGTCGGCCATGACCAACTTCTCAGGCTTGCCTTCCACACCGATGCGGTCGCGATAAAAGCCGCTCGCCTTGCTCAGTGAGTCCACCGCACGCAGCAGCAGCGGCTGCGCCGGATCAATGAAGCGGTCTTCGCGATCGAGATCGACGATACGGAACGTGATGCCCGCGCGACGCCCCTCGCCGTCGGTGAGGTTCTTCGCGGCCACGACCCCGGACGGATCAACCTCCCACACATCGAACCGATCGTACACCAGGACGCGCTTATCCCCGTTGGTCCATCCGCCCAATCCATACGGCGGCGGAATATCCGGCGAATCGAACTCCTCGTCCTGAAACTTGACGCTGGTGATGGCACCGGTCAGGCTGACCTTCTTGCCGGTGGCCGTGGCATACGCAAACCACTCGCCCTCGTCAAACCAGGTGACGTAGCTGCCCGCCGGCGACATCTGCGCCTGCCCGCGGAGCTTCTTGGCAATCAGCGTCTTCGCGCCCGTGGCCGGATCGACCATGTAGGCGTCCGCACCGCGCTCGCCCCAGAACTGGGGAATGGCATACTCCACGCTGTTCAGACCAAGCGCATGCTTCGCGTCGTCGCTCAGCGTGACCTGCAACGAGTCGTTGGAGAGCCGCGTCCACTTGCCGGTCGCGAGATGATACACGGCCGAGTAGGTGCGATTGCGGTCCCGCGCGGCATCGAGCTTCTGCTGTGGCTGGATCTTGGTGTCCTGCCAGTGCCACAAATCGTAGTTGGCCTTATCGAGCAACGAGTCGGCCGGGATGGAATCCATCGGCACGTTGCTGAGCGAGAAGAGCACCGCATTGCCTTCGCGCGTGAAGTCCACTCGACCACGTTCGGCGATGAGCAATCCCGCCGGCGCTTCGGTACCGGCGACGATGCGCCGCGCCGCGATAGGCGTGACGGGCTTCCCCTTCGCCTGCACCAATGACGCGTGATACACCGAGAACTTGGGCTTCGAGGTACTGTCTCCGGCGTCGGAGAGGAAGACGACCTGCTCGCCCTTCCGATCGAACGCGAAGCCGCGGTACGACGCGCGCGCGGTGAGCAGCGGCGTCACGGCACCGCCGGTCAGCGTACGCAGATACGCCCCGTCGCCCGTGCCGTCGCGCGTCGTGACGGTGTAGCCGAGATACTTCTCGTTCTCGTCAAAGGTGTAGTTGGTCACGCCGTCGATACGTACTTCCGTTCCGGTGGCCAGTTCGCGCAGCACGAGCGTCGTGCCGGTTTCGCGACGCGGGCCAACCGTGGCGGCGCCATTCTGTGCGGGACGCTGGGCGGTGGTGTCTTCCAGCAGATAGGCGAGGAACCGTCCGCCGTTACGCGCCAGCTTGAACGAGCGCACGGCGGGCACACGCGTCACGGTGCCGTCGCCGAGATTCATGAGCCCCATGCCGTTGCGGGGCGCGGGCGTGCCGCGACGCACGCGAGCGCGATCGACGTCGGCGCGCGAGGCATAGATGGTGAACGCGGCGAAGCGGCTGTCCGCGCTGATCTGCGCGGGGGCCGCCGAAAACTGGGCCGCCGAGTCGGCGGACGCCTGCAGCTGCGGCCGTCCCGTGTACCCGCGCGGCGCCTTGTACTCGGTGGCGCCGCTCGTGGCGCGTGCGATGAGTTCTCCCTCGCCGACCACCGGGCTCACGGTGTACACCGCCCACTTGCCGTCGTTGGACAGCGACGAGCCGGAGATGGTCTTCCACTCGTCGTAGGTGTCCTGCGTGATGGCCTTCTTGCCGGGCGCGAGCGGCGGCGGCGTCCACGGGGAGACGCGCGTGTACGGGTTCGCCGGCAGCGGCGCCGCGGCGCCACTGGCTTGCCCGTACACGGCGATCGGGCACAGCATCAAGGCGCCGAGCGCGGCGAACCAGGACGCGCGATCGCGGCCCAAGCCGCGGCAATTTTGCATGAAGCGCATAAGGAGGGATGGATCGAGGACGAAACGACAGACCGCACGGGCTGGTCGGGACTGCCCCTCGGCCCCAACTTCAAGCAGAGCTGACAGCACTTTTCCGACCGAAAAATAGACTAACGTCGCGGCGCGAGCCGCGTGAGGGATGCGATGCGCAAGCTGCTGGGCTACTTCGCCCGAGGAATGGTCATGTTGGCGCCGCTGGCCGTCACGGTGGCCGTGCTCTGGTTCGTCTTCACCACGGTGGACGGCTGGTTGCGGCGTCTGGTGGAGTTGCCGCCGGGTGCCGGATTCGTCGCAACCGTGGCACTGGTCACCCTCGTCGGCTTTCTCGGGGCGGCCTTCGTCACCCGTTCGCTGGTGGCGTGGCTGGAGGGGCTGATGGCCCGACTCCCGCTGGTCCGATTGGTCTACGGTTCTACAAAAGACCTGTTGAACGCGTTCGTCGGCGAAAAGCGGCGATTCGACAAGCCCGTGCTGCTCACCCTCGTTCCTGAGCACACGAAGGTGCTGGGCTTTGTGACGCAGGAGTCTCTCCTGCATCTCGGATTGATCGATCAGGTGGCGGTCTACTGCCCGCACTCCTACGCGTGGTCCGGCCAGACGTATATCGTGCCGTCTTGGCGCGTCGAACCGCTCCATGTCAACAGCGCCGATGCGATGGCGTTTGCCGTCTCCGGCGGTGTGTCGGGCCTCGAGCCCGCCGCCGTCTCCGCGGCCGACACCGCGCACCTCCCGTCCTGATCACGCCACACGCCAGTGTTCGTACTTCACTCCATGACGCTCATGCTCACACGCCGCACGTCCGCCGTCCTGCGCACCGTCGCCGCCACACTCTCCTTGGCGGCATCCTTCACGTCATTCGCCCAGGCGCAGGCCACGAAGCCTGCACCGGCCCCGGTGCGCACCACGTTGCTCGTCCCCGACGGCGTCTTCGACGGGACCGCCGACGCGGTCGCGCGCGGGTGGGCCGTGCTCGTGCGCGGCCAGCGCATTGTGAGCGTTGGTCCACTGGCCCAGCTGTCGGTGCCGGCCGATGCCGAACGCATTGCGCTGCCGGGCACCACACTGCTGCCGGGGCTGAGCGATCTGCACAGTCATGTGCTGCTGCATCCGTACGATGAAACCGCGTGGAACGATCAGGTGCTGCACGAATCGCTGTCCTTACGGACGGCGCGCGCGGTCAACCATCTGCACAACACGCTGATGGCGGGGTTTACCGTCCTGCGTGATCTCGGCACCGAAGGCGCGGGCTACGCGGACGTCGGACTGCGAGACGCAGTGGAACAGGGCATCATTCCCGGACCGCGACTGTTCGTCACGACCAAGGCGATCGTGGCGACCGGTTCGTACGGCCCGAAGGGGTTCGCCTCCGAAGTCGACGTGCCGCAAGGTGCGGAGGAAGCCGACGGAGTGGAGGGCGTGGCGCGCGTCGTGCGCGATCAGATCGGGCATGGCGCCGACTGGATCAAGATCTACGCCGACTATCGCTGGGGCCCGCGCGGTGAAGCGCGTCCGACGTTCACCTACGCCGAGTGGAAATCGATTGTGGAGACCGCCGCGTCCAGCGGACGGCCGGTGGTGGCGCACTCGAGCACAGTCGAAGGCATGCGTCGCTCTATCATGGCGGGTGTCGAGACCATCGAACACGGCGACGACGCCACGGCCGAGACGTTTGCGCTCATGAAGGCACACAACGTCGCGTTCTGTCCCACGTTGGCGGCGACCGAATCGAATACGCGCTATCGCGGCTGGAAGAAGGGCGTCGATCCCGATCCGGCCGGCGTGGCGCAGAAGAAGAAAATGTTCGCGCTTGCGCTCGCGTCGGGGGTGACCATCTGCAACGGCAGCGATGTCGGCGTATTCACGCACGGCACCAACGCCTTGGAGTTGGAGCTTATGGTGGAGTACGGCATGGCGCCGATTGCGGCGCTCCGCGCGGCCACGAGCGTGAACGCACGCATCCTGCATCGTGAAGCTGACTTCGGTCGTGTTGTCCCTGGATTGTTGGCCGATCTGGTGGCGGTCGCCGGCGACCCGACGCAGTCTATTCGTCAACTGCGCGATGTTCGCTTCGTCATGAAAGGTGGACAGATCGTGCGTCGCGACACCGGGAAGCAGCCCGGCTCGTAGCACGAGAACACCTCGCGCATAGACCACACGCGGATTGCGCCAGCCACGATCGAGATCGACTCCACGGTACCGTACGGCCGGTATCTCGCGAACATCGGTGGGTGCACCGGATGCCATGGGCCCCGTCTGAGCGGCGGGCCCATTCCCGGCATGCCGCCAGACGCGCCGCAGGCGGCCAACATCACGCCGACCGGCATCGCGAAATACACCGATGCGCAGCTTGAGACCGTGTTGCGTACGGGCTCGCGCCCCGATGGGACTCCGGTGAATGTCCTGATGCCCTGGAAGGCGACGGCCCTGATGTCGCCGGTCGAGATGACCGCCACGATCAAGTTTCTCCGCACCGTGGCGCCGAAGCCGTCCGGGGGCCGCTGAACGCATCGCTGAACGCATCGCTGAACGCACGCGGTACACATCGCTGAGAGCGTCGAGGCAGAACACGCTGGTGAACGGGTACGGGCACTTTCTCGCCGTCGCGCCCGTTGATCAGCGTGTCCTACTTACCGATCACGCCGACCGATCTCCCCGCGCATCTCGCTGAACGCGTTACCGTCGAGGGCAGTGCTCCCGCGGCGGATGCGCAGCGAGGTGCCGCGGGCACCTTCGTGCTGTACTGGATGCGCACTGCCGTGCGTGCGCATGAAAACCCGGCGCTCGATGTCGCGCGGGCGATGGCGAACCGGCTTGGCCTGCCGATGGTCGTCTATCACGGTCTCTCCGAGCGCTACCCACACGCCTCGGATCGCCACCACACGTTCATTCTCGAAGGAGCGCGCGACGTCGAGGCGGAATGCCACGTGCTCGGCGTGCCCTACGCATTCCACCTTGAACGGCCGGGCCACCGGGCACCGGCGCTCCGTGAGCTCGCACGCCGCGCCGCGCTGGTGGTCACAGAAACGTTCCCGATACCGCCGCTGGACGACCTCACCCGCGGGCTCGCGGAGAACAGTCACTGTCCGGTCTGGAGCGTGGACACCGCGTGCATTGTGCCCATGCCTCTCGCCGGGCGTGCCTTCACGCGCGCGTTCGCATTTCGTGATGCGACCGCCGCTGTGCGCGCCGAGCGCGTGACGCGCGCGTGGCCGGCGGTGCACACGGCGCCCCCCGCGTTCGCGGAGCCGCTGCAATTGCCGTTCGAACCGGTACGGCTATCGAATGCAGACATCGCCAAACTGGTGTCGCAGTGTCAGATCGACCACGGCGTTGCGGCCGTGCCGCACACGCGCGGCGGGACCGTTGCCGGCTATGCGCGGTGGCAGCAGTTCGTCGCATCCGGTGCACTGCGTCGCTATGCGGACCGGCGGAACGATCCGGTGTTCGAGGGCGTCAGCCGCATGTCCGCCTATCTCCACTACGGCATGGTGTCACCATTCCGGCTGGCGCGCGAAGCGGCGGCCATCGGAGGCGAGGGCGCCACCAAGTATCTCGATGAACTCCTCATCTGGCGCGAGGTGGCCTATGCGTTCTGCTACTGGCACCCCGCGCCGACGACGATCGCCGCCATTCCGGATTGGGCGCGCAACACGTTGGCGGATCACGTCAACGACGACCGTGTGCGACAGACGTGGGAGACGCTCGCACGCAGCCGCACGGGTGATACGCTCTGGGACGCCGCTCAGACGTCACTCCGCATTCACGGTGAACTGCACAACAACGTGCGCATGACGTGGGGCAAGCAACTGCTGCTGTGGAGCGCGGACGCCGAGGAGACCCTCGAGCGTCTCACGTCGCTGAATCATCGCTACGCACTGGACGGTCGTGACCCCGCGTCGTACGGCGGATTGCTCTGGTGCCTTGGCCAGTTCGACCGCCCGTTTCAGCCCGAGGTGCCGGTGCTGGGCACCGTGCGTCCGCGCCCCACACGCCAGCACGCGACACGCATCGATGTCGCGCGGTTCGCCGGGCGCGTCGAGACGCCGGCGCTGGCGCGTCCACCGCGCGTGCTCGTCGTCGGCGCCGGCATCAGCGGGCTGGCCTGCGCCCGCACGTTACAGGACCACGGGCTCTCGGTAACCGTTCTCGAGAAAAGCCGCGGGGTGGGTGGACGACTGAGTAGCCGCCGCGACGATACGGGTCCGCTCGCCAACGGCGTGCTCGCGCGCGGTACGTTCAATCACGGGGTCCACGAATTCCGTGTACGCGACCGCCGGCTCATCCCGTTCGCAGACGCGTGGGCTGATGCGGGTGTGATTGTCTCACACAACGGACAGTGGACCGGCGCGCCCGCCATCAACGCGCTCGCGCAGCACCTCGCCGCCGATCTTGATGTACGGCGGCAGTGCCAGGTGGCCGAGCTGGCGCGTCTGGACGGCGGCTGGAGAGTGACGGCGCGTCGCGCGACGACGAGCGGCACCGGATTGACCCAGCAGGACGATACCCCAGATTCGGATATGTTCGACGCCGACGTGCTCGCGCTGGCCGTCCCCGCCCCGCAGGCGATAGCACTCTTGGCAACGCGCAATCGTCTTCACGAAACCGCCGCGCTCCCGTCCGGCGAGGTGGTCGACATGCAGACACAGCTGTCATCGGTGATGATGCAGCCATGCTGGAGCATCATGCTCACGTTCGATAAGCCGGTCGCGCACGTGCGGCTGTCCGCCGCGTTGGCGAACGTATGCGTCGTCCGCCCGCAGGATGCATCAACAGACGGCGCGCCGGCCATACGATGGGTCATACAGACCAATGCGGCATGGAGCCGTGAACAGCTGGAGGGCGATGCGGCCGACATCGCCGCACTCATGGCGTCCTCCATCTCAACGGAAGCCGCGTCACCGGCATCCTCGGACGAACCCGCCGCACTCATCGCCTGCCGCGCGCATCGGTGGCGCTATGCGCAGGTGGAGCGCGGCCTCCCCGACGATTGCCTCTGGCAGGAGCGCAGCAGCCTCGGCGCGTGTGGCGACTGGGCGGGGATGACGGAAGATCATGAGGTGTCGTCAACATCGCACGGCGTGCAGCGCGCGTGGCTCAGCGGCGTCGCGCTGGCAGGTCGCATTCTGAGCGGTGGCGCCTGAACAGCAAACGCCCGAGCGAGCTCCGCTGGAATCCAGCCTGCACCAGCCGGGATCGGCGCCCGCAGCCGGTGCGCGTGATCGAGTACACGCTAGACGGCGCGCCGGGGCCGGTGACCCGCTATCGGCTGGTGACCTCGATCCTGGAACCGGCCCGCGCTCCCGCCGCCGCGAAAAACGCACTCGCCTTGCGGAGGATGTCATTCGCTCGCTTCAGCTCACGATTCTCGCGCTCGAGTGCGGCCAGTCGATCCGCGTCACGGCTGGTCGGACCGGACCGCTCACCGGCGTCCTGCTCAGCCTTCAAGAGCCACCGCCGCAGCGTCTCCTTCGTGCAGCCCAACTTCGGCGCAATCGCCGAAATGGCGGCCCACTGGGACGGATGGTGCGGCAACTGCTCGCGGACCAATCGGACGGCCCGCTCACGGACCTCAGGAGTGAATCGATGCGCTCGGGATTTCGCCATAGCTCCAAGTTCTCACAAAGTGGAGCCTCCTGTAATCCCGGGGCGGTTCACCTTGCGGAAGGAAAGTTGGCCAGATGATTTTTCCGGTC
>CALQGY020000081.1 GCA_943330235.2 Candidatus Kuenenia stuttgartensis
CCGAGCCGGTCGCGCAACCCCGTTTCTGAACGGACGGCCTCAATATCGTCATTGTCGACGAGTAGAACACGCATTGGCACAATCTCGGTTCGCCGAGCGGAATGTACGCGTCACCGGCATAGCCCCTTCATCGGAGCAGGGCCTCGACCGCGTACCTGGGCCAACTATATGGCATTTGCCACCATCCGCTAGTCCCAGCTGCAACTGTGATCAATCCGTCTCGCGTCTATGCGCCTCCATTCCGTCAGGGCGTCGAGCACGCAGGGGCGCCCGCCACCGTGGACCGCCCATCACCGTGGTGTCCCCAGAAACGGCCGGTGGCTCGATCGGTCAGCTTGTCCGAACGACCGTCGAGTTCTACCTTGCGAGAGTGATCTGCTTCTCCGGTAGTTCTCGATGACGGATACGCGCTTTGCCGTGCTCGCGGCGATCGCCGCGGTCGCGGCGCAGGATGCCGACGCGGCGGACACGCCCGCGCGCGTCGCCGCGGCGCTCTGCGCGGCGCTGAGCGCGGACGCGGTGTCGGTGGAACTCGCGGACCCAGATCTGGCCCGACGGCGCTGGCAGTCACCGCTGGAGTTCGATGCGACGCAGCCGCCAGCCGAGTCCTTCGCGCTGCGCGCCGGGACCGCCGTGGTCGGGAGTCTTCAGGTGTATCGCTCGGCCCCGCTCGAACCGTCGGAGCAGACGTTGGTGCGGAGCGTCGCCGATCTCGTGCAGATTGTGGTTGCGCGGGAGTCGCATGTGCAGCGTCTCGAGTCCGAGATCGGTGCGCGCGTTCGCGAGGTGGCCGAGCAGCGCACCTTCATCGAACGCATTGTGGACTCCTTGCCGTTCGGTGTGTACGTCGTGGATCGTGATTATCGGATTCATGCGTGGAACCATCGGCGTGAGATCGGCCTGCAGGGCGTCGCGCGAACCGACGCCATTGGACGGACGATCTTCGAGGTGCTCCATCGACAGCCGGCGGCGCTCCTGAAGCAGGAGTTCGACGAGGTCTTCGAGACCGGGCGCCTGCAGCAGTTCCAGATGGAGAGCAATGCGTTCGCGGACACGCGCACGTTCCGGATTTCGAAGATCCCGATGAGTCTCGCGGGGGGCGTGGTCACGCATGTGATCACGGTGGGCGAGGACATCACCGACTGGCGGGCCGCGATTGATCGCACCGCGCAGTCGGAGAAGCTGGCGGCGCTCGGGCAGCTCGCGGCCGGTGTGATGCACGAGATCAACAACCCGCTCGCGACCATCGCCGCCTGTGGCGAGTCGCTGGCGCTCCATCGCGAACTCGCGGCGGAATTGCCGGTCGGGGCCAAGGTCCCCGGGGCCGATCCGGCGGAGATGCTCCGGATCATTGATCTCGAGGTGCAACGCTGCAAGCGCATTGTAAACGGGCTGCTCGATTTTGCGCGTCCGAAGCCGGCCGGCTTTGAGACGCTCGACTTGAACGAAGTCGTGGAGCACGGGCTCTTTCTCCTGCAGCATCATCCGCGGTACAAGCGCGTGCAGGTGGTGACGGAGCTCGAGGCCGCTCGCCCGCTCCTGGTGGCCGGCGACTCGGATCAATTGGTGCAGGTGCTCATTGCCCTCGCCATGAACGCGCTGGATGCGACGCCGGCTGGCGGACGGATCACCATTCGCACGCGGTCGTTGATCGGCGAGGATGGCCGGCCGCGTGTCGAGTTGGAGGTGGCCGACGAGGGCCCGGGGATTCCGCGGGCGCTCCAAGCGAAGGTCTTTGAGCCCTTCTTCACGACCAAGCCGCAGGGCGAAGGGACCGGGCTGGGGTTGGCGATCTGCTACGGCATTGTCAACGACCACGCAGGGCAGCTGGAACTGGTACCGCTTCCTGAAGGGTCCGGGGCGACCTTTCGCGTCGTGCTCCCTGAAGTGCTCCTGTCGTCGGCGGCCGTCGAATGACTCTGGCACACGCCGCCGGTTCGAGCCACGCGACCGCGACCGCGACTGCGACTGCGACCGCGACCGCATCCGCCATCCGCGTCCTGCTTGCGGAGGACGAGACCCATCTGGGCACGATCCTCGAGCAATATCTGACGGCACGTGGCTTCGCCGTAACGATCGTGCGCAATGGGCGGGACGCGCTGGAGCGCCTGCGGGCGGAAACGTTCGATGTGGCGCTGCTGGACGTGGTCATGCCGGAGTTGGACGGGCTCGAAGTGCTCCGGCTGGTCCGCGAGGAGCCGCTACCGCCCGAGATTCTGGTCATCACGGGAAACGGCACCATCGAAACCGCGCTCTCGGCCCTCAAGTTGGGGGCGTACGATGTGCTGTCGAAGCCCTATCGCATGGCGGAGATCGACGCGCTGGTTCGCCGCGCGTGGGAGAAACGCATGCTCGCCCGTGACAACCACGTGCTGCAGGCACGCCTGCGACGATCGACGGTTCGCCCCACGCTCGTGACGCGCTATGCGCCCTTGATGGCGGTCCTGTCGGTGGTGGATCGGGTCGCCGCGAGCGATGCGCCCGTGCTGATCAGCGGGGAAGTGGGGACGGGGAAGAATCTCGTGGCGGGGCTGCTCCATGAGCGCGGCGCTCGCCCAACCGCGCCGTTCCTGTCGGTCGATCTGGCGGCCATTGATACGTACGCCCAGTTGGTCGAGCTGTTTGGCGTCGAGCGGGGGGCGCGACCCGACGCGGACGGCAGAACCTTGGGGCTCCTTGAACTGGCCTCGGGCGGAACGCTCTACCTCGACCACGTCGAGGCGCTGCATCCGTCCGCGCAGCGGTTGCTTGAGCAGGCGCTGGAGTCGGGGCACTTTTGTCGCGTGGGTGGGGCACAGCGGGTGGCGGTGGCGGTGCGGGTCATCGCATCGAGCTCCCGTGATATGGCGCGCATGGCGGCGGTCGGTGATTTTGATGCCGCCTTGCTGCATCGACTGGGCGCGATTCGCGTGAATCTGCCGCCCCTGCGCGAGCGTCTGACGGACATCCCGCTGCTGGCCGAACAGTTCGCGGTGCGCTTCGGCGGAATGTCGCCCCCGTCGCTGACCCCCGACGCGGTCGCGGTCCTTGAGCGATATCGGTGGCCCGGCAACGTCCGGGAACTGCGCGCAGTGATGGAGCGCGCTGTGTTGCTCGCGGTGCAGGGGACCATCGGGGCGCGTGATCTTCCGCTCGGCCCCGAGGTCGCCACCACGGGGACGCCCACGCCGACCATCCCGCTGACGCTCGATGCGCTGGAACGTCGGCATATTTTGGATGTCTTGCATCGCGAGCGGTGGCATCAGGGGCGCGCGGCGGAGATGCTGGGTATCTCGCCGAAGACGTTGTATCGCAAAATCCGTGAATTCGGATTGCAGCGGCCATCCGGCCGCCGCTGAGCACTGAGCTCGCCATGCCCCACCAGGACCAGTCGTGAAGATTCTCGTCATCGAAGACGATCCGACCGTCGGCGAATTTGTGCGACGTGGGTTGGAGGAGCAGCGGTGGCAGACCGATCTGGTTGCCAACGGCATTGACGGCGAACGCATGGCGCTGAGCCAGCCGTACGACTTGGTGATTCTCGATATGCGCTTGCCGGGTCGCAACGGGCTGGACGTCCTGCGCACGCTGCGGGCGCGTGGCTTCGAACGGCCGGTGTTGGTGCTCACCGCGCAGGATGCGGTCGATGCGAAAGTCGAGACGTTACGGGCCGGTGCGGATGACTACGTGACCAAGCCCTTTGCGTTTGAGGAGCTGTTGGCACGGGCCGAAGCGCTGTTGCGCCGTCCGCGTGCGTTGGCGTCGCCGGTGCTGCGCGTGGGGGACTTGATGCTGGATCAGGGGACGCGGCAGGTGCTGCGCGGTGAGGAATCCATTGAGCTGACGCCGAAGGAATTCGCGGTGCTCGAGTACCTGATGCGGCACGCCGGGCGCGTCATGAGCCGCACGCTGATCACCGAGTATGCGTGGGGGTATCACTTCGATCCCGGCACCAACATCGTCGATGTCGTGATCAATCATCTGCGTAAGAAGCTCGACGCCACGCACGAGAAGAAGCTGATCACCACGGTGCGTGGGGTCGGTTACATGATTCGCGCGTAGCGCGGGAATCGGTCGCGCATGCAGTCCATTCGGACGCGGCTCACGATGGCCTATGCGGCAGCGATGATGGTGACGCTGCTGCTCTTCTCGCTGGCCCTGCTGAGCGTGCGTCGCATGACGTTGATGGACGAGCTGCGTCATCAGGCGGAGATTGAGGCCGATCAGGTGGTACGGGCGGTCAATCTGGCGCGCTCCACCGGCACGGAAGCCATGTTTGCGCAGGATGATCCGCTGGCCACCCGCACGGTGTCCGTGCGGCTGCGCGCGTTCCTGTCGCTGCTGGACGGCTACGTGCTGGTGCAGGACAGCACCGAGTATGACATCTACGCATCTTCGGCGGTAAAATCGCTCTCCGTCGAGTCGCGTTCTGACTTCAGCGACGCCGCGCGGTCGGCGGCCTCGAATGCGCCGCCGCGCGTGTTGCGCATGAGTGACGACGAGGTCGTACTGGCGGCGCGTGAGGTGCCGCTCTCCAGTAATGCGCGCTACCGTGTCTTTGCGGCGTTGAGCACGTCGGCGATCAGCTTTACGCCGCGTGAGCTGGTCTCCACGATGGCCATCGTGACGCCGCTCTTACTCGGATTGTCTCTTGCGTTCGCCTATGGCATCGCGGGGCGTTCGTTTCGGCCGATCGACCGCATGGTGGATCAGGTGCAAGCCATCTCCGACGGTCGTTCCCTGCATCGCCGGCTGAACATCGGCGAGGCGGGACAAGAGCTCGCCCGACTGGCGCTGACGTTGAACGAGATGATTGAGCGTCTCGAAACGTCGTTCGGCGCGCTCCGGCGGTTCACCGCCGACGCCAGTCACGAACTCAAGACGCCGCTGGCCGTCATGCGGGCGGATGTCGAGCGTGCGATGTCACCGACGGCCGGGACAACCGAGCAGGCCGTCGCGCTGGAGGAAGCCTTGCAGCAGGTGACGCGGATGGCCGATCTGGTGGACTCGCTGCTGACGCTGGCCCGGGCGGATGAGGGGCGCTTCGATCTCTATCGCGAGCCAGTGGAAATGGCCCCACTGGTGCGCGAGGTGGTGGAAACGGCTCGCCTGCTGGGCGAGGATGCCGACCTGACCATCGACGCGCCGCTGCTGGAGGAGGCCGAAGTGCTGGGGGACCTGACGCGCCTGCGCCAGTTGATGCTCAACCTCGTGACCAATGCCATCAAGTACACCTCACGCGGCGGCCGCGTCAGCATCGCGCTGACCTGCGGCGAAGAGGTCGTGACGTTCACCGTCGAGGACACCGGCATCGGGATCGCGGCGGCCGACCTGCCATATGTCTTTGAGCGGTTCTGGCGGGCGGACCGCGTCCGTTCACGGGCATCGGAGCGGGGAGGCTTTGGTCTGGGGCTCGCGATTTGCCAATGGATCGCGCAGGCGCACAGCGGGCAACTCACGGTGCAGTCTCGTCTTGGGCGCGGCAGCACCTTTACCGTCACGCTGCCGCTGGCCGGTGCGCCCGGCTCGGGCATGACCGGCGAGTATCACGCGGTGGAGCCGGAGACCGGAATGCTAACGGCGGATTAATCCGATCCTAATGTGTTCGCCATTGCTGGATCATGGATGGAGCGTAGAATCGCCAAGTCGGTATCTGTGGACATCCGCCCGCAGGCCGTATGTCGTTGTCACTCGTACCCCGGACAAGCGAGATGTTCAACAACCTGCTTGAATCGAAGGCGCAGAAGCAGAAACGATTTGGTGGGACCTTCTCGTCCGTCGTTTTTCACGCCGCCGTTGTCGTTGGGTTGGTCGTCGTTACGGCCAACTCGGGGCTGAAGAACGAGAAGCCGAAGGAAGAGAAGGTCGACTTCGTCGAGGTCAAGAAGGACGAGCCGAAGCCGCCCGAGCCGGAAAAAGCGCCACCGCCGCCTGACGCCACCGTCGCGCCGCCACCACCCAAGGGATTTGTGGTGCTTTCCGCACCCATCGACATCCCGAACGTCATTCCTGATATCGATTTGTCGAAGAAGGTCACCGACGAAGCCGATTTCTCGGGCAAGGGCGTTGCTGGTGGTACCAGCAAGGGTGTCGAAGGTGGAAAGGGCCCTGTTCCGCAGGGCGATCAGCCGTACTTCGACTTCCAAGTCGAAAAGCCCGTCGTCGCAGCGCCCGGATCGGCCGGACCGGCCTATCCCGACATGCTGCGTTCCGCGGGTATCGAAGGTCAGGTGCTGGCGCAGTTCGTGGTCGATACCACGGGGCGCGCCGACATGACGACCTTCAAGGCCCTGAAGACGGACAACGATCTGTTCACGACGGCCGTGAGAAATGCGCTGCAGCGTATGCGCTTCCTCCCGGCAGAAGTCGGTGGACGGAAAGTGAAGCAGCTCGTCCAGCAGCCGTTCCAATTCTCGTTGAATCGCTAGCGCACGTCATCACCTTCTCGTTGCACGGAGACTTGTGTTATGAACATGTCGTTGATGGAGCTGTACCAGTCGATGGGTTGGTTCGCCAAGGGCATCGTCTTCACGCTGCTCGGCATGTCGGCCTTCTCGTTCACGGTGCTCATCTCGAAGTGGTGGCAGATGCGTAAGGCGCAGAACGAGACGCGCAAGTTCGCGCCCGAGTTCTCGCAGTTCCTCGAAGAGGACAACCTCAGCGAAGCGATCAACCTGGCCGAAGGCTACAAGAAGTCGCATGTGGCCCGCGTGCTGGGTGGTGCGCTTTCCGAAATCCGTCCGCTCATTCAGGACGGCTCCGTGACGGTCTCCGACATCAACTCGGCCGAGCGCGCGGTGGATCGTGAAATGCTGATGACGATCGTCGACATGAAGCGTGGCTTGGGCGTGCTGGCGACGGTCGGTGCGACCGCCCCGTTCGTCGGTCTGCTCGGCACGACGATGGGTATCGTTAACTCCTTCACCGGCATGGCCACGTCGGGCGCCGGTGGTATCTCCGCCATCGCCGGCGGTGTCGCCGAAGCCCTCATCACGACGGCCATCGGTATCGGCGTCGCCATTCCCGCCGTGTGGGCGTTCAACTTCTTCCAGACGAAGATTGACAACCTCACCGCCGAAATGACGTATACGTCCAAGGAAATGATCGACTACTTGATCAAGGGCGTGTCGGGCGAGTTCGGTCGGTCCCGCTTCACCCGCGAGTTCAACACGGCCAGCGGCCAGTCCGCTTCGCACTAAGCGAGCGCGTAGCGAACGTCCACACTGGCTGGTCAGGCGCCGCCCCGGTCGGGGCGGCTCCCTGACGGCTTCATGAAAGGAGTCTCACCATGGGTATGGCAGGCGGCGGAGCAAGTGGCGTAAAAGCCGATCCGAACGTCACCCCCATGATCGACGTGATGCTCGTACTGCTCGTTATCTTCATGATCGTGGTGCCGCAGATCAACGCGGGCTTCACGGCCATTCCACCGGAAGGGCAGAACCTCAAGCCCCATCCGGAAGAAGACGGCGATCAGGTGCTCGGCATCGACGATCAGGGTCGGTACTATCTGAACAAGAAGCCTATTCACAACGAAGATCTCGAGACGCTCGTCAAAGGCATTTATGGCGTGGAACGTCCCGATTACATCATGTATGTGAAGGCCCACAAGGATCTGCAGTACGTGAAGGTCATCGATGCGCTCGACAAGCTGTCACTCAATGGCGTGCGCGTCGCGGCCCTCATCACCGAGCAGCAGCCGGGAACGGAGTCGCTGATCGCTAGCGACAAGCTCCTGGGGGGGAAGAAGTAACATGGGTATGTCGAGTGGTGGTGGTGGTGGCCTGACGAATGAACCAAACGTCACGCCGATGATCGACGTGCTCCTGGTGCTGTTGGTCATCTTCATGATGATCATTCCCATGAGCCGGAAGGCCATCGATACGCAGCTCCCGGACCCGACGCCGCAGCCCAACGCGGCGCCGAATCCGGATCAGATCGTGCTCGAAGTGTTGCCCGGCGACAAGTTCGCCGTGAACAAGGAGCCGATCGAAAAGCCGCAGCTCATGATCCGCTTGAAGGCCATCTTTGATCCCCGTCCGGAGAAGGTCATCTTCGTGAAGGGCGACACGATGGTCACGTACGCGAACGTGATCTGGGCGATGGACCAGGCGCGCGGTGCCGGCGTCAAGGTCATCGGCGTCCCGCCGAAGTGATCTGAGGCGCCCGCATCGGGGGGCTCATTCATGGTCCAACCGTGTATGAGCACTCGGTCCGCGTTGCACAGCTGATGGTGACGGCGGACGAACCCTTCGGGATCGTCCGCCGTACTATTTTACGTGACCGCTATGCCGCCTATGGATCAGACACCGACCTACATACCCATTCCGCACGATGCGCCCCCGCCGGCTCCAGAGCCGGGCGCGCGCGCACGATATCGGCCGCCCATTGGGTTGCCGCTCTCGAGGAACCGCCGCATCGTCGGCTTTCTGCTGTCCGTGCTCGTGCACGTGCTGATCATCTTCCTGATGATCGTGCCCTTCACGTCGCCAGAACTCCTGCACGAGATCATGGGCGCCGGTGGCCTCGGTCCCGCTGGTGGTGGTGGCGGAGGGAACAAGGGCACGGGTGGGCGCCCGAAGACGGAACGCCTGCAGTTCGTCCGGATTGCGCCGCCGCCCAAGGCGGCTGTCATTCCGCCGTTGGTGCAGCCCCCGGTCATCAAGCCGTTGGTCCCGCCGCCGGTGGTGACGCCTCCCACGCCCCAACCGAAAACCAGCACGCCGCCAACCGCCGACGCCGGTGAGGCCAAATCGGCGGTCGTTGGCAGCGGTGGGGGAGCTGGTACCGATGGAAGCGCCGGCGCAGGACCCGGAAGCGGTGGTGGGGTCGGGTCCGGCGTTGGCACGGGCAAGGGCACCGCGGTCGGCGCTGGCACGGGAGGCGGTCCGGGCACCATCTACCCGCCCGCGCCCGTCGAGATGTTCCTGCCCCCCATCCCCATTCCCGGGAAGGCGAAAGGGGAGGTCGTCGTCCAGTTTGATGTGGATTCGACCGGGCGGGTGCTCGATATCGCCTTCACCCAGACGAAGGACGGCAACTACAACCGAAAGCTGCGCGAGGCGTTCGCGGGCTTCCGATTCCGGCCCGCGACGAATGGATTGGGCGTGCCCGTGCGCGCCAAGTACGAAATGTCAATTATCCTGTAGGTCGCTCCCACCACGGGATCCTCGGCCGCTTCGGCCGCTTCGGCCACGCTGCATGCGGTCGATTCACGCCGCGATCTGAAAATTGCCGTGCCGTCGCTCTGGCTCCGTTCGGTGTGCGCCAGTAGCTTGACCCAGATTCGGTTGTTCCCTCCCGAGATGCCCACCGTGGCCTCGTTTCTCCCCACCCACAGAATTCCGACATGAGTGCGTCGCCGTCACTGCTGCTCGCCATCATTCTCGGGGGCAGCGTGTTTGCCCTGGTGTTCGCGGTCTTCCTCGCGCGATGGGTTCTCGCGCGCGATCGCGGCACCCCTGCGATGCAGAAGATCTCCAATGCGATTCAGGTAGGCGCCGAGGCGTACCTCGCCCGGCAAAACAAGACGATCGCCATGCTGGCCGTCCTCGTCGCCATCGTCCTCGGCGTCGGCTACGGTCTCGTGCGGTCGCACAACGCCACCGATCCGGTCGATGATCCGAAGGTGTTCGCGTTGTTCATCGTCTTCTCCTTCTTGCTCGGCGCGTTGTCGTCCGGCATTGCCGGCTACATGGGCATGTGGGTGTCGATTCGCACCAACATCCGCGTCGCTGCCGCCGCCATGACGTCGCTCAATTCGGCGCTGCAGACCGCGCTGCGCGGTGGTGCGGTCTCCGGCTTGTTCACGGTGTCGATGTCCCTCTTGGGCGTTGGCGGTCTGTTCGCCATCCTCACCCTGATGGCGCCGGTCGGTATCGACGCCAACACGTGGGCCACGAAGATTCCGTTCCTCATCGTTGGCTACGGATTCGGTGCGTCGTTCGTCGCGCTCTTCGCGCAGCTCGGCGGCGGCATCTACACGAAGGCCGCCGACGTCGGCGCGGACTTGGTGGGTAAGGTGGAAGCCGGCATCCCTGAGGATGATCCGCGCAACCCCGCCGTGATCGCCGATCTCGTTGGCGACAACGTCGGAGACTGCGCCGGTCGCGGTGCCGACCTGTTTGAGTCCACGGCCGCGGAAAATATCGGCGCGATGATCCTCGGAGTCTTGTTGTTCAAGTCGTTCGGTGTCGCGGGTATCCTGTTCCCGCTGGTGATCGGCTCGCTCGGCTTGGTCTGCTCCATCGTCGGTGTCATGACCGTGAGCACGACCGAAACGGCAGACCCCATGAAGGCGCTCAACCGCGGCTACTACATCACGGCCGCGCTGGTGAGTGTCGCGACGTTCTTCGCGTGCAAGTGGCTCCTGCAGACGCCGGACGCCCCGGATGCGTGGCTGCACTACTTTGGCTGCGCGATGATCGGCGTGGTGACGTCGATCGCGTTTGTGTTTATCACGCAGTACTACACCGAATACCGCTATCGCCCGGTGCTCTCCATCGCCGAAGCGTCGCAGACCGGTCCGGCCACCAACATCATCATGGGCCTGTCGGTCGGTATGGAATCCACGGTGCTGCCCGTGTTCACGATTGCGGCGGCGCTGGTCGGCAGCTTCATGCTCGGACGCTCCAGCGGCATCATGATCGATGGGGCGCCGGCTGGTGGTCTGTTCGGTACCGCCGTCGCCACCATGGGCATGCTTGGAACGGCCGGCTACATCCTGGCGATGGACGTGTTCGGACCGATCACCGACAACGCCGGTGGCATTGTCGAAATGTCCAAGCAGCCCGAGGCCATTCGTGACCGCACGGACCGCCTTGACGCGGTCGGCAACACGACCAAGGCGCTCACGAAGGGCTACGCGATTGGCTCGGCCGCACTCGCGGCCTTCCTCCTGTTCTCGGCGTATCTGGATGAAGTCAAGAACTACACCGGCAGCCCGCTGCACGTCGACCTGAGCAAGCCGCAGGTGTTCGTCAGCGCGCTGATCGGCGGCATGCTGGTGTTCTGGTTCTCGTCGCTGGCCATGACCGCCGTGTCCAAGGCCGCGCAAAGCGTGATCACCGAAGTGCGTCGCCAGTTCAAGGAGCGCCCGGGCATCATGCTCGGCACCGAGGAGCCTGACTACGCGAAGTGCGTAGACATCGTGACCGTTGGCGCGCTGAAGGCCATGGTGCTCCCCGGCTTCCTCGTGCTGGCGTTCCCCATCGGCGTCGGTCTGATCTTCAAGGGCCTCAGCGGCCCCGGCGAACATCTCGGTGCCGAAGCGGTGGCTGGCTTCCTGATGATCTCGACCGTCGTGGGTATTCTCATGGCCGGCTTCCTGAACAACGGCGGCGGCGCGTGGGACAATGCCAAGAAGTACATCGAGACCGGCGCCTACGGCGGCAAGAAGTCGGACGCGCACAAGGCGGCCGTTGTTGGTGACACGGTCGGCGACCCGTTCAAGGATACGGCGGGGCCGTCGCTCCACGTGCTGATCAAGCTGCTCTCCACCATCACCTTGGTGCTGGCGCCGCTCTTCATCTGACCTGATTCGGCGCTGCGCTCACTCCGAGCGCAGCGCCGTTGTCGTTCGATACGCTCACTCGAGATCTCATGGGCTTGTTTGACCGGAAGCCGATTGCTGCCGCCGATGATGGTGGCCACGGCATGCAGCGCACGCTGGGCGCAGGTGATCTGATCATGCTGGCGATCGGTGCCGTCATCGGCGCCGGTATCTTCTCGTCGTTGGGGACCGCGGCCGCCGGCGAAGTGCTCGCCGACGGCACCATCGTGCGGTACGGCGCGGGCCCTGCGCTGGTCCTCTCGTTCATTCTGCTGGGCGCGGTGTGTGGACTCGCTGCGCTCTGCTACGCGGAGCTCGCGTCGATGATCCCGCAGGCCGGCAGTGCGTACGCCTACTCGTATGCCACGCTCGGCGAGATTGTCGCGTGGATCGTGGGATGGGCGCTGATCCTCGAATACGCGGTCGGCAACATCGCGGTCGCGATTGGCTGGAGCGGCTACTTCGTGTCGCTGCTCTCCGGCTTCGGGATTTCGTTCCCGGGATGGATGACGCACGGCTACTGGGCCGTGAAGGCCAGTAGCGATCCGGCCATCATGTCGCTGATGCAGTCAGCCCCGAAAATCGCCGGTATTCCGATTCTGCTCAACGTGCCGGCCTTCGGCATCGTGGTGGCGATCACCATGCTGCTGTTGCGTGGCGTGAAAGAGAGTACCCGCGCCAACAACATCATGGTCATCGTGAAGCTGGTGGTGCTCACGTTGTTTGTGGTGGTCGGTGCGCAGCATATCAATACCGCCAACTACACGCCCTTCGCGCCCAACGGGTTCCGCGGTATCCATCAGGGCGCGGCGATTGTGTTCTTCGCGTACATCGGCTTCGACGCCATTTCGACCGCCGGTGAAGAAACCAAGAATCCGCAACGGAATCTCCCCATCGGCATTCTGGGCGGATTGGCCATCTGCACGCTGATCTATGTGATCGTCGGGTTCGTCGCCACCGGTCTGGTGCCGTACGAGCAACTACGCTCCAGTGATCCGCTGGCGCGAGCGTTGGAACTGGCGGGGCTCTCGACCGCGAGTTGGATCGTCGCGGCCGGCGCGGTGGTGTCCATGTCGGCGGTGCTGCTGGTCTTCCAGTACGGCCAGCCGCGCATCTTCTACGCCATGGCGCGCGATGGCCTGCTGCCGCGATTCGCCGCCAAGCTGCACCCCAAGACGCGCACGCCGCACATCACGACCATCATCACCGGCGTGGCCGTCGCGACGGGCTCGTTACTCATGAACGATGCGTCGACGTACGATCTGACGAACATCGGCACCTTGGCCGCGTTTGCCGTGGTATGTATCGGCGTCCTCGTCTTGCGTGTTCGCGAACCGGAACGCCCGCGGCCGTTCCGCGTACCGTTCATCTGGTTCGTGTCGATCGCCGGCGCCGCGTCCTGCATCTTTGTGATGAAAGGACTGCCGACGAGCGCCTGGATCGCGTTTGCGGTGTGGATGAGCATCGGTCTGACCTGTTATTTCCTCTACGGATACAAAAATTCCGTGCTGCGCAATCCCGGCGCCGCTCGTGAAGTCCTGCCACCTCTCGATCACTGATTCACACGATGGCTCACGCTTCCGCAGCAACGCCGACACCGGCGAGTCGTGGTTTTCTTGGCATCGGATTCTCGCAGTGGATCCTGATCTCGATGGTGGTCGGCATCCTCATCGGGTGGCTCGCCCCCGATTTTGCGCCGAACCTCAAGCCGTTCGCGAACATCTTCCTGCGCATGATCAAGTCGTTGATCGTGCCACTGCTGTTCTCGACGCTGGTCGTGGGCATCGCCGGCCACGGCGACGACATGAAAAAGGTCGGTCGCCTCGCGCTGCGATCCATCATCTACTTCGAGGTCGTGACGACGGCGGCACTGGCCATCGGACTGATCGCGGTCAACCTCGTCAAGCCCGGCGTGGGCGTTCAGCTGACCGCGGGGGGCGGTGACGAGTTCAAGGCCTTAGCCACCAAGACGCCAACCTTCAGCTCCGTCCTCGAGCACACCGTGCCGCAGAGCTTCTTTGAAGCGGCCGCGGCGAACGAGGTGCTACAGGTCGTCTTCTTCTCGATCATCTTCGCCGTGGCGTTGGCGCGCGTGGAAGGGAAGTCGAAGACCGTCATGCTCGACTGGTTGCAGTCGATGAGCGACATCATGTTCAAATTTGTCGGCATCGTCATGGCGTACGCCCCCATCGGCATCGGGGCGGCCATTGGTGTTACCGTCGGCAAGAGCGGACTCGGCGTCATGGTGAATCTCGCCAAGCTCGTCGGCACACTCTATGTCTCGCTCATCATCTTCGTGGTGTGCGTGCTGTTGCCCATCGCGCTGCTGCTGAAGATCCCCGTCGCGCGCTTCTGGCGTGCGGTGAAGGAGCCGTGGATCATCGCGTTCTCCACGGCATCCAGCGAGGCGGCCTTCCCCCAGGCGATGCAGGCGATGGAGCGCTTTGGTGTCCCGCGCCGCATTGTCGCGTTCGTGCTGCCCACGGGCTACTCGTTCAATCTCGATGGGTCGACGTTGTATCTGGCCATTGCGTCCGTGTTTGTCGCTCAGGCGGCCGGCATCGACATGCCGATCGGCACGCAGCTGCTCATGATGCTGACGTTGATGCTCACCTCGAAGGGCGTGGCGGCGGTACCGCGCGCCTCACTGGTCATCCTCTCCGGGGCGCTCGCGCAGTTCGGGTTGCCCCTCGAGGGCATCGCGGTGATCCTCGGCGTCGATGCGATCATGGACATGGCACGCACGTCGGTCAACCTGCTGGGCAACTGCTTGGCCACGGCCGTCATGGCGCGCTGGGAAGGCGAACTGGGCGAAGGCGTCCCTGACGGCCAGCCGATTCCGGCCTAACCCGTCCCCCTGTCGTTCAACGCGCCGTCATCCGCCTCTCGTGCGGGTGACGGCGCGTTTGTCTTAGACCTCGACGCCCAGCAGACGACGTGCGCGACGCACCGCTCCCCGCGCGGCATCCACGTCATCCACGCGCACGGTGGCGCCCGGCACGGCGCTCTTGAGACGCTGCTCGAGGCGTTTCCGAATCAGCGATCCCTTCACCATCAGCCCACCGGCGAGGGCCACGGGCACGGCCGCCCGTTCGTCCATGAAGCAGCGGCGGGCCAGTGTCCGAACGTGCAGCACCAGTTCTTCGACGCAGAGGCTGATCAGCGCATTCGCGCGGAGATCGCCCGTGGACGCGACCTGCATCACCACCGGCACCAACGCCGCCAGTGCGGATGGCGTGGCCGCCGCGGCCCACGGAATCAGCTCCTCCAGCGAGTCGAGCTCGAGCGCGGTCAAGAGCGCGCCCGTGAGGGCCGTCTCGGGTTCACGGCCGTCCTGCGCGGCGGTGACCACGCTGAGGGCGCGGCGGCCGAGCCATCCGGCGCTCCCCTCGTCGCCGATGTTCGGCCCCCATCCACCGCAGCGCTCGAGGCGACCATCGGGGGCCCGCGAGAAGGCCACAGACCCCGTGCCCGCGATGAGCAACACGCCCGCAGAGTCCCCGAACGCGTCATCCATGGCGATCGTGGCGTCGGCTTGGACCGAGACGTCGTCCGCGATACGTCGCGACGCCAGAGCGGCCCACAGGGCCTGCGCGGCCCGTTCCTGACCGGCACCGGCCACTCCGACGACGCAGACGGCCGGTCGCGTCTCTGTCCGTTCGGCCATCGTCAGGACGTCGGTGATCAACGCCTTGATGATGTCCGCCGCGGCGCCTTCCATCCCGGGCGTCAGGGCCGTTCCGGGCCCCTCGGTGCGCGCGAGCACGGTGCCATGGGCGTCGGCCAGCACGATACGCGTGCGAGTCCCGCCACCATCGATACCGACAACGAGCGGGGTTGGATCGAGCGGACCAGCGCTCATGCGGGCGTCTCCTGAGTGGTGCGCGGCGCATCAGCAGCCGCATGAGTGAACGAGGACAGCATGCCGCAGACGAACGTAATCGAAGTGCCGATGAGGACGTACCACGGCCACGCGATCGTCGCGACGCCACCCAGCATACCGTCCAAGCCCGGGAAGGCGGCCACGAGCTGCTTGGCGAAGACGATGAACGCCATGCAGCCGATGCCGATACTCATGCCGAAAATGGCATCACGCTGAATCGCCCGCTTCCAGAACAGCCCCAGCGCGAAGCCGCCCAGCAGTCCGCCGTACGTGAACGACGCGATGGCCAGCGCGATCACGACCACCGGCGTGCCCTGTTCCTTGAACAGCAGTGCGCCGAGCGTCAGCACGAGCCCCCACGCCAGCGCGAACAGTTTGCCGACTTTGAGCGTGCGCGGGTCGTCAGCGCTGCGCCCGGTGATCGGCAGATAGATGTCATGCGTGGTGGAGGCGGCCAGCGAGTTGATGGCGCCCGAGTGCGTACTCATGGTGGCCGCCACGATGGCCGCCACGATGAGGCCGATGAGCCCGTGCGGCATGTGCTCGATAATGAACGACGGGAAGATCTGGTCTGCCGCGGCGAACGGCTTCCCGCCATACAACACCCAGAGGCCGACACCGACCATCAGGAACATGGTGAACTGGGCAAACACCATAAACCCACTGCCGATCAACGCACGCTGCGCGTCACGCAGCGAGCGACTGGAGAGCAGGCGCTGCACGATCATTTGATCGGCGCCGTGAGAAGCCATGGCGAGGAACGCGCCGCCAAGGATGCCCGCGAACATCGTGTGCGGGCGATCGAAGCCGGTGTACCAGTCGATGACGCCCAGCTTGCCGGCGACACTGGCCTGATCGATGATGGCCGTCCATCCGCCGGGGACGCTCTGGCCGATCAGCACGATGGCGGAGATGCCCCCGACGATATATACGCTCGCCTGCACCAACTCCGTCCACACGACGGCCTTCATGCCACCACGATACGTGTACACCACCGTCAGCAGCCCGAGCACGAGGATGGCCGACGGCATCGCGTACGCCTTGGGCATGGCGGGGCCGATGATGAGTGCCACGGGAATTGCCGTGGCGAAGACGCGGACGGAATCCGCCATCGCGCGTGTGCACATGAACACGATGGACGTGAATCGGCGGGTGCCCAGTCCGAAGCGCGTCTCCAGCAGCGCGTACGCCGTCACGAGCTGCCCTTGGAAGTAGCGCGGCAGCAGCGTGTACGACACCACGATGCGCCCGAGGATGTACCCCACCACGACCTGCAAAAATCCGAGATTCCCCGTGTACGCGAGCCCGGGAATACTGATAAAGGTCAGCGCGGACGTCTCACTGGCCACAATGGAGAAGAGCACCGCCCACCACGGAATCGCCCGTTCCGCGACAAAGTACTCCGACGCCGAACGCTGTCCGCGGCCGATCCACATGCCAAGCGCCGTCGTACCCGTGAGGTAGGCCAGCAGCACCAGCAGATCGAGCAGATCGAAACGGCCCGTCATTGCGACACCACACTATGCGATGACATACGCCTCCATGGCGAAATACTCGGCGAGCCCGAGTTGGTCGAGTTCGGCCGAAGTGGCCTTGTTGCGTTGTTCAACGCGTTGCCAGAATTCGCGTTCGTCCTGGCCGGGGAAGGGCATCGAATCTTTCTGCGACTGGTGCTTGAAAATTGCCTGAATCTTGAGCGTCAACTCTTCTTGGGACATCGGGCAGAGCACCGTCGCTTCCGTCACCGGCCACTCTTGCCACGCGCCGCGATACAGCCACACCTGCGGCCGCGGGGCGGGGGCATCCGATGCCGGTGCACCCACCTCACCGTACACCTCCAACAAGGCCGCGTCGATCGCTTCCTTACACATGCGGTGCGTGCCGTGCGGATCGGAGAGATCGCCGGCCACGAACACAATGTCCGGTGTCAGGTCTCGTAAGAGCGACGCAACAATCGCGACGTCGGCTGGGCCGATCGGATCTTTCCGGACTTTCCCCGTCTGATAAAACGGCAGATTGAGAAACCGTGCGTGCGCGCGGCCAAGGCCCATCACTTCGATGCCGCTGACGGCTTCGGATTCGCGGATGACCCGCTTGATGTCCTGCACTTCGGGGATGTCGACCTCACCCGGTTGCTTCGCGTCGAGAAACGCGCGGACCTTGTCGGCGATGGCCTTCACCGCGGTGCCGTCTTCCATGCGTTCGCGATTGAGCCGTTCGAGAAAGTCCATGTAGCGCCGCACGTCATGATCGAACACGGCGATGTTGCCGCTCGTCATGTACGCGACGGTCATGTCATTCTCGTTCTGCACGAACTTGCGCAGGATGCCGCCCATCGAGATCACATCGTCGTCGGGGTGCGGCGAGAAGCAGAGCACGCGCTGACGCTGCGGCAGCTTGCTCCGCCCGCGGATCTTTGCTCCCAATGCGTTGAAGACAAGCCCGTTGACGGCGCCCGGCGTGCCATGCCGCGACACCAGCGACGACAGTTGATGCTCCGCGTAATCGTGCTCGGTGAGCTTGAGAATCGCCTTGCCCGTGCGCTTCGCCAGCCACGTGACGGCCCGGAGTTCGAGTGCTGTCGTCCACGTCACTTCATCGAGCAGCCACGGGGTGGCGATGCGCGAGAGGTCGGCCGAGGCGGCTTCGTCCAGGAAGAACGTGGTGTTCGGATGCCGCTGCAGGAACGTGGCGGCGACCGCACGATCGATCTCGCCTTCGACAGCGCGACGCACGATGCCCGACTTGTGTTCGCCCGTGGCGAGGATGGCGATTTCGCGCGCGGCCAAAATGGTCGCGATCCCCATCGTGACCGCCTCACGCGGCACGTTGGCCTCACCGAAGAAGTCGGCGGACGCATCGCGGCGGGTCACGCTGTCCAGATGCACCAGTCGCGTCTGGCTTCCTTCGCCCGATCCGGGCTCATTAAAACCGATGTGGCCGGTCTTGCCGATGCCCAAGAGTTGGAAATCGATGCCGCCCGCCGCGACGATCGCCGCCTCGTAGGCCGCACACGCGGCGTCCATCTGGTCGCGAGGCCACAGGCCATCCGGGATGTGGACGTTCGCCGGATCGATGTCGACGTGCGAGAACAGATTCTCCCACATGAACCGATGATACGAATGGATGCTGGCGGGGGCCATCGGCCAGTACTCGTCCAAGTTGAACGAGATCACGCCGCGGAAGCTGAGCCCCTCCTCCCGATGGAGGCGAATCAGTTCGCGATACACGCCGATCGGCGTGGAGCCCGTGGCCAGTCCCAGCACAACGGGCCGTCCCTCGGCCGACCGGGCCCTGATGAGTGTCGCCATGCGGGCCGCAACTTCACGCGCGAGATCGTCGTGGGACTCGACCACGACCGTGCGTATCCGTTCGCGCGAGGTGCTATGGGCACCAGCGTGCGCAAAATGAGCGGGAATCATACTCCTAATGTGCACAGGCCCGCG
>CALQGY020000082.1 GCA_943330235.2 Candidatus Kuenenia stuttgartensis
CCCGAACCGACCCCCGTACCGACCCCCGACGCACGGCGCTAGCTTTCCCCCGTCACCCTGGACCCATGCGCGCCCATGCCCGGCGCCCTCTTGTCCGTTATGCTCGACGTGCTTCTGAATTTTCAAGCCGACTCCCTGCGCCTCGCGCAACAGTCCGCGACACCTAGCAGTGCCCCCGACGTCTCCTTGACGTCCACGTTCACCGAACGCCTCGAGCACAGCTTCTCGATGCTCGGCGAGTTCGTGCCCGCGCTCTTTGGCGCGCTCGTCATTCTGTTCGCGGGCTATCTCGTCGCGAAGGTGATCGAGAAGGGCACGCAGCGACTGCTGCGACGTGTGCGATTCAACCAGATGCTCGAGCGGGGCGGTGTCATGCACGCCGTCGAGCGTTCGGGCTCGCATCTGAATCCGGCCAAGGTCATTGCGAACCTGCTCTTCTGGTTCGTCATGTTCGCTGTGCTGTTGGTGGCGGCCAATGCCATCGGGCTCGAGTCGCTTGCGAACGTCTTCTCGGAGCTGGTCAGCTACATCCCGAGTGTGATCGCGGCCATCGTGATCATCATTCTCGGTATCGTGCTTGGCGGGTTTGTGGGTGGGCTGATCATGGCGTCGGCGGGTGGACTGCACGGCGGTCCGTGGCTGTCGCGCACCGGACGTGCGGGCGTGATCGTGCTCGCGGTGTTCATGGCGCTGCAGGAGCTTGGCATCGCGACGGATATCGTGACGACGGCGTTTGCGATCCTGTTCGGAGCGGTAGCGTTGGCATTGGCGCTGTCTTTCGGACTTGGCAATCGCGAATTGGCGGCCGAAGTCACGCGCGAGTGGTACGAGCGCTATCGCGCGGAACGCATTGCGATTGATGCCGAGGCCGCGGCCGAAGAGGCCGAGGAGCTTGCCGAGGAGGCGTCCGACGATGCCAGCGAGGCCGCGGCGGAAGCGACGGCTGACGCGACGGCTGACGCGACGGCGGAAGCGACCGCTCGGACTCTGAAGGGCAAGGAGTCGACGACGTGATGGCGTGGACGACCCTGCGGACACCGGTGGCGGCGTTCGCGCTGCTCGCCGCGGTTGGTACGACGAACGGTCTGGCGCAGCAGCCTCCCGCCGCCACGACTGGAACGAAGGCGGGCGCGAAGGCGGGCGCGAAGGTCGGGGCGAAGGTGCCAGGCGCCGCAGGGCGTTCTTCTGCGGTCCGTGACAGCATCGTGGTGGATTCGCTGGAGCGGTTCCGGCTCGCGGCCGACGAGCGATTTTTCGAGCGGCGGTTGCTCGCCCAGCGGGCGTTGTACCTCAAACGCGGGTCGTGGGCGCAACTGGGCGATCGGTGCAATCCCGGTGCGTTGCGGGTCTTCCCCAAGGACACGTCGAGCGAGCAGCGCCAGGCGCTGCAGCAGATGGTCGAGGGGATGGAGCAGACGATTGTCGCCCGGGGTGTGGGGGCGCGGCTTGACACCCCCGAGGCGCAGGTGCTTCTGCGCACGATCGTGGGCTGGGAGGCCGGGATTGACCGCCCGCTGTGGGACGCCGACGGCCCCGTGCAACGGATGGCCGTTGCCACCGGACTGACCGGAGAAGTCCCTGATCCCCGCGGGCCGGGGTGTCTGGCGTCTCCGGTGGCCGCCGATACGGTCACCTTCGTGTTGCCAGGGTTTGCCACGATGGAGTTCCCGTCCGCCGCGAAGCCCCGCGTGAAGGCCTATTTCGGTCCGGCGGCGCAGGGGCGCGCGCGTGACGAGTTCTTCGCGATACGCGGAAGTCGCGAGCCCGAGGCGGAGCTGTCGTACATCCTTGTGGCGCCCGTGGTGATCTGGCGTGGGTGGGCGCTGGTGGGCGTGGACCGGCCGCGCGAAAAAGGTGGCGTGGAGATCCGTTCCGGGAGCAACGGTGGCGCGGTGTATCTGATGCGTCGCGTCGGACCGCAATGGCGCTTGGTGACCGTGGTTCGTAGCTGGGGTTCGTGATCGTCTGATTGTCGTTTTGTAAGTCGTTGTATTTCAGTAATTTACGAGCGGCGGGGCGCGTTGATTTCAGCCGCCCCGTCGGCTAGATTTATCGGCGTGTAGCAACCCGCCGCGACGCTATTCGCCGGACTCTCAGCCCGCCGTGACATGACCGCACCGAACGCCCGCGAACGAATCCTTCCGCGCCTGATCGACGAAGAGGTGAAGGAGTCGTTCATCAATTACTCGATGAGCGTCATCGTCTCACGCGCGCTACCTGATGTGCGCGATGGACTCAAGCCCGTGCATCGTCGCGTGTTGTACGCGATGAATGAGCTCGGGCTGGTGCCGGGTCGCGCGTACAAGAAGTGCGCGACGGTCGTCGGCGACGTGCTCGGCAAGTATCACCCGCACGGCGACAGCAGCGTCTACGACGCGCTCGTCCGCATGGTGCAGGACTTTTCGCTGCGCTACCCGCTGGTGGACGGCCAGGGCAACTTCGGCTCCATCGAAGGCGACAACGCCGCCGCGTACCGGTACACCGAATCGCGATTGATGCGCATGGCCGTCGAGATGCTGACGGACATCGACAAGAACACCGTCGACTACGCGCCCAACTTCGACGATCGGCTGGAAGAGCCGCGCGTGCTGCCGTCGGGCTTCCCGAATCTGCTGGCCAACGGCTCGTCGGGCATCGCGGTCGGCATGGCCACCAATATTCCGCCGCACAACCTGCGCGAAGTGATTGCCGCGGCCGTGGCGCTCATCGACAATCCCGAACTGGACGGCGCTGCGCTGCGCCAGCTTGTGAAGGGGCCCGACTTCCCGACGGGTGGCTACATCTACGGGCGGTCCGGCATCTCCGATTATCAGGACACGGGTCGCGGGCGCATTGTCATGCGCGCGCGTGCCGTCATCGAAGAGAAGGAGTCCAGCGGCAAGTCGCAGATCGTCGTCACGGAAGTGCCCTACCAGTCCAACCCGGGCAAGCTCGTCTCCGACATTGCCGAACTGGTGAAGGAGCAGAAGCTCACTGGCATCAGTGCGCTCCGGAACGAATCGGATCGCGACGGTATCCGCATTGTGATTGAGCTCAAGCGCGATGCGATTCCGCGCGTGGTGCTCAATCAGCTGTACAAGCATACGTCCATGCAGAGCACGTTCGGCGTGATCATGCTGGCCCTTGTGCCCGATCCGAACACGCGGCAGCTCGTGCCGAAGGTGCTCACGCTCAAGCAGTGCCTCGAGCACTACATCGTGCACCGGCACGAAGTCATCGTGCGTCGCACGCAGTTTGACCTCGACAAGGCGCTCGAACGCGAGCACATCCTCGAAGGGCTCAAGATCGCCGTCGATAACATCGACGAAGTGATCCGGCTCATCCGCGCGGCGGATGACACGCCGTCGGCCAGTCTGCAGTTGCAGACGCGTTTCGGCTTGAGCGAGCGGCAGGCCGAAGCGATTCTGAACATGCGTCTCGCCAAGCTCACCGGTCTTGAGCGGGACAAGCTGGAAGAAGAACTGACGGAAGTGCGGACGTTCATCGTGGACATGCGTGGCATCCTGGAGTCGCGGCCGCGGCGCATGAGCATCCTGAAGGGTGAGTTGCTGGCGCTCTCCGAGACCTTCGGCGATGATCGGCGTACCGAAATCGTCAGTGATGACGGTGAGTTCTCCATCGAGGATTTGATTGCCGACGAGGAGATGGTCGTCACCATCACGCACGGCGGCTACATCAAGCGGACGCCGGTGACGCTCTACAAGCGTCAGGGACGCGGTGGTCGCGGCAAGTCAGGCGCAGACCTCAAGGAAAACGACTTCATCGAACGGCTGTACGTCGCGAGTACGCATACGTACATGCTCATCTTCACCGACGACGGGCGCTGCTACTGGCTCAAGGTGCACGAGTTGCCACAGGCGGGGCGCGCGACGCGCGGCAAGCCGATCGTGAACCTGATCAACGTGACGCCGGACACGCGCATTCGGGCCATCGTGCTCACGCGCGAGTTCTCGGACACGGAGTTCCTGCTGTTCGCGACCAAGAACGGCACCGTGAAGAAGTCGGCGCTGTCGCAGTACTCGAATCCGCGGGCCTCGGGCATCAAGGCCATCAAGATCGAAGAAGGCGACGAGCTGATTGACGTGCAGGTGACGGCCGGTAACAACGACGTGGTGCTGGCAACCAAGCATGGCCTCTCGGTGCGGTTCCACGAGAGCGACGTGCGCGAAATGGGCCGCGACACGACCGGCGTGAAGGGCATCGAACTGCGCCCGGCCGATCAACTCGTGGGCATGGTGGTCATCAAGCGGGAGTCGACGCTGCTGGTGGTCACCGAGAAGGGGCTGGGCAAGTGCTCGGAAGTGTCCGAATACCGCGTACAGAAGCGCGGTGGCAAGGGCATTCTGACGCTCAATCGCACGGCCAGAACCGGAGACGTCGTCGCGCTGATGGAAGTGGTGCCCGAAGACGAACTGATGCTGATGACCCGTCAGGGCGTCGCCATTCGCAGCACCGTGGCCGAAATTCGCGTCACGGGCCGCGCGGCGCAGGGCGTCAAACTGGTGGCCCTCGATGACAACGATGTGGTCTCGGCCGTTGCCCGTGTGATCCCCGACGACAAGGACGACGGCAGCGACGATGGCGACGGCGGCGACACCGGTGATGTTGGCGAGTCGGAAGGATGACGGGTCTGCCGGTGTGTATCTCGATGGCGCAGGTGCCCTGCTGAGTGTCGATGGCGACATCGCGGATCCTCGTCGCGGATGACGATCTGGCCGTTCTCGAGTCAGTCACGTGGCTGCTCAAAGAGAACGGCTATGACGTCGTGCCGACGAATGGGGGCGAGCAGTGTCTTGAGCACTTGGAGCGTCGTACCCCCGACCTCCTGTTGCTCGATATTCTGATGCCGGACACCGACGGCTACACGCTGTTGGAACGCATCAAGGCAGAGGAACGGTGGCGTGATTTGCCGGTCCTGATGTTGTCGGCACAGCCGCCGGAGGACGCCTCCGTGCGGTCGTTGGGGCTTGGCGCGTCCGACTTCATTCGGAAGCCATATCGGCCGAAGGAATTGCTGGCGCGCGTCCAGGCGCAGCTCCGCCAAGGGGCGGTGTTGCGCGCCACGCGGCTGGCGCTGCTGCGTTCTGAAGAAGCGCTCGTCCGTGCGCAGCACGATGCCGACAGTCGTCGCAAGCTGGTGGACATCCTTCACGAAGTGACCGGCGATCTCTCGGTGTCGGAGCTGTTCCACCTGTTAGTGCGTCGCGCGGCGCGCGCGCTTGGCGTGTCGCACTGCTCGGTGGTACTGGCACGGTCCGGAGAAGCGACGGCGGTGGTGGCGGCGGCGTATGAGAACCCGACGCTGCACCAGATGGTGATCCAGCTCGATCGCTACCCTGAATTGCGCGCCGCACTGGACAGTGGCCAGCCGGTGCTCGTCGAGGATATCGACACCCATCCCCTGTACGTCGGTGTCCGTCAGGTGTGGGGGATCGAAGGTATTGAGGTGCCGATCCGGTCGGTGATCGCGCTGCCGTTCTCCGTCGATCGTGGACAGTATGGCGTGTTTCTGGTCCGCCGTACGCGCGACCAAGAGTGCTTCGGCACGGCCGATCTGGAATTTGCGCAGGCCGTCATCAACGCGGCGGTGGCGGTCATCCAGCGTGCGCAGATCGTCGAGAGCACCATGGCGGACAACGCCCGTCTTGAGCAGTTGGCGCAGACTGATCCGCTCACGCAGCTGTTCAATCGCCGTGCGCTGACGGAGCGCATGACGGCCGAGATGGAGCGTGCCCTGCGGTACGACTCGACGATGGCGCTGCTCATGATCGACCTTGATCATTTCAAGCGTGTCAACGACACGTTCGGCCATCTGGTGGGCGACGATGTGCTGCGGGACGTCGCGCAGTTGCTGGGGAATACCATTCGCGGCAGCGACATCGCGGCGCGGTATGGTGGCGAAGAGTTTCTGGTGCTACTGCCGGAAACCGATGACTCCGGCGCTGAGCTGTTCGCCGAGCGTATTCGTGCCGCCGTGCACGATTACGAATTCGCGCGCGCCGAGGGGGCGCCTTCGTTGCGACTGACGGCCAGCATCGGTGTGGCGGTATTCCCCGCGGCGCGCATTGAATCAGTCGAAGATCTGTTCACCCGCGCCGACACGGCGTTGTACCGGGCCAAAGCCGACGGACGGAACCGGGTGCGCTTGTAGTGGTGGAGGCCGAGGGCGCGTGGCGATTGCCACGAACGTCTCGGCGCTCAGGACCATTTTGCGAATCGGAGACTGCTGATGCGAATGCTCGTGTTAGGTGCCGGGCTGCAAGGGACGGCGTGCGCGTTCGATCTGTTGAGCAATCCCGCGGTGGAGCGCGTGATGCTTGCCGACATGAAGGTCGGCGCGCTTCCCGCGTTTCTGGCGCCGCATGCGGGGCCCCGACTGGTTCCCTTGGCGCTCGATGTCCGCGACGCGGAGCAAGTGCGCGCCGCCTTCGCGCAGTGCGACGCGGTGATGAGTGCGATTCCGTATTACTTCAATCTTCCGCTGGCGCGGTTGGCCGTGGACGCGGGCGTGCACTTCGCGGATCTTGGCGGCAACACGGAGATCGTGCGCGAGCAGAAAACGCTTGATGCCGAAGCCAAGGCCAAGGGTGTCAGCGTGATTCCGGATACCGGTCTCGCTCCCGGTATGGTGAACGTCATCGCCCAACACGGCATCGAACAGTTCGACACCGTGGAGCGGGTGCAGCTCTTTGTGGGCGGATTGCCGCAGGTGCCCGAGCCGCCGTTAGGATATCAGATCGCGTATTCCATCGAAGGCATGGTGGATTACTACACGACGCCGTCGCTGGTGGTGCGCGACGGAACGCCTCAGGAAGTGCGCGCGCTGTCGGAGTTGGAAAGCGTGCAGTTTGACGCGCCCATCGGCGAACTCGAGGCGTTTCATACGGCCGGCGGGTTGTCCACGATGGTCTATCGTTATGCCGGCGCCGTGCGGAGCATGGAGTACAAGACGCTGCGCTATCCTGGTCACGCGGCCATCATGGCATCCATTCGCGATCTTGGCCTGCTGGATGGCGCACCGGTGGACGTGAAGGGCCAGCACGTGGTGCCGCGCGACGTGTTCGTGCGCGTGGCGGGCGAGAAGCTGCGCAAGGGCAAGCCCGATCTGGTGGCGCTGCGCGTGCTTGTCACGGGCACGAAAAACGGAGTGGGCGCCACGCGGAGCTGGGAAGTCGTGGACCGCTACGACGCCGAGCGCGGCATCACGGCGATGATGCGCACCACGGGGTACACGCTCTCCATTACCGGGCAGCTGCAGGCGACGGGGGCGATCACGCCCGGGGTGTATACGCCTGACGAATGCATTCCCGCGACGCGGTATTTTGCGATGCTGGCGGAGCGCGGGGTGATGGTGCGCGAGCTGTCTCGGTAAACCCGCCGCGGACATCGCATCGGCGATGTCCGCGACCTCCGGGCGCTACGTCCGGAATTCGCCAATCAGGCCGCGCACACGCAGGCTCGCCGTCTGCAGCATCTCTGCCGTCGCGCTGACTTCCTGTGCCGATGCGGACGTTTGCTCCGTGCTGGCTGCGACCTGTTCAGCCGCTGCGGCGTGTCCCTCAGCCGTATTGCGCGTTTGCGTCAGTGACTTCTGTACGGCCCCCAGCGAGGCGCGGTTGGTCTGCACCGCGCGCGAGACGCGCGCCGCCGCGCCTTCCACTTGAGCGACCGCGTGCTCGATTTGCGAGAGCGCAGAGGAGACGGTCGCGGCCACCGACTCCGCGTCCTTCAAGCGCGTGGCGCCCATCTCCACCGCACTCGATGCGCTGGCAATGCGCGCGCGGATCTGGGTGACATTGTTGGTCACCTCATGCGCCGCGTTGGCGCTCTGTTCGGCGAGCGTCCGTACTTCCTGCGCGACCACGGCGAAGCCACGGCCCGCACTCCCCGCGCGCGCCGCCTCGATGGCGGCGTTGAGGGCGAGCAGGTTGGTCTGCGTCGCGATCTCGGAGATCACGCTCACGAAGTCGTCGATCAGGCCGGTAGCGTCCCGCAGCGCGGTCATCTCGGTCCGCGACTCCAGCACGACCGTGCGGGCGCCGAGGAGCGTGTCGATTGCTACCAGCACCTGATCCCGCGTGCGATTGGTGGTGTCGCGAATATCGCGCCCGACGCGCTCGGTCTCCTCCGCGGCTTCACCGATGGTCGCGCCGCCCTCGGCGAGGACGACGACGGTATCGCTGGCGTTGTTGAGGGCCGTCAGTTGGACGGCCGCGCCCTGCGAGATGTCCATGACCGCCATGGTCACATGCTGCGACGAGCTCGCGGCAGCACTGGCCGACGACGACAGTTCGACGGCGGCCAGCGCGACCTGATCGGCCTCGTCGCGCACCTGCGACAACAGCACGCGCAGACGCTCGCGCGCCTGTGCCATCGCGGTCATGAGGTCGGCGTATTCCTGCGCAATGGCACGGTCACCGCCACCGGTGGCACGGTCCGTCGCGCGGTCCGCGGTTCGCGACTCCGGCACGCGCAGATCGCCGGCACCGATGGCGGCCATCTCCTGACGCAACTGCTCGAGCGGCTCGGTCACGGCGCGCGACGTCGAGAGGCCGAAGAACGCGGCGGTCCCGAAGGCGAGCGCCACCAGCACGGCCAAGCTCACCTCGGCGTTTCGGAGCACGTCGTGCAGCGTATCCATCGAATCGCTGGCGCCCGCGCGTGCTTCGCTGCGCAGCGCCTGCAATTCCGTCTCGATGGCCTGAATGTCGGCGCCAGTCTGACGCAGCACGCGCTGCGCGTCCGCCTCCAGTCCAACGGTCTGCCACGCGCGCGCGGTGGCGATACGCACTTCGAGGGAAGCCTGCAGCTGCCCGATGGTTTCAAAACGCCGCCGTTCGGCCGGGAGGAGCTGTTGATGCGCGATGGCCTCGCGGCGCAGCGCATCTGCCTGCTCCACCAGCGTGAGATAGAGACGCCGGTCTTCGTCGCTGCGGCTGTTGAGCGACTGCAAGCCGGCGACCAGCTCACGCAGGATGGTCGTGGTGACTCGGTCGGTGAATTCGGCGCGATCCACGACGGCGCGGACCGTCTCGTTGGCCTGGGCATTGCTGCGCGTGAGGCCCCACCAGCCCAGCAGGCCGGCGACGAGGAGCAGTCCGACGGAGGTGCCGAATCCCGCGACGAGTCTGGCGTGAATGGTGCGGAGCATTAGCGGGCCCCCCGCGGCAATCCGATTGGCGGAACGCCGATGGGCGGCAATCCGATGGGCGGCGCTCCGATCGCGGTGATGACCGCCGAGCGGCCGGCGATGTCGTGATTGGGGTGGAACGCGATGGGGCCGATGACGCCTTCGATGGCCGGCGTGCCGTTCTTCCCCAAGTGCTCGAGGGCCTGCCGCAGCGAGCCGCGCGTATTGGCGCCGCGAATCACCGTCTGGCCAATGACCAAGGCGGCCTCATACGACATGGCCGCGACCATGTCGGGGGGCTGCTTGAAGGTGTCCGCGTATCGCCGAGCGAAGGTGCGTCCTTCGTCGGTCTGGATGCGACGGTCGTCGAAGAAGGCGACGTAGCGGGTTCCCTTCGCCTCGCTGCTGTCGCGCATGCTCTGGGTGCCATCGCCGCCGATGAACGGGACGGTGACCCGCGCGTCGCGCAGCGCGCGGATCATGGCCACGGCATCGCCGGCGTCGCCGGGAAAGAGGAGCACATCCGGTTTGAGGCGGGCCAGCAGCTGCGCGTAGGCGTCCCACTCGGTGAGGCCGGCGAGGTAGGGATCGCTGGAGATGACCACCGCGCCGGACCGGACGAAGGTTTTGGCGAAGGTAGCGGCCCACTCGCGTCCGTAGGCGTCGTTCCGGTAGATGATGGCGGCGCGCCGGGCCCCGAGCGAATCGCGGGTCCACTGCGCCGTCATCCGCGCGACCTCCTCGTCGCTTGGTGCGACGCGGAAGAACCACGGACTGATGGCGGAAAGGCGCGGCGAGGAGGCCGTGGGGGAGATGGCGACCACGGCCGAGCGCCCGTCATGCTCCGCATCGGCGTAGACCGGGATGGCGTCCAGTGACCGGCCGCTCTCCGGGTGGCCGACGACGCCAATGACGGTGGAATCATCCCGCAGTTGCTGGGCGATCTGGACGGCGCTGACGCTTCCGCGGTCCGGCAGGCGCAGGCGGAAGCGGGTTGGGCCACTCTCGTTCAATCGCTCGACGGCCAGCTCCAGCCCGCGGACGATGGCGTCGTATCCCGGCTGCCCCGGGATGGCGCCGACGCCGATGGCAAAGCGCTCGGGGGCGGCCTTGGGGCGCGTCTCCGAGCGGCAGGCGGTGGCCGTCGCCGCGAGGAGCAGGGCGAGGAAGCGACCGAGGGAGCGACCGAGGGAGCGACCGAGGTGGTCGGCTCGGCGTCGGTGCGACGGCCAGCGCGACGTGGAAGAGCGAGAGGAGGGCATCGGTAACAAGACGATCACGTGCACGTGACGCAAACGCGCGGCCGAGCGTCAATCGCCCTTTAGAGGAGAAAACCATCAAAATACATCATTGACGGTTACGTCAGAAAAAAAACTTTGCGCGTCTGAAAACTTCGCGCGCGTCGTTCCTTGCCAGCGATGGAAACGTCGGTTTAGCTTCGCAGTGCCGTAACACTGTTCTCCACGATGATCATGGCGTGCGCTCACGCGCGCGGGCGTGGGGTCTGTCCACTCTCTAAGGAACCGCAATGGTTGGCACGTTCCGCCAGCGGCGGGTGGTCTCCGCCTTGCTGCTGGGCGCACTAGCCCTGGGTCTCGCCGCCTGTGGTGGTGTGTACCCGAACTCGACGTTCAATCACACCACGGAATACAACACCGCGATCGACGAACTGTGGAACACGCTGCTCTTCTGGGGCACGATCGTGTTCATCGGTGTCGAGGTCGCGTTGGTGTACACCGTGTTCCGTTTCCGTCGCCGCCCCGGTGGGCAGACGCCGAAACAGGTACACGGCAATACGGTGCTGGAAATCACGTGGACGGCCATTCCGGCGGCCATCCTGATTTTCATCGCGATTCCGACGGTCCGAACGATCTTCAAGACGCAGGCGAAGGCGGCGCCCGATGCCCTGCAGGTGCAGGTGATCGGGCATCAGTGGTGGTGGGAGTTCAAGTATCCGCAGTTGGGGATCACCACCGCCAATGAGCTGTACCTGCCAAGCGGGAAGACGGTCAATTTCGAGCTCAAAACGTACGATGTGCTGCACTCCTTCTGGATTCCGCAGTTGGGTGGCAAGCGCGACCTGATCTCGAATAAGAGCAATTACCTCTGGTTCACGCCGAACAAGGGGGCGCCGGAGCAGGCGCTCAACGGGTTCTGCGCCGAGTACTGCGGATCGTCGCATGCGAACATGAAGTTCCGCGTGTTTACGGTGGATCCGGCCAACTTCGATAAGTGGGCGGCTCACCAGAAGCAGGCTGGCATCTTCCCCGTCCCGGTGGCTCCGCCTGTGACCGCACCGGCCACGGCCGTTGCCACGGCATCCGTTGGTGGCGTCCCGGCCGTTCCGGCCGTCGCGGCCGTCACGGAGCAGGTGCCGGTGTGGGTGTTCCCGGCGGACCGTATGGAGTCGGCCGAGTTCGCGTATACGAAGCCGACCATGCCGATTCCGGCGGGCTTGGCGTTCGACGAGAACGTGCTGGGCAAGGGTGATGCGACGCGTGGTCGCGAGATCTATTCGCGCTCCAGCTGCATCGGCTGTCACGCGATCAGCGGGAACCCGATGAGCGGCGGTGTGGTCGGCCCGAACCTGACGCACGTCGGCTCGCGCTACACGATCGCCGGTGGATTGTTCACGAACGACACGAAGCACCTGTCCCTCTGGATCAAGAACGCGCCGCACCTGAAGCCGGGCAGCATCATGCCCACGATCGGCAAGGGGCTGGTGGATCCGGTGCGCAAGAATACGGTGACGCTGGGCGGTCTGACTGACGCCGAAATCGCCGATATCGTTGCGTACCTGCAGGCGCTCAAGTAACCGACTCCGTAATCGACCGCTCGTCTCTGCTCACGCATCGAACCGACTGACGATACCGATGGCCACAATCGCCGCCGCACCCCCATACACCGCGTCCCACACGGAGCCCGCTACCACGGGCGTCTGGAGCTGGCTCACGACGGTGGATCACAAGCGTATCGGGGCGCTCTATCTCGTCTCCGCGCTTTTCTTCTTCGTCGTAGGCGGCCTGGAAGCGGCCGTCATGCGTGCCCAGCTGATGCATCCGAACGGCACGGTCGTGTCGGCCGAGATGTACAACCAGCTGTTCACCATGCACGGCACGACGATGGTCTTCTTGGCCATCATGCCGCTGTCTGCTGCGTTCTTCAATCTGCTGATTCCGCTCCAGATCGGCGCCCGTGACGTCGCGTTCCCGCGACTGAATGCGTTCAGCTACTGGGTGTATGTGCTGGGTGGCGTCTTCATCACGGTGCCGATTCTGTTCGGGATCGCGCCGGACGGCGGCTGGTTCGGTTACGCGCCGCTGAGCACGAAGGCGTTCTCGCCGCAGCACAACATGGATTTCTGGGTGCTCGGCCTCCAGATCCTCGGTATCTCGTCGCTCGCGGCGGCGTTCAACTTCATCACGACCATCATCAACATGCGGGCGCCGGGCATGTCGCTCATGCGCATGCCGATCTTCACGTGGATGTCGTTCGTGGTGCAGTTCCTGGTGGCGCTCGCGTTCCCGGTCATCACCGTGGCGCTGATCTTCCTGCAGTTCGACCGCTTCTTCGGCACGAACTTCTACACGATCGCCAAGGGCGCAGACCCGCTGCTGTGGCAACACCTGTTCTGGGTGTTCGGCCATCCCGAAGTGTACATCCTGATTTTGCCGGCCTTCGGTCTCGTCTCCGAAGTGCTACCGACCTTCTCGAAGAAGCCGCTGTTCGGATACCCCGTCATGGTGTACTCCGGCATCCTGATCGGCTTCCTCGGCTTCGGCGTCTGGGCGCACCATATGTTCTCGGTGGGCATGGGGCCGATCGCCGACGCGATGTTCTCGCTGATGACGATGCTGATCGCCATCCCGACGGGCGTGAAGATCTTCAACTGGATCGCGACCATGTGGGGCGGTCAGATTCGCTTCACCGTCGCCATGAAGTTCGGCGCGGCGCTGGTGGGTCTGTTCACGATGGGTGGTATCTCGGGCGTGATGCACTCGTCGCCCCCGGCCGACTTGCAGCAGACGGACACCTACTTCGTCGTGGCGCACTTCCACTACGTGCTCTTCGGCGGCTCGATGTTCGGGCTCTTCGCCGGTCTGTACTACTACTTCCCGAAGCTCACCGGGCGGTTCCTCTCTGAGAAGATCGGCAACTGGCACTTCTGGCTGACGTTCCTCGGCATGAACCTGACGTTCTTCCCGATGCACTTCAGCGGCCTGTACGGCATGCCGCGTCGCATCTACCAGTATGACGCCGGTCAGGGCCTCGAGCTGTTCAACATGATCTCCACGGCCGGTACGGCGGTGCTGATCGTCGCGACCTCGTTCCTGCTGGTGAACATGATCAAGAGCTGGAACAAGGGTGAGCGCGCGTCGTCCAACCCGTGGGGTGCTGCGACGCTCGAGTGGACGATTCCGTCGCCGCCGCCCGAGTACAACTTCGCCGTGCTCCCGCAGGTCAAGTCCCGCTACCCGCTCTGGAACATGAAGGCCGGCGAGAAGTTGGTGCACGAGACCACGTGGGAAGAAGAGAAGGACAACTACATCCCGACGTCGAAGGAGTTGGGGATCGTGATGCCGAATCCGAGCATCTGGCCCCTCGTCTGCGCACTGGGATTGATGGTGATGTTTGGCGGATTGCTGTTCATGGAGACCAGCGCAAAGCTCGCGATGGCTATCATGCTCACCGGTACGTTCTGGTGGGTCGGCTCACTCTACAAGTGGCTCATGACGCCGCTCGAGGACCATCACTAAGATGACTGCCACCACGGCACCTACGAACGCCGAAGGCCATAGCGAAGGCCACGGGCACGGCGGCGGACATCATACGTCGCTCGGACTCGATAACCGAAAGGTCGCGATCTGGACCTTCATCGGGTCCGAGTGCATGCTGTTCGCCTCGCTGATCTCGACGTACCTGATCTACAAGGGCAAGAGCCCCGAAGGCCCGTTCCCGCACGAAGCCTGGACCAACCCGCAGACGGGGCAGGTGTTCAAGCCCATTCTGAACATCCCCGTCACGTCGTTCTCCACGTTCGTGTTGCTCATGTCGTCGCTGGCGATGGTGCTCGCGCTCGCGGCCGTGCAAAACCGCAACGTCCCGAAGAAGACGCTCGGCGATCGCATCCTCGGCTCGTCCAAGCTGTGGCTGTGGGCGACGTGCCTGCTGGGTATCACGTTCCTCGGCTGTCAGGCGTACGAGTTCACGTCGTTCATTCATGAAGGACTGAGCATCCGTACCAACCTGTTCGGCTCGAGCTTCTTCACGCTGACCGGCTTCCACGGCGCGCACGTGACGGCCGGTGTCCTGTGGCTCTTCACGCTGCTGGCCATCGACTACAAGCGTGGCCTGCAGCCCGAAGACGAACTGCTCGTGGACATCGCTGCGCTGTACTGGCACTTCGTCGACGTGGTCTGGATCGCGATCTTCACGCTCGTTTACCTGATCAAGTAAGGGACCGGACATGGCTGACCACGCACAGGCCTCTGGCCACGCGCATGTGGAACACCCCACCTGGTCCACGTACTGGAAGGTGGCGCTGTTCCTAACGATCATCACTGTCGTCGAGGTGTGGGCCTACTACATCCCGTCGGTCGTGAACAGCCGGTTCTTCGTGCCGGCGCTGCTGATCATGTCGGCGGTGAAGTTCTTCACGGTCGTGTACTACTACATGCACCTGAAGTACGACCATAAGATCTTCCGGGCGCTCTTCACGGGCCCACTGACGATCGCGGCACTGACGCTCATTGGATTGCTGTTCCTGTTCTCCAAGATCGCCATCAAGATCGGCTTGTTGAATAGTTGATCATGCTCCTCCACCCCTCCGCTCAACTTGGATGGACGCAGTTCACGGTCCATCCAAGCACCGCGATCGGGATTGCGGCCCTCGGTTCGGCGTACGCTTGGCGTGCCCGTCGAGGGCCGTCGGCGTCTGACGGCCCGCAATCCGCACGGCCGGCTGACGGCCGCCCGCAACCGACCGCCGAGCGTGCGGCCGCCGGCCCGAGTCTGGGTCAGCGGACCAGCTTTTTCCTGTCGCTGTTGCTGTTGTTCCTGACGTTGAACGGTCCGCTGCATGACCTGAGCGACTTTTACCTGTTCAGCGCCCACATGGTGCAGCACCTGATCATGACGCTGGTCGTGCCGCCGCTCATGATTTTGGGCACGCCCGGATGGATGTTGCGCCCGCTCATTCGCGGCCCGCGCATGTTCCGCCTCGCGCGCGCGCTGACCACCACGACGGCGTGCTTTACCGTGTTCAATCTGGTGCTCGCGTTCTGGCATCTGCCGCCGATGTACAACCTGGCCCTCGCCAACCATCCGATCCACATCGTGCAGCACCTGATGTTTCTGGTGAGTTCGGTGCTGATGTGGTGGCCGTTGACCTCGCCGATGCCGGAGTTGCCGCGCGCGGCCTACCCGGCGCAGATGCTCTACTGCTTCCTGATGTCCATCCCGATGTCCATCATCGCGATCTACATCGTGATGGCGGATTCGACGCTGTATCCGGCGTATGCATCGGCGCCGCGTGTGATGGGTATCACGCCTATGATGGATCAGATGTCGGGTGGCCTCATCATGTGGATTCCCAGCGGCCTCTTCTTCTACTCGGTGATGACTGTGGTCTTCTTCAAGTGGGTTGGTCGTGGCGAAGATGATCAGGCCAGCGCACAAGTTGGCTGGGTGGCATCCTCATGATCCCACCGCGTAAGCCGACGGTGAAGAAGTCCAGCCCCAAGGCCAAGAAGGCCGCGGCGGCGGTGCAGAAGGAATTCGGAAGCGCGGTACGCCGGGCGGCGGAGCGTGCCGGTCGGAAGCCCATGATCTGGAAGCAGACCGAGCATTCCGAGTCGCGCGAAGTGGTGATGAGCAAGATCGGATCGACCGCGATCCAGAAGGCCACCACCCGCACGTGGGACGAGTGGACCACGACGCTCGATTTTGAGGGCATGCAGGGGAAGCCCCATCGCGATGTGGTCGAGTATCTCATTCGCACGCACGAGCTCACGCCGTGGTGGGCGCAAATGGTGTGCTCGGGCTACGAGCAGTCCAAGGTCCAGCGCGTGCCGCAGGAGCAGGTCACGGGATTCGAAATTTCCGTGTCGCGCACCCTCGAGGGATCGGCGTCTGATGTGTTCCGGGCCTTCAATGACCCGACCCGTCGCGCGTGGTGCTTCACCACCAGCTATACCGTGCGCACCACCGTCGCCCCGCGGTCCTTGCGGCTGGCCATGCCGGATGAGTCCTTGGTGACGATCGCCATCGACCGGAAGGGCAACGCCCGTTGTGCGGTCTCGGTGCACCACAGCAAGTTGCCTGACGCCGCGACCGCCGAGCAGGCGAAGAGTGCGTGGCGCGATGCGCTGGCTCGACTGGCGGGGATGCTGTCGGACTAACGGTGGCGCGCCACTGCGACGTCTGACGGTTTGCTCGCCAGCTCACGTCTTGAACGCTCCGGTTGTCTTCCACCTCCGCGCCGAGTCCCTGTATGTCTGCTCTGTCGCATGTTCCGCGCATCGTGCCCCTCGGTCTTGCTCTGCTCGTGCTGGCTGCGTGTGGCGGCGCACCCGCCGACAAGGCGGCCGCGAAGAACGCATCGGCCTCGGCGTGCACGCGCCCCGATACCACGGCCATGTACCTCGCGTATCGCGAGTACATCAAGGCCACGGTGCCGACGCCGCAGCGCTTTCTGTCGGCGGCCGGTACCGACTCGGCGGCGCCAGAAGACGGATTCCGCGCCATGCAGGACAAAGGGCCCAGCTACTTCTACGGCGGCGACAGTGTCGCGCAGCGCAAGATCCGCGAGACGCTCGAATCGGTCGGACCGTACGCGTCGTTGCTGATCGTGCAGCGCGCGGTGACCACATCCGCCGCTGGTGACACCGTCTCTGTGCGCCTTGGCGGCCACTACATCGGTGGCCAGCACGAAGGCGAGTCGGCCACCAGTCGCCTGGTCGTCGTCGCGTGCCGGGATTCATCGTGGCGTCTGGCCGGCATCACGGACGAGACGCAAAAATGAGTACGCGTGAGCGTCTCCTCGCGCTCGATGTGTTCCGCGGGATGACCGTCGCCGGCATGCTGCTGGTGAACAACCCCGGCACATGGAGCGCCATTTACCCGCCCCTCGAGCATGCGGCGTGGAATGGATGGACGCCCACCGATCTGATATTCCCGTTCTTCCTGTTCATCGTTGGGATCACGACCGAGCTGTCGCTGCGCGCGCGGCGCGAACGCGGCGATGACGAACAGGCGATTCTGCGCCAAGTGCTTCGTCGCGCCGCGCTGATCTATCTGTTCGGGATTCTGCTCGCCGCGTTCCCATTCTTCACGTGGCTCCCTATTCCGGAGCTCCCTGATGCGACCTTCGTGGATCGCGTCGTGCACCGGCTCGCGCATCTCCGACTGCTTGGGGTTCTGCCACGCATCGCGCTGGCGTATCTGTTTGGTGCGTTGCTGACGCGTCGTACGACATGGCGACAACAGATCGGCATCGTCGTGGTGCTGCTCTTCGGATATTGGGCGCTCATGACGCTGGTCCCGGTGCCAGACACCGGTGTCGCTGGTCGCTTCGTGATGGACAAGCCGGACCAGCTGCTCAGCGCGTGGCTTGATCGCACCGTCCTTGGCGCGAATCACCTGTGGTCTGGCTCGAAGACGTGGGACCCGGAGGGATTACTCAGTACCGTACCCGCGATCGGGACGATGATTCTGGGCAGCTTCGCGGGCCGATGGATCTCCCAGCAGCAGCGGCCGTTATCGGAACGTCTAGCCGCGCTCTTTGCGGTGGGCGCGCTGCTGATGATGGCGGGGCTGGTGTGGAACTGGAGTTTCCCGATCAACAAGAGCATCTGGAGCAGCTCGTATGTGCTCTTTACCGCGGGGATGGGCGCCGTATCGCTCGCGACCTGCCTCTGGTTGATTGACGTCTGCGGTTTCCGCCGTTGGACGTTCCCGTTTGTCGTCTACGGCATGAATCCGATGCTCGCGTTTCTTGGCTCCGGGTTGATGGCCCGCCTCACCGTTTCGGTGTTGACGCTCGATGCCGGCGATGGAACACGCTTGTCAGTGCAGGGTCTGCTCTTCAATCGGTACTACGCATCGTGGCTTCCGCCGAGGGAAGCATCGTTTGCGTACGCCGTCACATTCGTGACCGTGTGGTTCCTGATTCTCTGGGCCGCGTGGAAGCGTGGTATCGTCCTCAAGGTGTGAACGACATTTCCTTTCTGCATCGACTCGGCGCGCTGGTGAACGCGCTTGCCAGCCCACGCCGCCGGTCGGCGCTTGTGCTGGGCAGCGTCATAGGTCTGCTGTCCATCGTCATCACCCCGATCAGCCAGCAGGCGGACGCGCAGCGTTCGCGGCAGCCCACACGCCAGCCCACACGGCAGCCGAAGCGTCAGCCAGCGAAGCAGCCCAAGCGGACGGTCACGCGAAGCACCAAGAAGCGGCCTGCGCGCACGGTGCGCGCGCCTGTTGTGCCGACATTGCACTTCGAGACCCCACGCAACGCCGTGGCGCTGACGGATATGCTCGGCGTGCTGCTGGGTAGCCGCACGCGTAACGGCAACTGGGGCGCGATGGTGATCAGCCTCACGCGCGGTGACACGTTGTTCGCGCGGAATCCTGATGCGCG
>CALQGY020000083.1 GCA_943330235.2 Candidatus Kuenenia stuttgartensis
AGCATGGAGCAGATGGCGCAGCAGCAGCAGCAACTGCGTCAGCAGTTGGAGAAGAGCGCCGAGATGCTCAAGCGCGCCGCGCTGGAAGGGTCCATGTCCACCCTGCGCGACGAAGCGAAGGAGTTGGCGTCGGCGCAGAAACAGCTGGCCGACAAGCTCCAGAACAAGGGTGACAAGAGCGCGCCGCAGAAGGGTGGCGACAGCGATCCCAAGGCATTGGCGGAACGGTCGCGCGCCTTGCAGGAAGAGGTGGACAAGCTGGCCAAGCGCCTCGACGACGCGGGGGCCAAGCCCGGCGCCAGCAAGACGCGCGCGGCGGAGTCCATGGTGAATCAGGCCGCCGAGGCGATGGATCGCGCAGCGCGCGAGTCGCTCAAGAACGCGGCGGAGCAGGGCGAGAAGAATGCGGCCGAGGAGCAGATGGGCGACCCGAAAACGGGCAGCCCGCAGCCTGGCGACAAGACCGGCCAGAAGTCCGGTGAGCAGAAGGCCGGCGACAAGAGCGCGGCGGGTGGCCAGAAGGACGAGCAGAGCGCGCTCGACAAGGCCATGCAGGCGATGACCAATCCGAACGATAAGTCCGCGCCCGCGGGACAGCCCAAGCCGGCGGATGCCAAGACGGCCGCCGGCGAGGCCAATCAGTCCGGTAAGAGCGGCGAGCCGAAGTCGGGCGCCCAGTCGCAAGGCCAGCCGGGCAGCGGCCAGCAGTCGGGCGGGCAGCAGCAAGGCGGGCAGGGGCAGCCGCAGCCCGGCAAGCAGGGGCAGCAGCAAGGACCGCAGGGCGGCCAGGGTGGCGCGGGTGACGACGTCCGCAAAGCGGGCGAGGCCATGGACAAGGCCGCCCAACAGCTCTCCTCGGCGCGTGAATCGCAGGTGGACGCGTGGAAGACCGAGCTCTCCGAGCAGCTCGATCAGTCCATCAACGAGACCATGCAGCTGGCACGGCAGCAGTCAGAGCTGGAGCAGCGGGCCCGCAAGGGCGGCGACGCGCAGTCCATGCAGGGCGAGCAGGGCGCGCTGCAACAGGGCGTGCAGCAGGCGGCCGAGCGTCTCGAAAAGGCCGGCCGCTCCTCGTCGCTGCTGTCGCAGCGCTCGCAGAAGGCGATGGCCGATGCGCAGCGCCGGGTCCAGCAGGCTACGCAGCAGGCCGGCCAACCCGGTGGCAACGAGCAGACGCAGAACGCCATGAAGGACGCCGCTGAAGCGCTCAATCAGGCGCTCAGCTCCCTCGTGCGTGACCGCGAAAAGGTGAATGGCGCGCAGTCTGCGTCCGGCTTCAGCGAAATGATGGACCAGCTCAAGAAGCTGGCGCAGCAGCAGGGCGCCTTGAACGGCCAGATGCAGGGGCTCAACATGCTCCCCGGTGGCGCGCAGGGCGACGCGGCCAAGCAGCAATCGCGCGTGCTGGCGCGGCAGCAGCGCGACGTGGCCAAGACGCTCTCCGACGTCTCGGACGCCGATCAGACCGGGCGCACCGACGCGCTGGCGAAGGAAGCGCAGATGCTCGCGCAGCAGATTGAACGCAACGGCATCGATCCCAACGTGGCCGCGCGTCAGCAGCAGCTGTATCGCCGTCTGCTGGATGCCGGTCGTTTCCTCGAGCAGGACGAGCGCGACGACCAGGGCCCGCGCGAAGCGAAGACCGCCGCGGGGACCGCCAATCGCGGCGCCGTGGACGGGCCGCGCTCGGGCAAAGCCGCCAACAAGTACGCCCCGCCCACGTGGAACGACCTGCGCGGCCTCGGCCCCGAAGAGCGTCGTCTCGTGATCGAATATTTCCGCCGGCTCAATGGCACGACGCCGTAACGCCGCCGCCATGTCGCGGCCGAGCGTCCTGCGCGCGTTGGCGGGGCACGCGGCCTTCGCCGTAGTCGCCGTCGTGCTGCTCGCGGTGCACACGCGCCCGCTGACCGCGCAAGCCGGCGGCCGTGCGCGTACTGGCGTGGGCGCGGCCACCGTGACCGCCGCCGCGCCCGACACCACCGACCCGCTCACCCGCGCGCTCGACGCCGAAGACAAAGGCGACTCCAAGCGCGCCGCCATCGCCTACCGCGAGGTGGTCCAACGTGCGCTGTTAGCCGCCAATGCCGACGGCGATCGCATTGCCCTCGCGTTACTCGGGCTCGAGCGCACCTGGGCCGAAACCGGTGTGCGCGATTCCATTATCCCGTTAGTGGAACGTGTGCTGGCTGTGCGTCCCACCGACCCGGTGGCCCGCACCATCCAGCTGCGCACGCTGGTGGGGCTGGGCCGAGATGCCGAGGCGCGTCAGGCCTTCGTGAACTGGCGGAAGGTCGCCGGCACCGATGGCGCCCCCTTCCGCGAGTACTCGCGGCTCCTCATCGCGCAGGGACGCGGTCTGGCCGCCGACTCCGTGCTCGCCGAGGCCGGCCGGCTGCTGGGCGCCGGTGGCGCGCTCGCCGGCGAAGTCGCGCAGCTGCACGTCTCCATGGGGCGCTGGAACAGCGCCGCGGTCTCGTTCCGCGAAGCGCTAGTCGATCAACCGTATCTCGAAACGGCGGCGCAGTTCGCGCTCACGCGTGCGCCGCTGGCCGCGCGGGATTCCATACGTACCGTCCTGAACGCGCTCCCTGCACTGTTGCCGCCGCGCCGACTGCTGGCCACCATGGAGCTCTTCTGGGGCGAGCCGCGGCGCGCGTGGGTCGCGTTGTCGTCGGTGCGCGTGGACGATTCCACCTCGGCCGCGTGGCGCGAATTTGCTGAACGCGCCGAACAGGCGCAGGCGTGGCAGGTGGCCCGCGATGTGTGGTTGGCCGTGCTCGATCGCCGCGCCGATTTGGAGTCACAGAGCCGCGCCGCTCAGGCGGCGCTGCGGGCCGGCGACGCCGCGGGCGCGCTGGAGATTGCGCGACGGCCGGCACGGGCGGGCGCCGGAACGCCCGCCGACGCCACCACCCGCGTGCGCGCCCTGCTCCCGCTGGAACTCGCGGCCCTTGGAGAGCTCGCGCGGCCGCAGGAGGCGCAGAAACTGCTGGACGCGAATAGCAAATCGCTCGACGCCGCCACGCGCGCGCTCATCGCGCAGTCGCTGGTGGGCGCGTGGCTCCGCAGCGGCGATGTGGAGAAGGCACGCGCCGCGGTGGAGGGGAGCGAACTCGCCGACGACGACGAAACCATGGGCTGGCTCGCGCTCTACGACGGTGATCTGGTCACCGCGCGCAAGCGTCTGGTGCGCGCCGAAACGCGACGTCCCGAACTGGTCGACGCGCTGGGACTGCTGGCGCGTGCCCGCACCGAACGATCGATCGGGCTGGGACAGGCGTTCCTGCTGCTCGCCAAGCGCGATACGCTCGGCGCCGCGCTACGCTTTGCCTCGTTGGCCGACTCCACCGGAGACGCCGCGCCGGCGCTGCTCGCGGTTGCGGCGCGTTTGGAGTATGCGCGCCCCGCCAGTAAGCGCTCCATGGCCATCTGGGATCGCATTGTCAGCGCGTATCCCAAAAGCCCCGAAGCGCCTGAGGCGCTGCTTGGTGCCGCGCGTGCGCTGCGCGATGCCGGCGACAAAGCCGCCGCCATCACGCGGTACGAAACGTTGCTCGTTGATTATCCTGAGAGTGCGCTGCTGCCGCAGGGGCGTCGCGAGCTGGAACAGCTGAAACGGACGGTACCGTGATCGGACAGAAGTGGGCGGGGAGACGTGGGGCCGGGATGCGACGGATGGTCGCGGCCGTGACGATGCTGCTGGGCGCGCTGCCGGCAGTAGCGCGCGCGCAGCATCTGCTCGTGCCCATGGATGACGCACAGCGCAATCACCTCAAGGCCTACGGCGTGACGTTCCTCGCGCTCAAAACTGGCCAGAAGGTGGAGTGGCTGCTCAACTACCGCGGCGGGGCGTTTTTGCTCCCCGATGCGCCGGATCTCCGACGTCGCGCGGCGCTCGATGGCGTCAGCGTCGAGCCCCTCAACGATGCGGGCGTCTCCAGCGCGCGCGCCGAAATCGCCGGCGGCAACATGGACGCAGTCGTGCTGGAGCGTGCGCCCAAAATTGCCATCTACCGGCCGGCCAATCAGCCGCCCTGGGACGATGCCGTCACGCTCGCCCTGCAATACGCCGGTATTGACTTCACGTCGGTGTGGGACGATGAAGTCATCAAGGGCGATCTCGCCAAGTACGACTGGGTGCACCTGCACCACGAAGATTTCACCGGCCAGTTCAACAAGCTCTATCTCGCCTATCGCGACGCGCCGTGGTTTGTGGCGCAGCGCGATCGCGATTTGCTGACCGCGCGCAAGTTCGGCTACGACAACGTGCCGGGGCTGAAAAAGGCGGTCGCCGAGGGCATTCGTGGCTTTGTCGATCGCGGCGGCTTTATCTTCGCCATGTGCGGCGCCACCGAGTCGCTCGATCTCGCCATCTCCGCGTTCACGGTGGATATCGCGGGGCCCTTCTCCGACGGCACGCCGCCGGCCGCCGACGCCGATTCCAAGCTGGTCTGGACGCGCGCCCTGGCCTTCACCGGCGCCCACGTGGAGCCGTCGCCGTACATCAACGCGCTCAGCGACATCGACGGCCATCAAGTCAACGTGCCCGCGCGCCGTCAGCCCCTCGGCACATTCTCGCTGTTCGACTTCTCGGCCAAGCTCGATCCGGTCGCGACCATGCTGGTGCAAGATCATCGCGCCGTCATTCCCGATTTCTATGGCGTGACCACCAGCTTCAACAAAGCGGTGCTCAAGCCCGGCGTGACCGTCCTGGCGTCCGAAGAAGGGGCGCCGTGGGTCAAGTACGTGCACGGCGATTACGGGAAAGGATCGTGGACCTTCTTGGGCGGGCATGATCCCGAAGATGCGCAGCACGCCATCGGCAGCGCCCCCACCGACCTCTCGTTGCATCCGAATTCGCCGGGCTATCGCCTGATTCTCAACAACGTGCTCTTCCCCGCCGCGAAGAAGAAGCCGCGTAAGACGTGACCGACATCGGCGAAGCGCGGCTGTCGCGCGCCGCCTCTGCTGCCGTGCGCACCGCTATCCGGCTTGCCGGCGGCAATGAAGTGTGCTTCGTCTGCGCGGTGGATGACGAAGGGATGATCACCACCGCCCGCGCGGTCGCGCGCGGCGACGTGCGCAGCGTGCTCGCCATGCCCGGCGTCGCCGAACGCGGCGAGATGCTGCTGCATAATCATCCATCGGGCGGACTCACGCCCAGCGACGCCGATTTAGACGTCGCCGCGCGCGTGCACGGCAACGGCGTGGGCTTCGCCATCACCGACAACGACGCCACGCGCGTGTATGTCGTGACCGAAGTGCCGCGTGCCGACGTGAAGGTGGCCGTTGATCTCGATGCCATCGATGTCACCCTCGGGCCGTACGGCGCGATTGCGCAGGCCATGCGCACCGTGCACGGCGCGCGTGAGTATGAAGACCGCCCAGCGCAGCGCGCCATGGCCGCGGCGGTCACGCGCACCTTCAACGAGGGTGGCGTGGCGCTGCTGGAAGCCGGCACCGGCGTCGGCAAGTCGCTGGGCTATCTCGTGCCCGCCTTGCGGTGGGCCGCGGCCAACGGCGAACGCACCATCGTCTCCACCAATACCATCACGCTGCAGGAGCAGCTGGTGGCCAAAGATCTTCCGTTTCTGCAACGGGCGCTGGGCGATCAGCCGGTGCGCTTCGCGCTGCTGAAAGGGTGGCGCAATTACCTCTGCCTGCAGCGTCTGGAGCAGGCCACCGGCGCCGGCGCCGCGCTGTTTGAAGACGGCCTCACTGGCGACCTCACCGCCATCGCCGCGTGGGCGGCGCGCACCACGGATGGCTCGCTGGCCGACCTGCCCACCACGCCGCGCAGCGAAGTGTGGGATGAAGTGGCCGCCGAGCCCGATTTATGCGGGCGGCTCAAGTGCTCGTTCTACGACAAGTGCTTCCTGTTCAAGGCGCGCAAGGAAGCGGCGCAAGCGGACGTGGTCGTGGTGAATCATCACCTGCTGCTGTCCGATGTCGCCGTGCGGCGCATCTCGCAGAACTGGGATGACGCCGCCGTGCTCCCCGCGTACAAGCGGTTGGTGATTGACGAGGGGCATCACCTGGAGGACGCCGCCGCCGCGCACTTGGGCGCGTCGGTCACGCGTCGAGCGCTGTCGCGTCTCTTCGCGCGTCTCGAACGGCGCGGAAAGGGACTGCTCCCCGCGCTGGATGCGCGACTGCGCGGATGGAACGATCTGCTCAGCACCGCCAGTCTCGATTTGCTGCAGGAGCGGCTCGTACCCAGCGCCGCGACCGCGCGTGACCGATCGTTGCTGCTGTTTGAGCTGCTGACGGTGATGATGGCCGAAGAGAACGTCAACGTCTGGCGACTCACCCCCGAGTTTGAGCAGCATCCGGCCTGGAAGGGCGGGGTGGGGAATACGCTCGACGAACTGCTGAAGGAGATTGCGGCGCTGGGCGACGGCTTGCGGCTCATTCGCGAACGGCTGGAGAGCGATGAGAAGAAGAGCGAAGAGCTCGCGCCGCTGTTGGGGGAAGTGCGCGGTGTGTCGCGGCGGTTGGCCAACGCCGGCGATGCGCTTGCGCGCGCGCTGCGCACGCCGCCGCCGGGTGAGCCGGTGGTGCGCTGGATTGAAATGACCGGCAAGCCTGGCCCTGAGCGCAACCTCGCGCTGCATTGCGTGCCGCTCGATCTCGCGCCGGTCTTGCGCGACGATCTCTTTGGTCGCGTGGAGTCGGCCATCGTCACCAGCGCCACGCTGGCCACCGACGACGGCTTCGGCTTTCTCGAGCAGCGCCTCGGCATCGACACGCTGGACATGCCGCGCACCACCGAAGTCTTCCCCTCGCCGTTCGACTATCCCAATCAGGCGTTGCTGGTGGTCCCCAACGACTTGCCGGCGCCCAACGAAGACCCGCGGGCGCATCTGCTCGCGGTGGGCGAGCAGCTGCGTGACCTCATGGTGGCTAGCGACGGCGGGCTGTTCGCGCTGTTCACCAGTCATCGCGACCTGCGCGAGATGGCCACGCAGCTGCGGCAGGCCGGCTACGACGCGCGGTGGCCGCTGTTGGTGCACGGGGAAGAACCGCGCGACGTGTTGCTGCAGCGCTTCCGCGACAGTGGGCGCGCGGTGCTACTGGGCACCGCCACCTTCTGGGAGGGGGTGGACGTGCCTGGCGATGCGTTGCGTGGCCTGCTCATTGCCAAGCTGCCGTTTCGCGTGCCCAGCGAACCGATGGTCGCGGCGCAGTGCGAGGCCATTGAGGCGCGTGGCGGCAATGCCTTTGGGGAGTTCATGCTGCCGCATGCCTCGCTGCGCCTCAAACAGGGATTCGGACGCCTCATTCGCACCGCGACCGATCGCGGCGTAGTAGTGCTCAGCGACCCTCGCGTGTTGAGTAAGCGATACGGGCGGGAATTGCTGGACGGGCTCCCGCCGGCCCGACGAATTTCGGGCCCATGGTCGCGCTGTCGCGATGCAGTGCGCAAGTTCTACGAGGCTGGCCGGTAATGGTCCGTCGTCACCAATCGAGTCCTCGTTCCTCAACACTCACGAAGCCGCGCTCATGAATCTCCCCCGCCAGATGGTGTTCGTCGGTCGCAACTACGTCGACCACGCGAAGGAACTGGGCAACGAAGTCCCGAAGCAGCCCATGCTGTTTCTCAAGCCGCCCTCGTCCATCATCCGCGACGGCGACGCCATCGTGCTGCACACGGTGTCCTCGCACATCGAGTTGGAAGGGGAAATCGGGCTCGTCCTGGGCGCCCGGCTGTCCCGCGCCACCGAAGAGGAAGCCATGGCGGCGTTGTCCGGCGTGGTGGCCATCAACGACGTCTCGGCGCGTGATCTCCAGAAGAGCGACGGCCAGTGGGCCCGCGCCAAGGGGATGGACACCTTCTGCCCCATCGGTGAACCCGCCCCCGTGCCCGCCGACCTCGGCGCGCTCACGGTCGTGAGCCTCGTCAACGGCGTGGAGCGCCAGCGCGGCACGGCCTCGCAGATGGTCTTTTCCATTCCGATGGTCCTGTCATACATTTCGCAGACGATTACGCTCGAGGCCGGCGACATCGTCGCCACGGGCACGCCGGCCGGTGTGACGCGCTTGGCGCCCGGTGATGTGGTCACGATCGAACTGCACGGACCGGATGGCGTCATCAGCCGCGTCTCCAATCCCGTTGTTGCAGGCACCTGAGCCTCCCTGAGGGGTAGCCACGCGTCATGACCACACCACCGTCCTCTTCGCCCGACAACGGGTCGCCCGATACGCCTGATGGCCGCACGCCATCGGGTGTGCCGAGCGGCGCGCGTCGGGCGACCAAGCGCAGCGCGCTGAGCGCGCGTGCGCGGAGTGGCGGCGGCACCCGTCCGCCGCGGTCGCCGAAGGCGATGGCCGTGTCCGTGCTGGTGCACATCGCGGTGGTGGTGGTCGTGGTGCAACTGCTCACGTTCGGGCACGGCATCTCGAATTTCTTCCAGTTCGGCAACACGGATACGACCGAAGAGCGGCTGACCTACGTGGCCACGCTCCCCAAGCGTGTGCCACCGCCGCCGGTACCAACCACCAAGCCAGTGACGCCAACGGCGGCACCGACCAACGTCCCGTTCTCGGCGCCGTCTACCGCGCCGTCCTCGGCACCGGCCGGCGTACCGACACCGGCGCGTGCCGACACCGGCAGCGGTGGCGCCCCCGCGGGCACGGGCAATGGCGTCGGGGCGATCGACCCCAACTTGCGCGGCGTGAAGCCCGCCTTTGGTGATCCGCGCGTCTGGGAGGCACCGGTGGGCAACGGCATGGCGCCCGCTCGCAACGGGGCCGAGCGGCTGGACAGCATCATGGGCTACGCCATTACCGCGGCGCGCGACTCGCTCGATTCACTGGCACGCGCGCAAGGCAAGTACGGCAAAGCGCCCGGCGACTGGACCAAGACCGACAAGAACGGCAACAAGTGGGGCTGGGACAATCAGGGCATTCGTTTGGGCAAGGTGGTCATCCCCAACGCGCTGCTCTCGTTGCTGCCGCTCAACGCGCAGGTCGGCCTGTCGGGGAACTACACCGCCATCGAGCGCGAGCGTCGCCTCTCCGCGTCACGCGAGGACATCATGCGCATGTCCGAGCGCGGGCAGGGCGAGGCCGAGTTCCGCAAGATTGCCAACGAACTGCGTGATCGGCGCGAGCTCGAGCGCCGTGATCGGCTTCGGGCCCCCAAGGCGTCGGTGGCGCCCACGGCGCCGACGCCGCCGAAGAACAACGAGCGCGACTAGCGGCGCACCACGCACCACGACCGCAACGTCGTGCGCGGTGCCGTTGGGTGCTACGCCGCCGAGCTGTCCGCCGTCAGATACGCCACCGCCGCATCCAGACGCGCCAGCGACCACTCGCGCCCCACATACTGCAGCACGTCAAAAATGCCCGGGCTTACGGTCAGCCCCACCAGCGCCACGCGCAGCGGCTGAAAGATCTTGCCGCCCGAGATGCTCAGCTCCTCGGCCAGATGGCGCAGCGCCTCTTCCATCGCTACCGGCTCCCACACCGGCAGTGCCGCGAGTCGCTCGCGTGTGGCGGCCAAAATCTCCGCCGCGGCCTTGGCGTCACGCCACTGCTTGGTGACCGCCTCCGGATCGTACTCCACCGTGGGCTGAAAGTACGGCGGCGCCTGCCGGACGATGTCGTCAATCGTGCGCGAGCGAATGCGCAGCAGATCCAGCAGCCCGTGAAACCACTCGCGACGTGCGTCCAGCGCCTCGGCCGTGGTCAGCCCCGCCTTCACGAGCGCCGGCGCGACGACGGGCGCGAGGGCGTCCAGTGCGGTCAGCGCCAGATACTGCCCGTTCATCCACTCCAGCTTCTTCGTGTCGAAGATGGCGGCCTTCTTCTGCAGGCCGTGCGTGTCGAACTTCGCGATGAGCTCGGGCAACGTCATCACTTCGGTGTCGTCGCCCGTCGACCAGCCCAGCAGCGCCAGGAAGTTCACCATCGCGCCCGGCAAGAGCCCCAGATACTGGTAGTCGCCCACCGCGGTCGCGCCATGACGCTTCGACAGCTTCTTGCCATCCGCGCCAAGAATCATGGGGACGTGCCCGAACTGCGGCTCCGTCGCACCCAGTGCGCGATAGAGCAGGATCTGCTTGGGCGTGTTGGAGATGTGATCGTCGCCACGCATGACCAGCGTGATGCGCATGTCGATGTCATCCGACACCACGGCCAAGTTGTACACCGGCGTGCCGTCGGACCGGAGGATGACGAAATCCTCAATGTCCTTGTTGGGGAACGCGATGCGCTCGTGCACCAGGTCGTGCCACTCGGTCACGCCGTCAGGGACCATGAAGCGAATGGCATACGGTTCGCCGGCGGCGAGCTTGGCGGCCGTCTCGGCGTCGCTGAGCATGGCCATGCTGCGATCAAAGCGGAACGCATCGCCCCGCGCTTCGGCTTCGGCACGCAGCCGCTCAATCTCGGAGGCCGGCGTGAAGTCGCGGTACGCGGCGCCCGTCTCGAGGAGACGATGCGCGTCGGCGTAGTGCCGAGCGACGTTGGCGCCCTGGTAGACCACCTCTTCGTCCCACGTCAGCCCCAGCCACTCCAACCCGTCGAAGATGGCGCGGGTGCTTTCGTCGGTGCTGCGCGCGCGGTCCGTGTCTTCCACACGCAGCAGGAACACGCCGTTGTACTTGCGGGCGTAGAGCCAGTTGAAGAGCGCCGTCCGGGCGCCACCAACATGCAGGGAGCCCGTGGGCGACGGGGCGAAACGCACGCGCGGGCGGAGATCGGCTGACGACATATGAAACCGTGACCCTGGGGTCGAGAGACTAATTGGCGCGCTGAGACCTCTGAAACAACAACGCGGGTCCGCTGCACTGGCAGCGAACCCGCGGAGCGGAGGAGGCGGGATTCGAACCCGCGATAGGGGTTGACCCCCTATGCCGGTTTAGCAAACCGGTGCCTTCAGCCTCTCGGCCACCCCTCCCGGACGTCCCCACACGAGGCGGTGCGACCGAGAGGGGAATTTCACCCGCTGCAGGGCTGCGGTCAACCGCAGATTGATTACTTCTTCACCGCGGCCATCACCGAATCACGCCGCGCCTTGAATTCGGTGCCCGGCTTCCACGTGGGCCATTGCGTTGCGGTGAGCACGCGATACCCCACTTCAAACAGCGCACGATCGTCTTCCACCGCGCCGCTCAAGTCCCAGTCCGCCTTCACGTCATCGCTGGGCTTGTGATAATCCTTGGTGGTGTACTCGTCGCGCTTGGTGCGGCCGTACGTCGAGTCCTTGCCGATAAACTGCGTGCCCGCGTCGAGATACAGCGCAGGCACGCCCTTCTTGGCGAACTCAAAGTGGTCTGAACGGAAGAAGAATCCTTTCTCGGGCTCCGGATCGGGGGCCAGCACGCGGCCGGCCGGCGCAATGACGTCGGCCAGAATGTCTTCGAGCGTGCTGTTGCCGTAGCCCACCACGACCAGATCCTTCGTGCGCCCCCACTGGTTGAAGCCGTCCATGTTGATATTGGCCAGCGTCTTCTCCAGCGGCACCAGCGGATGTTCGGCGTAGTACTTCGCGCCAATCAGCCCTTTCTCTTCGCCGGTGAGTGCAATGAACATCACCGAGCGCGGCGGCCGTGTCGCGAGCGTGGTATACGCCTTCGCGAGCGCCAGCAACGTGGCACACCCCGACGCATTGTCCAGCGCGCCGTTGAAAATCTGGTCGCCCTTGATGGTGGTGTCGCGCCCCAGATGATCCCAGTGCGCGGTGTACACCACGTACTCACTTTTCAGCGACGGATCGCTGCCTTCCATCTGCGCCACAACGTTGCGCGACTTGACCGTGCGCGTCTCGTTGCGCAGATGGAACTTGGCTGTGGCGCCGAGCGCGACCGGCTTGAAGTCTTTGCGCTGCGCGGCGGCTTTGAGTTGCGCGAAGTCCTTGCCCGTGGCCTTGAACAATTCTTCGGCGCGTGGCTGAGAAATCCACGATTCAATCAGCGTGCGCGTGTTGGTGGCTTCGGGTTGTGCGATATCAAAATTCTCGCGCCCCCAGCTGCCGCTCACCACTTCGTACGGATAGCCCGCCGGTCCCGTCTCGTGAATGATGATGGCACCTGCCGCGCCCTTCGCGGTGGCGATCTCGTACTTGTACGTCCAGCGGCCGTAGTAGGTCATCGCGTTCCCCTTGAACATCGACGCGTCGAGCTTCGTCGGGTCCTTGGGGTCGGGCACGGCGGGGTCGTTGATCAGCATCACCAGCACTTTCCCCTTCACGTCCATACCCTTGTAGTCATCCCATCCGTACTCGGGCGCGTCCACACCGTAGCCCACAAACACCATCTCGGCGTTCACATCAATCACTGGGCGATCGTGGCGTGACACCGCGACGTAGTCGGTGGGGAACGACAGCGGGATGACGCGACTGCCAATGGCAAACGATGCTTCCGGATGCGCCGTGAATCCCAGCAGCGTCACGTCCTGTACGAACGAGCCATCGGGATTCCCCGACGTCAGCCCGAGCTGCTTGAACTGATTGGTGATGTAGGCCACGGCTTTGTCTTCGCCGGGCGTGGCGGGGCCGCGTCCCTCCAGCGAGTCGTCGCCCAGCGCCTTGGTGTGCGTGAGTAGCCCGTCGGCGGTGATGGCGGCCAGTGCGGGGGCAATGGCCGAGGCGGCACGGCTGGCATCGGCGGACGCTTCGTTGAGGGGCGCTTTATCGCCGGCGCAGGCGGCGAACAGCAGCGCGGCAAGCGGCACCACCACAACGGGCACCAGCGCGAGGGGCACACGCCCTCGGGACAGTCTCGAACGCATGGGGGAGAGATCGGAGGGAAGGGCAGGGACGGCATGACGACGCCGTGCAACAGACACACGAATGTTCGCGCGCCGTCCCCGCGGCTACCAGTCCAATCGCGTGATTTTTCCGCCGCTGCCGCCCATCCACGCCGTCCGTCCCACCGCCGCGACGCCGGTGTAAATCTTGTCGCTCAGCACCTGCCACGTGCGGCCGGCGTCGGGGGTCACGAAGGCCCCGCCAAAGCCCACCACCACCGCCGTTTCTTTGCCCGCCCCCGGTACCCACGCCACGCCCGAGAGGGCGCCCGGCAGCGGCGGACGCGGGCGCATGGTCCACGTCGTGCCCCCGTCCGTGGTCACCCCCACCACGGCCGACGAGGTGTCGGTGCGCAGGCGACCGATGTCCGCGCCCACCATGATGCCGTGGGTGGTGGTGCGGAACGCCATGCCCGTAAGCCCCGCCGAGCGACTGCGCACGAACGGGGGGGCGGGTTGCAGCGTCCAGCGTTGTCCCGCGTCGCGCGTGCGGAAGAGGCGCGCGCCCGGCGAGCCCGTGGCGATGTAGGCGTGTCGCGCATCGGTGGCCACGACGCACAGGCCGCTCGAGGCAAAGGCGCCTTCACCCTTAAGCGGCGCCGGCACGGCACTGGGCGGCAGCAGCGCCCATGTGGTGCCCGCGTTCGCGGTGCGCAGAATGTTGGTGCGATCGCCGGACGCGTCGCTGAATACAATGCCCGTGCGGCGATCAAGAAACGCCAAGCAGTCAAAGAACGCGAGCGTGTCGGTGTTCTGGTACTGCAGCGCCCACGTCGCGCCGCCGTTGTCGGTGCGGTAGATGCGCGAGGCTGGGCCGTTGCCGGCGGACATGATCCACGCCGTGTCGGCGTTGAGCGCGTGGACGTCCCGGAACTCGATGCTGTCCCCCGCGGGCGTGGGGCGCTGTTCCCAGTGCGCGCCACCGTCGAGCGTGCGCAGCACCACCCCGCCGTGCCCCGATGCCCACAGCACGCGGTCATTCACGGCGTGGACGGCCTGAATGAGCTCGGTGGTGTTGGTCTGTTGCTCGGTGACGCGCGGCGCCACCGACGGCATGACTGCCTGCGCGCTGAGTGGCGCGCGTAGTGGCATCGCGAGCGGCACTGCGAGGGCGATGGTCAGGGCGACCACACGCGGGGACAGTCTGCGGACAGTGGGCATATCAACGGCGTAGGTGAGATTCGAACTCACGGAACCCTTTCAGGTTCGGCGGTTTTCAAGACCGCTGCCTTAAACCACTCGGCCACCACGCCAGAGCGGAAAACCTATCGCCTGATCGGCGCGGACGGTACCGGAGGGGGCGCCTGATCACCGCGCCGCGGGTGAGGCGCCAGCCCTGCACTTCGGTACCGCACATCGGTACCGCACATCGGTACCGCGCGGCGCGTACGGGCGGACGCTCGGCGTACCGGCCGCAACGGCTCACCCCCCGAACCGCACCGCCCCCGCCGGCACCGCCGTCGCCCGCACGCCAAAACTCGTGATGTTCGATAACGTCGCGTTGTGATGCGCCGTGATCTGCGCCGCCGTCAATACGCCGTTGTCCACCGTCGAGTGGCCGTCCGCCACCAGCGTCACCGGATACCCCAGCGCCAAGGCGCGGCGCGTGGTCGTGTCTACGCAGAACTCGCTGTGCAGCCCGCAGATGACAAGCGCGATGACGCCGCCGGCCTGTAGCACGGCCTGCAACTCGGTGCGATGAAACGCATCGGTGGCGGTCTTGCGCAGGCGCCGGTCGGACTCCGCCACCTCCAGCCCCTCGGCCAGTTGCCACCCCGCCGAGCCATACCGCAGCGGGTCCTCGGGCGCCTCATGCTGAATGAGCACAACCGGCGCTCCGGCCCCGCGGGCGAGCGCGGCCACGTGATTGATGCGCGCGAGCACGCCCGCGACGTCGAACGCGGCGTGTGCGCCCGTGCACAGCCCTTGCTGCACGTCGATGATGAGAAGGGCGGTGGTCATCGGGGGATGGGGGAGGGAAATGCTGCGGGCTGCCACGAGTACGTTGGTGCTGTCGTGCCGATGCCACACCTGTGCGTGCGATATGTGGTGTTAACGCAACGCCATGTCACCTTTTGTGACGGGTGTTGTTGTAATACATTGTTATGTAATGCATTACAATATGTTGATTGGCCCAAATTGGCAGGCGCGGGATTTGCAAAGCGTGAGGTTTAATGCGGGAACGCGACCGTTCCCTCCCTCGCCTCTCCGGGTCCCCAGCATGCAACGCACCACACGTTTCGCCCTCGCCCTCGCTGCCACGGCGTTGCTCGCCGCCCCCGCGACGGCGCAGACCTACAATCTCGCCAATGACTTTTCGGTCACGACGCAGAGCGGGGCGTGGACCTATGGCTTCTATGCCGGCCCCGGCAAGGGCAAGGCCGATTTTGCTGCATTCGCTCAGTACACCAGCTGCGCGGGGGGAGCGTGCGGCTCATCCGAATTGAACGGATTAGTCAGCTGGAGTAAAATCGGTGGCGGCGACCCCAACATCATCAAAAACACCGGCGCCACGTTCACCACGTCCGCGTTTGGCCAGATCACCTTCAATGCGAACCAAGTGACCTTCGGGCCGTATCGTGGGCCGACGGTCGCTCGCTGGACGGCGCAAGCCGCGGGCACGTATGACGTGTCGGCGATGTTCCAAACCGTCCAGGTCGGCAACACGGCGCCCATGGCGTACGTGTATTCCAGCACGAATGTGAATCCGGATGGCTCGTCCACTCTGGCCAGCGCGTGGAATTTTTCAAAAACCTTCACGCTGCAGCAGAACGACTACGTCGATTTCGTTGTGTGGGGCGGTGACACCCAAAACAAGACCACGCAAGTCAGCGCGAACATCTCCACCGTCCCCGAGCCCGGAACCTACGCGCTGATGCTTGGCGGTCTGGCTACGCTCGGTTTCGTGGCTCGGCGGCGTAAGTCGGGTAAGACGGCCTAACACCGCGACGCAGGTCCCGCATCGAATCGGCAAAGCCGGCCCACGTGGCCGGCTTTTGCTTTTCTTGGAACCCACCACGCGCCGCGACGCCGTCGTCGGACCGCGCGGCCAAAACGCATTCGTGTTGCGGTGGACTCCTCCGCCGAGGGCGCGGTCCGCGTCGGCGTCTGGCCGCCGGGACGCCCTCGGCTATGTTTCCGGCCTATGGCTGTCGCCCCCTCCTCCGCGGCCCCGGTCCCTACCGACCGCGCCGCCGCCCACGCCCGCACCGAACATTTTCGCGACGACGCGGCCTTCGTGCGGCGCTATCGCTGGCTCATTCTCGCGGGGCTCATTACGGCCGCCATCATGGAGGTGCTCGACACCACCATCGTGAACGTGGCCATGCCACAGATGGCCGGCAACCTCGGCGCGACACAGGAAGAAATCGGCTGGGTCTCCACCGGCTACATCCTGGCGAACGTCATCATCCTGCCGATGACCGCGTTCTTCGCGATGCGCTTTGGCCGACGCCGGTATCTGATCACGTCCATTGTCATCTTCGTCGTCGCGTCGTTCCTCTGCGGCACCTCCAACTCGCTGGTGCAGCTCGTGGCCTGGCGCATTCTGCAGGGCGCCGGCGGCGCGGCGCTCATGTCCACGGCGCAGGCCACGCTGCGACAAATCTTCCCCGTGGAAGAGCAGGGTATCGTCCAGGCCGTCTTCGTGCTGGGCATCATCGTCGCGCCCACGCTCGGCCCCACGCTGGGCGGGTGGCTCACCGATCACTACTCCTGGCACTGGTGCTTCTTCATCAACGTGCCCATCGGGATCGTGTCCACCGTACTGGTGAGCAGTTTTCTGCGCGACCCACCACAAGAGCGGGCGCACACCACGACGGTGGACTGGGCCGGTATTGCCATGCTCACCTTCGGCGTGGGCGGGCTGCAGTACGTGCTGGAAGAAGGCAGCGCCAAGGACTGGTTTGAAAGCGCCACCATTGTGCGGCTCGCCATCCTTGCGGTGTCGTCGTTGGTGGCGCTGGTGTGGTGGGAGCTGCATCCGAAAAACCGCGCGCCCGTGGTGAATTTCCGCGTACTGAAGAACCCGACGCTGGCGTCGGCGCTGTTCCTGTTCGTGGCCTTGGGCTTTGGCTTGTACGGCGGGGTCTTTCTGTTCCCGCTGTTCGCGCAGGGCATTCTGCATTTCACCCCCACGGAAACGGGGCTGGTGATGCTGCCGGGCGGGCTGGCCACTGGTGCCAGTGCGCTGATTTGTGGCGCGCTGCTCAATGGCAAGCAACCCAAGGCCGATCCGCGCGTGCTGATCGCGCTGGGCGTCGCGCTCTTTGCGGTCTCCATGTGGATCATGGGCCATCTCACCACCGCAGCCGGTGTGGATGATGTGCGCTTCGCGCTGATTGTCCGCGGCTTTGGACTGGGACTGCTGTTCATCCCCATCAATGCCGCGGCCTATCGCACCATCCGCCCCGCCGAGGCGCAGCAGGCGGCCGGGTTGATGAACTTGTCGCGGCAGCTGGGTGGCGCCTTCGGGATTGCCGTCCTGGCCACGCAGCTCAACCACATGACGCAGCGGTATCGTGTCGACTTGGTGAGCATGGCGGCCAGCGGCGCGCCGGCCACCGAGCAGCGGCTGCAACTCCTGACGCGGGGGTTTGAGTCGCGTGGACTCGACCCGCAGACGGCGCATCAGGGCGCTCTCTCGGTGATCAACGGACAGATTCAGCAGCAGGCGCTGATGTTGAGCTTCAACGACGCGTGGATTCTGGTGCTCATCGCGTTCTTGGCGGTCTCGCCGTTCATCCTCCTGTTACGCAAACCAGCCACGGTGCCCGCCGGTGGGATGCCGGCGGACGCGCATTAGCGGTGGCGCCGGCGCCGTCGCGAACATCGTCGTGGTGGCCACGTGACGCGGCGCCGGACGTGGCGCAGGACACGATGCTGAATTCGTTGCGGCCCACCGAGGCGCAGCGGCTGGCCGCATGCGAACCGCCGGCGCGATCGGCCGTCATGTATCAGCGATGGAGCGACCTGCTGTTCCTGCACTGGCACTACGCCGCCGACGTGATTCAGGCCTCGCTGCCACCGGGGTTGTTTGTCGATACGCACGATGGACACGCGTATCTCGGGGTGGTGCCGTTTGCCATGCAACGCGTGCGCCCGCGCTGCCTGCCGGCCGTTCCTGGCCTCTCGGATTTTCTCGAGCTCAACCTGCGCACGTATGTGCATGACCGCGCCGGCGTGCCCGGTGTCTGGTTCTATTCGCTGGATGCCAACCAGTGGCTCGCGGTGGAGATTGCTCGGCGGCTCTTTCATCTGCCGTATGAACATGCGCGCATGTCGTCGCACCGCGACGCGGAAGGGAGGACGCACGTGCGGTCGCAGCGCATGGACGCACCGACGACAAGCGCGAGCCAATCATTGGTCTATGCCCCGGGCCAGACGCGGCCACCGGCGGTGCCCGGTTCGCTCGAGTTCTTCCTCGTCGAGCGGTATCGGCTCTATGCGCACGGCCCGTCGGGATTGCGACGCGGCGCGGTGGCGCATGAGCCCTATCCGCTCTGCCAGGCTGATGTGACCGGCGTGGATGAGCAACTCCTCGCGCTGAACGGATTCACGCCAACGGGCCGCCCGCCGGATCACGTGCTCTATTCGCCCGGTGTGGACGTCACGGTTTTTCCGTTGGAACGCGTGCGAGTCTGAACGACGTCATGCGTATCGCGACGACATGGCTGGGATGTCAGCGAACGCGAGATAACCAACACGCATTCGCGAAAGCGCATTTGCAAGTACGCATTCGCGAATACGCCCTCGTAAATACGCATTAGCGAACGTCCAGCTACGGGCGCTCCGCCGCGTGTGATCACCGGCCGGCGCTGCTCGCTGCGCGGCGTGCAGGGCCGTACACGCCGCGCCTCGCGACAGTACAGAACGTGTC
>CALQGY020000084.1 GCA_943330235.2 Candidatus Kuenenia stuttgartensis
CTGGCGGCGCGCGCGGCGTGGCATTCGGCACGGGCGCTGGGACTTCCCGACGCTGAGGCGGGGGACATCGTCCGCGAATTGATGGTGGCGTCCGGTGGTGGCGGGATGATCGGTGGGCAACTGCTCGATCTCGAGGCCGAGGGATTACACGTCACGGTGGATGCCTTGGAGCGGGTACATCGCTTGAAAACCGGCGCGCTCATCACGGCCTCCGTGACGCTCGGCGCTCGTGCCGCGCGCGCCAGTGTGGCGCGCCGCGAAGCGCTTGCGCGCTACGGCTCCGCGATTGGCTTGGCCTTTCAGATCGCCGATGATGTGCTGGATATCACCGCAACGACGGACGAATTGGGCAAGACCGCTGGCCGTGACATCGACTTGCACAAGAGCACCTATCCGGCCCTGTTGGGTGTCGAGGGGGCGATTGCGAAAGCGGTGGCGCTGATCGAGGATGGATGTGCCGCGCTTGCCGAAGAACACCTGTTGACGCCGACGTTGGAACAGCTCGCTCGCTTTATCGTTGAACGGCGCTCGTAAACGCGCCCACTACCCCGGCGTGCCCGCAGCGCGCCGCACCACACGAGTCCTCCATGTCAATTCTCGAAGGCGTTCAATCTCCAGCCGACCTCAAAACGCTGTCGCGTGATGAGCTCCGCACGCTCGCGCAGGATATGCGCGAGCGGTTGATCGACATCTGCTCCCGCACCGGTGGACACATCGGTGCCGGATTGGGCGTGGTCGAGCTGAGCATCGCGTTGCATACGGTGTTCGATACGCCAACGGACCAGCTGGTCTGGGATGTGGGGCATCAGGGCTATCCGCATAAGGTCCTCACGGGGCGTAACGCGCTCATGGAGACCTTACGGACCGAGGAAGGTCTCTCGGGCTTCTTGAAGCGCACCGAGAGCCCGTATGACGCCTTCGGGGCCGGTCATGCCGCGACGGCCATCTCGGCGGCCCTCGGTATCGCGGCTGGCCGCGACGTCAACGGCAAGTCGTTCAAGGTGGCGGCCATCATTGGTGACGGCTCCATGGGCTCGGGGCTCGCGTACGAAGGGTTGAACAATGCGGGGCACTCCGATCGCGATATCATCGTCATCCTGAATGACAACGAGATGTCGATCGCCCCAAACGTGGGCGCGATGCACAAGTACCTGACCAGCATCCAGCGCAATCCGTTGTACAACCGCCTGCGGTCGCGCATTGGCGAGTTGGTGGACAATGCACCGGCGCCATTCGCGGGGATGAGCACCCTCCTCCGGAAATGGGAGGAGGGCGTCAAGTCGTTCCTCACGCCGGGTGTCCTGTTCGAGGAGTTGGGCTTCCGGTATTTCGGCCCGATCGACGGACACGATCTGGATGCGCTGCTCGAGACGTTCACGGCGGTCCGCGGGATGAACACGCCTCGGCTGGTGCATGTGATTACCCAGAAGGGGCGCGGCTTCCCCGCAGGCGACCACGGCGAGAAGTGGCACGCGTTACCCCCCGGACATGATCCCGCGACCGGCAAGCAGCTCAAGGCGAGCACCGCCAATCCGGCGTGGACCGCCGTCTACGGCAAGGGGCTGCAGCAGCTTGGCGCGGAGCGCAAGGACGTCGTGGTGATCACCGCCGCGATGCCGAGCGGCACCGGCACCGGCGCGTTTGCGAAGGCGTATCCGGAACGGTTCTTCGACGTCGGGATCGCCGAGGGGCACGGCGTGACCTTCGCGGCCGGCATGGCAACGCAGGGGCTTCACCCCATCGTGACGATCTACTCGACGTTCCTGCAGCGCGGGTACGACAACATCATTCACGATGTGGCGCTTCAACATCTGCCGGTGGTCTTCGCCATGGATCGTGCCGGTTTGGTCGGCGAAGATGGCGAGACGCATATGGGACTGTACGACATCCCCTACATGCTGGCGGTCCCCGGTATGACAGTGACGGCACCGCGCAACGGTGAAGAGATGCTCGGGCTGCTGCGTGCCGGCGTCGAACACAACGACGGACCGTTCTCGTTGCGTTATCCACGCGACGCGTCGCCCGACACGCCACCGGATATGTCCCAGATTCCCGCGACACCGTATGCGACGTGGGAAGTGCTGCGGCGGGGACGCGAGATCGCGATCCTCGCGGTCGGGACGATGGTGAATACCGCGCTGCAGGCGGCGGAGTCGCTCGCCGCAGAAGGCTTGGATGTGACGGTCGTAAACTGTCGCTATCTGAAACCGTTCGATGCGCTCACACTGAATGCGATCCTCGCGGATCACACGCACGTCCTGACGGTGGAGGAGGGTACGGTGGTGAACGGATTTGGCGCCTATATGAGCGCGATCATTCAGCATCTCGCCCCGTCCGTCCGGGTCGCCACCCACGGTGTGCCCGATCGGATCATCTATTCGGCGTCCCGTGCGAAGCAGTTGGCGTCGCTCGGACTGGACGCGCCCGGCATCGCGGATCGCGTGAGGGCACTGCGCGAAACCGAGGTGCTTGCAGGGTGACGCGGGTTGGCGTGATCGGGCATCGGGGCTACGAGGGCCTCCCGGCAATCCTCGGTACCTTGCTGGACATCGCGCCTGCGCTTGGGCTCACGCTGGCCTTCGAGGATGATCTCTGGAACATCGCGGAGGCCGGTGAGCATCTGCGGAGCCCTGATGACATCGATGCGCTCTTCACCTTGGGCGGTGACGGCACCCTGCTACGTGGGGCGCGGTTTCTCGCGGGGCGCACGATTCCCATCCTCGGTATCAACCTCGGACGGCTGGGGTTTCTCACCAGCTGTAGCGCGGAAGAATTTGAATCGGGTGTCCGCCGATTCGCGGCGGGGGACTTCACGTCTGAAGCGCGCATGGCGCTGTACTCCGCCACGCTCGATCGGGACGGCCAGGAACGCTGCAACTGGGTCGCGCTGAACGACGTGGTCCTGCACAAGGGCGGCTTCGCGCGCGTGGTCAAACTCTCGGTGATTATCGACGATGAGTTGATCGGCACGTATTCGGCCGACGGGCTCGTGATGTCCACCCCCACGGGATCGACCGGGTATTCGCTGTCTGCCGGTGGACCGATCGTGGTGCCGACGTTCGAGAGCATCGTGTTGACGCCCGTTTCTCCCCATACGCTCGCAATGCGACCACTCGTCCTCCCCCCAGAGGCCGTGGTGAAGGTGCGGGCTGACAATGGGCCGGACGAGCTTTTGGTAACGATCGACGGTCAGGTTGGCACTACCTTCACGGCGGGTGAGACGCTGGTGGTGCGTCGCGCGCCGAGTCCGGTCTGCATTGTCCGCTTCCCTGGCACGACATTCTTCAGTCGCATGCGTCGTAAGCTCGGCTGGGGTGGCTTGAGCGAGCGAGACGGCGAGGCCGTCTAGCGTACGTCTACGAACGCGGAGTCGCTCGACCATGCTCATTGAGTTGCGCCTTCGCAACGTCGCCGTCATCGATGCGGTCACGTTGCCCTTGGCCGAGGGACTGAACGTCCTGACCGGCGAGACGGGGGCTGGGAAGTCGTTGATCGTCGGTGCCCTTGGCATGTTGCTCGGGGAGCGTGCCGCGTCGGATCGCGTACGTGCCGGGAGTGAGAAAGCCACCGTTGAGGGGGTCTTCGACGTCAAGCGTGGCGCGGGCGTCAGGGCGGCGCTTGATGCGCGCGGTATTGAGGCCGACGATGAGCTGCTGGTGCTCAAGCGCGAGATCGGGAGCAATGGACGCTCGCGCGCGTGGATCAACGGCTCCACCGTGACTGCGGCGGTGCTCGCCGAAATCGGTGCACTGCTGGTCAGCGTGCATGGTCAACATGATTCGCGTCAGCTGCTCGAGTCTGAGCATCAGCGTGAGACGCTGGACGCGTTTGTCGGTGCAGAGGTCGAACGCGCTCGGGTGCTCGACGCCCACGGGCAGCGGGCGGCGTTGTGGGCGCGCGAACGTGAACTGGAAACTCGGCGGCACGACGCCGAGCGTCGTGCCGACTACCTTCGCTTCGTGGTGCGCGAAATCGAAGAGGCGCGACCCGTCGCTGGCGAGGACGACGTGCTCGAGGCCGATATTCGACGGCTGAGTCACGCGGGGGAGCTGCGCAATCTGGCCGTACAGGCCGCGACCGCCATCAATGGTGATGACGGGGCAGCACTGGCGCGACTTGGCGTCGTGCGTCGCGCCCTCACGGCGCTCGGCCGAATCGATCCGGATACGGAGCGCTGGCAAGGGACATTCGACGGCGCGGTGTATTCGCTCGACGAGCTGTCGCGGGAACTCGAAGGGTACGCCGAGCAGATTGACGCCGATCCGGCGCGATTGCGGAAGCTCGAGTCCCGTCGTGACGTCCTGCTGGGGCTCACGAGGAAATACGGTCCGACGCTGGTGGATGTGATCGCGATGGGTGAGCAGGCGCGCAGCGAGTTGGACTTGGTCGATGGCGGGGCGCTCGACCTGCGGGCAATTCGCGACGCGCGCGCCGGCGCCGAAGGCGCGTTGAACGAAGCCGCCGCGACGCTCACGCACCGGCGGGCATCGGGGGCCAAACAGTTGGCCGCGTCCGTGGCGGCGCTCCTGCCGGAGCTCGGGATGCCGGACGGCCGATTTGATGTCGTGCTGAACGCGCTCGACGTCATTGGCGAAGGCGGCGCCGAGAGCGTGCAATTTCTTGCGGCGCTGAACGCGGGGAGCGAGTTGCGCCCGCTGGCGCGCATTGCGTCCGGCGGCGAATTGGCGCGCGTGATGCTCGCGCTCAGCACCGTCTTGGCGCGCTTGCAGCAGGTGCCCACACTCGTCTTCGACGAAGTCGATGCCGGCATCGGCGGTGCGGTCGCGTGGGAGGTGGGGGCGCTCATGCGACGCGTTGCCGGGCATCATCAGGTGCTCGCCATCTCGCATCTCGCGCAGATCGCCGCGCGTGCCCACCATCACGTGGTGGTGAGAAAGGGCGCGGTCGGCACGGTCACGACGGCGGACACCACGGTTCTGCTCGACGAGGCTCGCGTCGTGGAGATCGCCCGCATGCTGGGTGGCGATCCGGATCGCGAGGTGAGCCGTGCACATGCGCGTGAACTGCTGGAGCGCGGACGCGTGGATGTGCAGACCGATGTTGCCGCGCCGTCAAAACGCGGCACGGCTCAGCGGCGCGGAAAGCCCGAGTAGAGTCGCAATTCGAGGCGGTCAGTCGCGACGGCCGGCACCGCGCCACCGCTGCCCGACAGCGGTTCCGCGTGCGTGAAAATCACTTCTACCGGCCACTTCGCACGTCCGCGCACAAAACTCGACATCGTCGAAAACGTCACGCCAAAGAGCACGGACTGCAGGGACTGGGCCGGGGCGCTCACGGTCGTCGCGGCGTCCGTGGTGGCGGCCTCTACGCCCGCCAACGGCGCGAACGCGTAGCGATCGCTGGACGCTCGGCGGTACACGTATCCCGCTGAGAGTCCGAGGAATTGACCGATGACCAGGCGAGGCGCGATCTCGGCCTCAATCCGTCGGCCCAGTGTTCGCTCGGCGCGACCTGTCACTGACGGGACAAAGAGATTCGCCTCGTCCAGCAGCGGACGTCGCAGCATCGCCTGATCGGCGAGCGGTTGGGACACGCGGAGCGTGCCGCTGAGCCAGAATCGGCGCGAGACGACCACGTCGGTCGTGGAGCGAATCAGCATCGCATTAGCGCCCTCACCGATGGGGATGTCGAACGCATCGTTCGAGCGATCGGCACCCGCTGTGCCGAAGCGCCACCCAGCCGTGATCTGACTCCGCACCCCAACGTGCGATGCCGCGAGCCACTGGACGGGCCGCGATCCCAGCGTGTTGAGCCATAGGTACGTGGCGGTGAGGTCGATGTCACCAATGCCTGCGCGTCGTGTGCCACCGAGGGTTTCGTAATCGAGCCCGTACGCAGAATCGCGCGCGATGCGCGCGATGGCCGCCGGGCCGTTCACGATGGAGGCGGCGGCGGGCAGCGTGCCGGAGGTGAGGCTCGTGATGCCGAATCCGACGAAGGCGACGCGGAGCGCCTCAATGCGCGCGTCGATGCTGCTCTGCGTGGCCGAACTGCGGATGGGCACCACCGGCGCACCGCCACGCACACTGTCGCCGTAGACGGCGACGATGGCGCTCTGCGTGGCGGACGCGAGGGCGATGGCCTGCGCCGCGCCGGTGGGATTGGCACGAATGGCATCGCAGTTGGTCGCAGACACTGCGGCACACCGCGCGATCTCGGCGGTCAACTGGGTGCGTGAGCGCGCGAGTTGTCGAAGGAGCGCCCCATTCGCCGCTCGAGCCGTCGCACCGCCGGAGGCGGCGAAGGCGGGGTTCTGCCCCACATTCGCACTGGTGCCGCTGCGATTGAGGATAAAGAGCGCGTTGTTGCGCGTTTCGACGTAGGGGATCACCACACCGATGGAGAGCCGATCGGTCACCCCGATGTCCAGCGCAAACGGGGTCACGACGGTGCGTGCGTCGCCGCTCGCCTCAAGCGTCCCCAACGACAGTGCAAACGACGACACGCCGCTGAGCGTGCGAATTGCCGTTTGCGCCGCGGTGAGCTGAGGAAGGGCCCGCACGCCGAAGGCGTCGGTGCGGAGGGTCGACAGCAGGGGACGCGTGCTATCCGCGCGGAACGTCCGGTCATAGCCGTCCCAGATACCCGCGACCCGCATGCGAACGGTGCCACGCGGGAGCGGCCGCGCGTCAGCACCCGCACCCGCGACGGCCTGCGCCGTGGCGACGGGACGCCAGCGCGTGGGGGCGCCACAGAGCGTGACGAACAGCACGAGGCAGGACAGGGCACGAGGCCGAGCGGAGAACGACATCGTAGGACGGCTCGGCAGCGGTGACGTCAGAACCATGCGGCGGATAAGGCGTGGATTCGAAAGGTGATGTGTAGATTATACCCTCTTGCTTTCCTCTTCGTTCGAGCCCCTGTGCAGATACCGACCGTTCCATGGCAGTTGACCGGCAACCACTGGCTGTCGCTCCCGTGCATCAATCCCGCCGATGGTGCCTTGCATGCGGTGGGCGTGCTGCACCGCGGGGCCAGAGCCGCCATTGAGTTCGCGGGCAGCCCGCATTTTGAAACCGGCACCGGGACCCCGCTGTGCGTCCCCGTGATTCGTGTGAATGGCGAGATCTGCGCGCTGGCGGCCGAAGGCATCGCGTGGGAGCAATCGGTCGGCTGGCTGCCGACGTTCACCTGCACGATCGGTTCACTCCTCGTGCGCGGAACCGTATTTGCCCCGTACGGGCGTGATGCGGACATGGCCGGTGCCGTGTACACCATCGGCGTCGAGAACCGCGGCAGCGAGGACGTTCGCGTCGAAGTCGCGTTGGAGGGGTCGCTTGGCCATCGGCAGCAGCGCGTGCGGTCCGCGCGTCCGTTTGACGATGAGCATTTGGTGAGTGTCGGCGCCGACGATGTGCTCTTGCTCGAGGGCACGGCCATTCCTGGCTTATGTGCGCTGGCCATCGGCGCCGACGGGCCGGCCCGACTTGAGGCGCCCGCTGATTCGTCGCGCGAGGCGCGCCCGTTCGCCGTGCGGCGCGATCTCGTCATCGCGCCAAACGCGTCGGTGCAGTGCGCGTTCTATCTGGCCGTCGGGCCGGAGCGCGATGGAGCGCAGGCCACGGTGAGTGTCATGCGTCGTCGCGGCTGGCGTGCGCTGCTGACGGCGACGCGCGAGGCGCTCTCGGCGATGGAGCAGGTCACGGGCAGTGAGGGCATCGATCGGCTCGTGAACCGCAATTTGCTGTTCGCGTATTTCTACGGCGTGGGTCGGGCCCTCGACGACGCGCATTACTACCTCATGCGGTCACGCGCGCCATGGCATTCCGCCGGCGTGACGGTGCGCGACTTCGAGGCCTTGCTCTGGACCTTGCCGGCGGTGCAACTGGCGGACACCGGACTGGCACGCGAACTCCTCGTCCGCGCCTGCGAGTTGCATGGCTATGCGCCGGGGCAGGGGGTGCACTACTTCGACGGCACGCTCTTCCAACCGGGCTTTGCCATCGAAGGGCCGGCGGCTTTCGCGATCGCGACCGATCGATACATCAGGGACAGCAACGACGATCAAGTGGTCGAGGAGCCGGTCGTCGCCGATACGCTGTACCTCGCCGCCGATGATATCGCCGCACGTCGCGATTCGCGCATTCCCCTGTTCTCCACCGAGGTCTTGCCCTCGGGCGGGCAGGCGCCGCACCCGTTCACGCTGCACGGGAATGCCGTGGTGGCCCAAGCGCTCGATGTGCTCCGTCGCACGCTGGACGAAGAGGCGGCCGCCGCGGTGGAGGACCCCGCAGCGGTCCGTGCGGCCATGCTGCGGCACTTCGCCGTGGATCGTGGTGGGAAAGCCCGCTTGGCGACCGCGATCGATCTGGCGGGCGGCTCGTCGCTGGAGGATGATCCGGTCGGATCCCTGCTCTGGTTGCCCATGTATGACGCGTTGGACCGTGAGGATTCCCTCTACCGGCGTTCCGTGCGGGCGGTCTCGGGCGAGACGTCCGCACTGGCCCCGCAGTTAGCACGCCTGTTGGGTCCCGATGCCAATGAGGTGCTGGCGTGGTTGCGCCGCGCGCCGCTGGACAATGGGATCGCCGCGGAGTCGGTCGATGCCGAGGGACGTGCGACGGAGAATGGCGGCGACGCGGCGCTGGCGGGGCTGCTCGCGTACACGGTGTGGTACGCGGCGCACGCGCTGGGAGTGCGCGGCTGATCCGGGAAATTGGCCGTCGCTTGTCTCCGTGGCGGACGTCGGGTTATAGTGTGGGGCGTGTCTGCGCTTCGGTCTGTTGAAGAGGGAGCGCTGTTCGCGGGAATAGCTCAGTTGGTAGAGCACAACCTTGCCAAGGTTGGGGTCGCGGGTTCGAGTCCCGTTTCCCGCTCTCAAAATCAGCGGTACGGCTGGGCCATCGGGAGCGTGTTAAGCGCTCCCGATGGCGTTTCCGACACCCGGATGGCGAAACTGGTAGACGCGAGGGACTTAAAATCCCTTAGTCGCAAGGCTATGTGGGTTCGAGCCCCACTCCGGGTACTAATCAGGAGCTGACGATGCGGACGGTACGCGATGAACGCGGTGTGACGTGGATTTGCCTCGAACTCCCTGTGGTCCCCACCGCGCAGGCGGAGGCCGCGTCTGGCACAGACGTTGTCGCCATCGAGTGCAATTCCGGCGCGGAGCGCGTGATCGCGCTGGTGCCGCAGGGATGGGATGATGTCATGAGCGACGCGGAACTCTCCGCTACCATCGCATCCGGATTTCGCTGAGCGATTGCAGCGTGGCGAACAGGCGCGCAACGGCATGCGCCTCACTATTTTCCGCGCATGTCAGACGTCATCGCGCTCGCCACAGAACTGCTCTCGCTTGAATCCACCACCGGTCGTGAACGGGAGGCGGTGGACTTCGTAGCCCGCTGGCTTGTCTCGCGTGGGTGGAACGTCACTGTACAAGAAGTCGAACCACAGCGCTCGAACGTCTGGGCGACGCGGCGCGGTGGCGGCGTCACCCTGTCGACGCATCTGGATACGGTGCCCCCGTACGTGCCGCCGCGCCTCGAAGGATCGCGCTTGTACGGACGCGGCGCGTGCGATGCCAAGGGCATCGCGGCTGCCATGCTCATCGCCGCTCAGCAGCTCGCGGACGCGGGCGAAGATCGCGTTGATCTGCTCTTCGTCGTTGGCGAGGAGAAGGGCTCCCCAGGTGCCCGTGCGGCCAATCGGTTGCCCGCGACAAGCAAGTGGCTCGTGAACGGCGAACCGACCGAGAGCAAATTGGCGTCCGGTTCCAAGGGTGCGCAGCGCGTCATTGTGCGCGTGCGCGGACGCGAGGCGCACTCCGCCTACGCGCATCTTGGCAGTAGCGCGCTTGAGCCGATGCTGGATCTCCTCCCCACGCTGCGAAACGTGGCGCTCCCGGTCGATGCGCTGCTCGGTGCGACGACGTACAACATCGGCGTGCTTCGCGCGGGGACCGAAGCGAACATCGTGCCGGGACTCGCCGAGGCCGAAATCATGATTCGGCTCGTGGGTGACGTCGAACCGGTGAAGGCGGCTTTCACGGCGTGGGCCGGATCATCGGCGGAACTGGTGTGGGGATCACATATTCCCGCGCAGAAGTTTCACGTCATTCCGGGCTTCGAGATAGAACCCGTGGCGTACACCAGCGACGTGCCGCTGCTCGATCGATGGGGCACCCCCCTGTTGTTCGGGCCCGGCTCCATCCACGTTGCGCATACGCCCATCGAGTACATCGATACCACCGAACTCGAAGCAGCTGTTCTCGCTTACGAGCACATCGTCCGCACGCTCCTCACATGACTCCTCCCATGCAACGCTGGCCTGTCGCCGTTCTCGGTGCGACCGGTGCCGTCGGTCAGGCTTTCATCCGCCATCTGCACGGCCATCCGTGGTTTGACCTGGTCGAGGTCGCGGCCTCTGAGCGCAGCGCGGGGAAACCGTATCACGAAGCAGCGCGGTGGCTCGAGGGCGTGCTGCCTGACCACATCGCTCGGCTCACCGTTGGGCCATGCGACCCGTCGGCGATCACGTCGCCCATCGTGTTCTCCGCACTCGATTCGTCGGTGGCTGGTGACGTCGAGGCGGCCTTTGCGGCGGCGGGACGGCTCGTGCTCAGTAATGCGAAGAACTACCGCATGGAGGGCGACGTGCCGCTGGTGATCCCCGAAGTGAACGGCGATCACTTGGGTCTGCTCACGCGGCAGCGTCGCGAACGCGGCTGGCCCGGCGGCATCGTGACGAATGCCAACTGTGCCGTCACGGTGGTGGCGATGGCGCTGGCGCCGTTGCACGCAGCGTTTGGCGTTCGCAAGGTGTTCGTGACCACGATGCAGGCTGTCTCGGGCGCGGGATATCCGGGTGTGCCGTCGCTCGATATTCTCGGCAATGTCATCCCGTATATCGGCGACGAAGAGCCGAAGATCGAGACGGAGCTGGTCAAGCTGCTCGGCACCTTCGATGGCGTCTCCATTGTGCCGGCGCCTATTGTGACGAGCGCCCACGCCAACCGCGTGGCCGTCGAGCACGGACACACGGTGTGCATGTCGGTTGGTTTTGAGCGGACGCCCACGCCGGCCGAGGCACTTGAGGTGCTTCGCGCGTGGACCGGCGTCGAAGCCGTTCGTGGATTGCCGAGCGCCCCGTCGCCGGCACTCATCATTCGCGACGATGTCGATCGACCGCAGCCGCGCCGTGACGCGCCGGCCGGCAATGGCATGGCCGTCACCATCGGGCGCGTGCGCGCTGATCCGATTCTCGATCTTCGCCTCGTGGCCATGGCGCACAACGTCGTGCGCGGGGCGGCCGGTGGCTCGGTGCTCAATGCGGAGCTGCTCGTGGCGACAGGACAGTTGGCCGGGCTCGCGTCCCGGTGATCGTTTGCAAATTCGGCGGAACGTCCGTCCAGGATGCCGCCGCCATCGATCGCGCGGTGGCCATCATTCGCGGCAAGGCGTCGCGGGACCCGATCGTGGTCGTATCCGCGTTGGGCGGTGCGACCAACGTGCTGCTCGATATCGCGCAGAAGGCGGCATCGGGTGAACTGCTCGTGGCGTTGCAGGCCATTGAGCAGCTGCGTGATCGTCACCTCCGCGAGGCGGCGGCGCTCCTGATCGGTTCTGCCGAGGCGGACGAGATCGCCGAGGAGATCGGCGCGGGCTTCGACGAGTTGGCGCATCTAGCCGAGGCGTTTCGGACGCTGGGGTATCTGACGCCGCGCTCGCTCGATACCGTCGCGGCCGTCGGCGAGCTGCTCTCCTCGCAAATCGTGGCGGCGGCGTTTCGGCATCGCGGACTCCCCGCGGTCTTTGTCGATGCGCGTGACGTGATGAAGACGAATGATCAGTTCACGCGGGCCGAACCCGACGCCGTGGAGATCGAGCGCGCGGTGCGCCAGCATGTGCTGCCGCTGGTTGAGCAGGGCAACATCCCAGTCATCGGCGGTTTCGTCGGCTCGGCACCAGGCCGCATCACGACGACCCTTGGACGGGGCGGGTCCGATTTTTCGGCATCGCTCATAGGTGCCGCCGTCGGGGCCGAAGCCATCGAGATCTGGACCGACGTCGACGGCATGCTCACGGCGGACCCGCGCATTGTGCCCAATGCGCGGCTCATTGAGCGCATCCGTTTTGACGAGGCCGCGGAGCTCGCATCGTTCGGCGCGAAAGTGCTGCACCCGAGCACCATCTCGCCGGCGGTGCAACGCGGCATTCCCGTGTTCGTGTTCAATTCGCGCAATCCCGAAGGGCACGGCACCATGATCACCTTCGAGGCCCCGCGCATGGCCGTTCGCGCCATTGCCGGTAAGCGCGACACGACCGTGGTGAAGCTGCGTTCGGCGCGCATGCTGCTTGCCCCCGGATTCCTGCGACGCGTCTTCGAGGTGTTCGAGAACCATCGCGTCTCGGTGGATGTGGTCGCAACATCGGAAGTGTCCATCTCGGTCACGCTGGATGACGCGACCAATCTCGATCATGTCGTCACGGACCTCATGGAGTTCGGTGATGTCTCCGTGGAGCGTCAGCGCGGGATTGTCGCCATCGTCGGCGCCGGGATTGCCGACGGCAGCCGCGCGATTGCCGACGCCATTGCCGCCCTGGGTCCGGTGCCGGTCTACATGGCGTCTCTGAGTGCGACCGGTATCAACTTCACGCTCGTGATTGACGACGCCGAAGTCGTACCCGCGATGCAACGTCTCCACCGGACGTTTTTTGAGACGGCCGCGTGAGCGGTTCGCCGTCATCCGGTGCGCCGGTGCGCGTGGCGCTCATCGGCATGGGACGCATGGGACGTGCGATCGATGCACTCGCTGCCGAACGCGGTGTGGAGGTGGTGGCGCGACTCGATGCTGCCGCGATGGCGCGTGGGCTGACGCGCGAGGCGCTGCATGGCGCGCAGGTCGCTATTGAGTTCACGCAGCCCGACGTGGCCGTGGGCAACGCGCTCGCATGTCTCGCGGTCGGATGTCCGGTCGTGGTGGGGACCACGGGGTGGTTGGCTGAGCACGACACACTGCGGCAGGGCGTCGCGCAGCACGCGTGTGCGGCATTGACCGCGCCCAACTTCTCCATCGGCGTGCAGCTGTTCCTCGCCATCGCCGAAGAGGCTGGACGGCGTATGCGGCAGATCAGCGCCTTCGATGCGCATATCGTCGAGACGCATCATGCGGCCAAGAAGGACGCGCCCTCCGGCACGGGGATCGCCGTGGGGGAGCGCGTCGAACGTGGCCTCGGTCGCGCGGTGCCAATTTCCAGTGTGCGGGTCGGATCAGTTCCCGGCACGCACGAAGTCATCTTTGACGCACCGTTTGAGCAGATCCGCCTCGTGCACGAGGCGCGCGATCGTCGCGTCTTCGCCGATGGCGCGCTCACGGCCGCACGATGGCTGGCCGCCGGGCGCTCGCCGGCGCTGTACGGCATGCATGATGTGCTCGCGTTCGACGCCACCCCGTAGCGACAGAGATCAGAGACATGACAGCGCAAGCACTTCGCGGAAGCGGCACCGCCCTGGTAACGCCGTTCACCGCCACGGGCAGCATTGACGAGGCGGCGCTGCGGGCGTTCGTCGAGTGGCAGGTGGAGCAGGGCATCAACTTTGTCGTCCCGTGCGGCTCGACCGGCGAAGCCGTGACGCTCACGATGCACGAATACCGTCGCGTCGTGGAGCTCACCGTCGAGCAGGTGCGTGGGCGCGTCCCCGTGGTCGCCGGTGCGGGCTCCAATGACACCGCAAAGGCCATCGCGATGTCGTTGGAGGCGAAGGCGGCGGGCGCCACGCAGCTGCTCCACGTCACGCCCATGTACAACAAACCGCCGCAGCGTGCGCTGCTCGCGCACTTTCGCGCGATTGCTGATGCCTGCGACCTGCCGATCGTGCTGTACAACGTGCCTGGGCGCACGGCGATCAATCTGGAGACCCGTACCTGTCTCGAACTCGCCGCTGATCCTCGATTCATCGCGGTGAAGGAAGCCTCGGGGAACATCAGTCAGATCGCGGACATCATTCGTGATCGACCAGATGGATTCGGCGTGTTCAGCGGGGATGACGGATTGACGCTGGCGGTGATGGCGCACGGTGGTGATGGCGTCATCTCGGTCGTATCCAACGTGGTCCCGCATCTGGTCGTCGCGTTAACCGACGCCATGTCGCGTGGTGATCTGGCCGGTGCTCGGCGTCTTGATGCGCGTCTGGCGCCGCTGGTGCACGCGGCCTTTATCGAGTCCAATCCCATTCCTGCGAAAGCGATGCTGCATCTGCAGGCGCGCATGCAGAACGTGCTCCGACTTCCCCTCCTGCCATTGGCCGACGTACATCACGATACCGTGCGTCGTGCCCTCGCTTCCGTCGAGACCCTCTAGATCATGTCTTTCTCGCTGACCGAACTCGAAGCCCGTTTCAACGATCCACTCATCCTCGATAGCGGCGCACCACTCCCCGCGGATGCGCAGTATCTGTTTGATCACTGCATCGCGCTGCTCGAACGCGGAGAGATTCGTGCCGCTGAGCGTGCCGCAGACGGCACATGGCATGCCGTCCCCTGGGTGAAGCGCGCGATCCTGCTCGGCTTCCGCGTGGGGCGCGTGGTCGAGATGTCGTCGGGCAGCGGACCCTTTCACTTCTTCGATAAGCACACGTTCCCGACGCGTGATTTCCGCCTGGAGCATCAGGTCCGCATCGTGCCCGGTGGGTCGACCGTTCGGCGTGGAGCGTATCTCGCTCCGTCCGTCGTCTGTATGCCGCCGATGTACGTGAACGTGGGAGCCTGGGTCGGACGCGGCACCATGATTGACTCACACGCGCTGGTCGGCTCGTGTGCGCAGATCGGTGAGCGGGTGCACCTGAGTGCGGCCGCGCAGATCGGTGGCGTGCTGGAGCCCGTGAACGCCGCGCCCGTCATTATCGAGGATGACGTGATCGTCGGTGGGAACTGCGGCGTGTACGAAGGGACCGTCGTGCGCACCCGCGCCGTGTTGGGGGCGGGCGTCATTCTCACGCGTGGCACGCCGGTGTACGATCTGGTGCGCGAGACGGTGCACCGCGCCACCGCCGATCGTCCGCTCGAGATCCCCGAGGGGGCGGTCGTCGTGCCGGGGGCGCGCCGCGTCAGCTCGGCGTTTGGCGAACGCGAAGGGCTGTCGCTCCAGACACCGGTCATCGTGAAGTACCGTGATGATCGGACTGATGCCGCGACCGCGCTCGAGGCGTGGCTGCGCTGATGTCCAACGCGGAGTCGACGGCATCGCTCGAAGTTCGTGGGGAAATCCGTACGCCTGGTGACAAGTCGATCAGTCATCGCGCGCTGATCTTCAGCGCGCTCGGCGTCGGACCATCCCGCGTGCGCGCGATTCTCGAATCCGCTGATGTGCAGGCCACGGCCGAGGCGTTACGCGCCATGGGTGTGCCCATCCCGGTGCTGGGGCCCGATATCGTGATTAAGGGCGTCGGTGTTGGTGGGTTATCGTCGCCCGCGGGGCCGCTCGATTGCGGGAACAGCGGGACTACCACGCGGCTGATGGCCGGCCTGATTTCCGGTCTGGCACAGTGCACCGCGCGCTTCGAAGGCGACGCCAGTCTCAGTCGTCGCCCGATGCGCCGCGTCGCCGTGCCGCTGCGCGCGATGGGCGCGTCGGTCGACTTTGAAGGGCCCGAGGGGCACGAGGGCTTGCCCATGCGCGTGACGGGGGCGGCGCTCCAGTCCATCGAATGGGACAACGTGCAGTCCAGCGCGCAGGTCAAAGGCGCAATCCTGCTCGCGGGGCTCGCCGCCGGTGTGGCCGTGCAGGTGCGGGAACCGTCGCGGTCCCGCGACCACAGCGAACGGATGCTGGCGGCGCGCGGCGTCTCGCTCGAGGTGCGCCCCGATGGTGTGGTGCTGGCCGCCGGGCAGACGGTACAGCCTCTCGACGTCGAGGTCCCCGCCGATCCCTCGTCGGCGGCGTTCTTCATCGCGCTGGCCGCGTTGGCGGACTCGGGATCGCTGACGCTGACGGATGTCTGCCTCAATCCGACCCGTACTGGCGCCCTCGACGTCTTTCAACGCATGGGCGTGGACTGTCGCATTGAGAACGTCCGCACCATGGGCGGCGAGGAGGTCGGTAACCTGGTCATCGTCCCGGCCGCATTGCGCGGCACGACCATCGGCGGGGACGAAATCCCGCGCTGTATCGATGAATTACCGTTGCTCGCCTGCCTCGCCGCCTGCGCCGAGGGAGAAACGATCATTTCAGACGCCGCCGAACTGCGCGTCAAGGAGAGCGATCGTATCGCGGCGGTCGTCGCGAACCTGCGTGCGCTGGGGGCAGAGGTTGAGGAACGTCCCGATGGGATGCGTATCGTCGGGTCGACGCGCCCCCTCAGAGGTCACGTGGCCACGCATGGCGATCACCGCCTCGCGATGGCCTTCGGCATTCTGGGCGCCTTGCCGACCAATCGCATCACCATCGATGATCCGGGCTGCGTCGCCGTGTCCTACCCGACCTTCTGGGCCGACCTCGCCCGCGTCATCGTGCCGGCCGACACCTCCCACGCCGGCGGGCGGCCGCGAGGGTCCGCCCCCTTGGTGATCGCCATCGATGGCCCGGCGGCCTCCGGCAAGAGCTCCACCTCGCAGTGGGTGGCCCAGCGGTTAGGGGTGCACCATGTCGATTCCGGCGCGTTCTATCGGGCCATTGCCTATCTGGGAGTGCAGAGTGGCGCTGCCCCCGAAGCCTGGAGCGCTGACGGCCTGCTGGCGCAGGCGCACCGGGTCGGGCAGCGGCTCACGGAGCGGTCCGTGCTTCCGTCGGTGGATGGTCTGGACGCTGACGAGGCGCTACGTGATGCTGCCGTCACTCGGCAGGTCTCGCGGGTGGCCCAGATGGCAGCCGTACGGCAATGGGTGAACGCGCAGGTTCGGCAGGCCGCGAACAGCACCGACGTGGTGGTGGACGGACGGGACATCGGCACCACCGTGTTCCCCGATGCCGCCTTAAAGGTGTTTCTCATCGCGGACCCATGGGAGCGGGCACGTCGTCGGCTGATCCAGCGCCTTGGACGTCATCCCATCGATCCCGAAATCGCCGAGGAGACGGAGGCGCTGGTCGCCCGCGATGCGCTCGATGCCACCCAGAGCGCGCCGGCCCGTGATGCCATCACGATCGACACCACCGCCCTCACCCAGGAAGAGCAGGTGGCCCGCATCGTGGCGCTGGCCCGAGCGGCGCGGCGCTAGGGCCACCCGCTTCTCAGACCACTGGGCGGTACGCGCGTGGCCGACGTACGGTGGGTGCGGGACGAACCGGCAGGGCGGAAGCGGCCGATGTTGGCGCCCCCCGTTGCTTCACCATTCATGCCCCTCTACGTTTCAAGGTTCCGGCATTCCAGCCGGAACCTTTTTTTACCCCTTTCTCGGCGCGGCGAGTGCAGTTCCGCGATGTGGAGAACCCGACCAGTATGACCATCGAACTGAGCACCGAACTGAACGCCGAGCTCGCCGCCGCAGGATTCGGCGATGATGAGCCGTCGCACAGCAAGCTGACGCCGCGCGAAAAGCGCGATCTCCAAAAGAGCCAATTGCGTCCGCTCGCCAACCGTCGCCCTGAGCTCTACGAAGAGGACGAGTTCACGTCCGACGAGTATGAGCGGATGATGGAGTTGTACAACGGCACCCTCGCTTCTATCGAAGAAGGCGAGATCGTCAAGTCGACGGTGCTTGAAATCCGCGAGAACCTCGTCGTCCTCGACATCGGCTTCAAGTCCGAAGGCACGATCCCGCTCGAAGAGTTCAAGGACATGCCCGACCTCAAGGTCGGCGACGAAGTCGAAGTGCTCCTTGAGCATCTCGAAGATGCTGAAGGCTCGGTGGTGTTGTCGAAGAAGAAGGCCGATTTCATGCGCGTGTGGGAACGCATCCGCGTGGCCTACGAAAGCGACATGCCGGTCGAAGGCACGCTCGTCAAGAAGATCAAGGGTGGCGTGGTCGTCGACCTCATGGGCGTCGATGCGTTCCTCCCGGGCTCGCAGATCGCCTTGCGTCGCGTTCCGAACATCGACGAACTGCTCGGTCACAAGTACGAGTTCAAGATCATCAAGCTCAACAAGCGCCGCCGCAACATCGTGGTGTCGCGTCGTGTGATCCTCGAGGCCGAACGCGCTGGCAAGCGCGAGAAGCTCATGAAGGAGCTCGCGAAGGATCAGGTGCGGAAGGGCGTCGTCAAGAACATCACGGATTTCGGTGCATTCATCGATCTCGGTGGCGTCGACGGCCTGCTGCACATCACGGACATGTCGTGGGGCCGCATCTCGCATCCGAGCGAGATGGTCCAGATCGGCATGGAGCTCGAGATCAAGGTGCTGGATATCGATTGGGAGCGTGAGCGCATTTCGCTCGGCCTCAAGCAGCTCCAGAGCTACCCGTGGAAGGATGTCGCGGCCAAGTACCCGGTCGGTACTCGCGTGAACGGCAAGGTCGTGTCCATCACGAACTACGGCGCGTTCATCGAGCTCGAGCCCGGCATCGAAGGCCTCGTGCATATCAGCGAGATGAGCTGGACGCGCAACGTGCGTCACCCGTCGAAGATCGTGTCCATCGGCGAGGCGATCGAGGCGGTGGTGCTCAAGGTCGACGAGACCGAAGAGAAGATTTC
>CALQGY020000085.1 GCA_943330235.2 Candidatus Kuenenia stuttgartensis
CACATTTTCACCCTGTTCACGCGGTCGCTGTTTCACGCAGTCACCGCTTCACGTCGTTGCCGTCCCCCCGCCCTTCGCCACCGGCCGCAACGCCTCCGGATTCCGCGCCAGATACACCAGCAGCGGCGGACATCCGAAGATCAGCGTAGCGGGCCACCACAGCATCGACCGCCCGTTGGCGCGCAGATCGCGCGCCAACCAGATCAGCACGATCACGGTGAACACGCCCATATCGTTCCACGCCATGAACAGCATGGGATCCGAGCGCAGCGCGCTCATGGCGTGCGCGAGTCCGGCGCTTGCCGTGCCATGCGCCTGCATCCACGTGTAGAACGCGTACTGCTCGTAGGCAAAGAACAGCGCGGCGACGACGTAGAGCAGCGGACGGCGCATGGGCGAGACCCGTTGGGGCGAGACCGGTGTGTTCGTGGTCACGCGTGTTACGAGCGACGTCCGCCCAACAGGCGCAGGATGCCCATGAACAGATTGAGCAGGTCGAGATAGATCTGCACGGCGGCGATGACGTAATCATCGGGGCCGTACACGTTACGCAGGCGCCAGGTGTCGTACACCAGCATGCCGCTGAACACGAGCACCGTCGCACCGGCAATCCAGATGGACGCGGTCTGGTTCTGGAAGAAGATGTTCAGCAGCGACGTGCCGATGAGCACCCAGAGTCCGACCACGAAGAAGCTGCCCCACGCCGAGAAGTCGCGACGCGAGATAAACGCGTAGGCGGTGAGGACGCCGAAGGTGCTGAGCGTGAGCACAGCGGCCTGCACGGCGACGCCGGGCTGGCGCTGTTCCATCGTGTAAATCAGCGGCGAGATCCACACGCCTTCGAGCAGCGTGAAGAGCAGCGTCAGGCTGATGTTCATGGGGAACTCACGCCGGAACGCCTGCGCGCCCATGAGCGGCGCCATCGTGGCCAGCATGGCCAGGAACGGATGCCGCGCGACCATGGCCATGAGCGATGGCTGCGCCATGGCGAGCATGCAGCCCACGACCGTCATGCCCACCCCACCCAGCACCAGCAGATACGTGCGGCGCACCAGCGTCGCGCGTTCGACGCCCGTGCGTACCGGCGCGGTCATCGCGCCATACGAAATACCCATCGTGTCCTCCATCAATGTCGAAAGCCGGTCGCCTGCCGATCGGGGATCAGCCGAAAGATAGCGCGGGAGCGGAATTACAACGGCGCCGTGGCCCAACTCTCCACGAACTGCGGCGCCATGAGGCCTGCGCGTGAGACCCCGTGCGGATCTTGCGTAGCACGTACCCGGTTCACGAGTTCAAGTGCCGTCTCGGTGCACGGCGGGAGTTCGGCGTCGCTGTCGCCCAGCGGCGTGACGCGCTGCCCCCAACGCACCAGCAGACTGCAGTAGGTCAGGCCGCCCCCGAAGGCCGGAATGAGCAGATTCGCGCCCGGCTTCACACGCCCTTCCTCCAGCGCTTCCACCAGCGCCACGGGCACCGTGGCCGCACTCATGTTGCCGTACTTCTGCACGGTGACCATGACCTTGTCCATCGGCACGCCGGCGTACTTCGCGACCGACTCGATGATGCGCAGGTTGGCCTGATGCGGGACGACCAGATCGACGTCGTCGGGCGAGAGGCCAGCTTCCTGCAAGACGCGCACAGAAGCGCCGGCCATGGCCTGCACGGCGCGCTTGAAAATCACCTGCCCGTCGAAATCCCAGAGCGTGTCGCCGAAGCGCACATCGCGGCCGGCATACGTGCAGCCGAAGCCGCGCACGCGCAGGCTCTCGCGCCCCCCGATGTCACAACCGAGTACGCTCCCGAGCATCCCCTCTTCGTGGTCGCTGGCCTCCAGCACCACGGCCGCGGCACCGTCGCCAAACAGCACGGCCACGTTCCGATCGCTCCAGTCCATGTAGCGGCTGATGAGCTCCACGCCGATCACCACGGCGCGCTTGATCATCCCCGTGCGGATCATGGCGGTGGCGGTGGCCAGCCCGTAGCAGAAGCTGGTGCAGGCGGTATTCAGGTCGATGGACGCGGCGTGGGTGGCGCCGATGGCGCGCTGCACGCCGGAGGCGCTGTTCGGCACCAGCTCGTCGTTGCTGACGCCGCCGTAGATGATCAGGTCGATGTCTTTGGCCTCAAGCCCCGCGCAGGCGAGCGCACGCCGCGTCGCCACGGTGGACAACTCGATGGCACCGACGTGCGACACGCGACGTTCGCGCATACCGGTGCGCGAGGTAATCCACTCGTCGGACGTCTCGAGGAACGTGGAGAGATCGGCGTTGGAGAGCACAGCGGGGGGCATGCATTTGCCCCAACCGGTGATGGCAGCGTAGGTCATAGCCGTCCGGGCAGGAGGGAGAAAGCGGACGCGTCCAAGCTAGCCCATTGGTTGGACGGTCGCGATATTCGCCCGTATCCTCGGCGTCACGGTCACGTGCGCGCCTCTCCCCGCCTTTCGCGTGCTCGCTATGCCCACTCCTGCCTTTTGGCGGAAATGGCACCGTTGGATCGGTGCCCCGGCCACGATCTTCCTGATGTTCGTGTCCGTCACCGGAATTCTGCTGGCCTTCACGGAGTTCTTCGGTGAGGAAGAAGCCGCCCGCGAGGCCAACCGGGCCGTCGTGAGTGCGGTCCGCACGGATAGCCCGGCCACGGCGTGGTCCGGTCCGCTGGCCGCGGCCATGACCGCCGCCGCCGCGAAGGCGCCAGGCGCGCCGATTGACCGCATCACGATGGATCTCAAGGGCGACGCCGCCACCATCTCCATCTACACCGGCAAGCCCGCCGGCGGTGAAGATCAGCGCCTGATCTTCGACACAAAGACCGGCGCCTTCCTGCGCGCCGAGGCCTACGTCGATAAGCCGTTTCTGGTGCGCCTGCACAGCGGCGAAGCGTTTGGCGATGGCGGCCTCGTGGCCGCGATGTTCTGGGGGCTCGCGCTGCTCGCGCTCACCATCTCCGGATGTCTGCTGTACTGGCGCCTCATGAAGGTCGATCGCCCCGATCGCACGGGATTCAAGAAGTTCTTCTTCTGACCACAGGCGTAACCGCATGATCTCCCCTCGCACGTTCCACCGGCTGGCCCTCGCGCTGTCCGCCACGGTTGTTGCCGGTGCGTGCCATCGCGGCGCGACCGCGACCGCGACCGCGACCGCGACCGCGACTGCGACCGCACCCGCCCGTGTTGCCGTCGTCCGCACCGCCGATCCGGCGAAGCGCGGTGTACCGCTATCGGCGTTCCCGCGGCTGGTGCCGCTGGCCGACCATGTGTACGGCTACGAAGAAATCCGTCAGCCGGGCTTCACCACGGTGAGCCTGATTGTCGTGGGCACGAACGGCGTGTTGGTGGTGGACGGACAAGGCAGCTCCGCGGCCACCAAGACCATGCTCGATCGCATTAAGACCATCACGCCGCTGCCGCTCAAGTGGTACGTCGTGGGGTCCGATCATGGCGATCACACGGCGGGCAATGACGTGCTGCCTACGGGAATCACGTACGTCGTGCACAAGAATTCGCTGGCGCAGCTCAAGCGCGATTCCGCCGCGGCACCGGCCACGCGACGCGTGATCGTGCCGCCGGTCGCGATGACCTCCGACGTGGAGACCATCGACGTCGGCACCATGAAAGTGGAAGTGCGCTTCCTTGGCCGCGCGCATACCGGTGGCGATCTGGTGGCGTATCTGCCCAAGCAGCGGATTCTCTTCATGAGCGAGGTGTATCTCAACCGCGTCTTCCCGGCCATGCGCTCGGCGTATCCCACCGAGTGGATGCAGACGGTGGACAAGGCGCTCGCCATGAACGTGACGCACTTCATCCCGGGACACGGCTTCATCGAAGACCCGGCGACGTCGCGCGAAGAGCTGGTGGCGTTTCGCGAGTCGCTGCGCGCAGTCATTGCGGAAGTCACCCGGCTGCACGCCAAGGGGCTCTCGGTGGACGACGCCATCAAGCAGGCGCAGTGGGGCGACTACGCCTCGTGGTTTATCGCTGACCAGCAGGCGCCGGTGGCGGTGCGCAAAGTGTACGATGAGCTCAACGGGAAGCTCAAATGAGCGCGCGCGCACGATGGATGGGGACCGTGGCCTGCGTGGCGCTGGCGGCATCGTCGGTCGGCGCGCGGACGCTGCCGGCGCAGGCGCTCACGAAGATTGGCGCGACGTCGGCCGGCACGCCGGTGATGCTGGAGGCCAAGTCGGTGAAGCGCGACAAGGGGATCATCACGGCGACGTTCCGTGTGGGGCTGGAACCGCCCATCAAGACCGCGAAGGGGCCGATGGTAAGCCTACGGTCCATCATGATGCTGGACTGCGCCAAACAGACCGCTGCGACCAAGGAGCGGTGGTTTTCCTACGACGCGAAGGGAACGAAGATCGCGCGGCACGATGTTCCGGGCATTCCGGGCTTCGGGCCGGCCATCAAGGGGTCACTGCCCGACGCGGCGTTGCAGCACTTCTGCACCGCCGGCGCGAAGTAGGGCGCGCCGCGGCGGCCGCTGGTTACCCGGCGGCCGCGAGCAACGCGCCGGTGGCCGTCGCGTAGCCGCCGAACTCGGGGACCTGAAAGGTCGCGCCGTAGAACTGTCCGACCAGCCGGAACGTTTCGCGAATGCTGGGCAGGTCGGACAGATGCCCCACGATGACAATGTTCTGGTTGTTCGTCGCATGCGCCGCGTTCACGGCAATGATGGCAATGACCTGCCCGACCATGTTCACGAGGGCGGCCGCGGTGTCGGCGGGCGAGGCATCCACGGGTCCGCGTGCCACGCGCCCGAAGTTCACGGCGGTGGTATCGGCCGGCAGCGAGCCGATGGCGCCGCCCAGAATTTCGCCGATGGTGAGATTGAGCCCCGTCGCACTGCCCTCGCTGGCGAGCGTGTCCAGCACGTGCGGATCGGTGATGCCCAGCAGCATGCGGCCAAGTCCGACGAGCGTACCGCCTCCGACGCCGCTGCCAGTGACGTGGCGTGAGCCCTCGGGACCGGCCGCGATGACCGCGGTGCCCGAGCCGGCGCTGGTGACAATGGCGCGATCGACGCCAGCCAGCGCGAGGCCGCCGCGACCGATGGCGCGCACTTCATCAATCTTGTGCACCGGACGCCCGTCGATGAGGTCAGGCAAGCGTTCACGATTGCCGCCGGTGACGGCGATCCACTCGACATCGGTAGGCACCAGTTGACCATGCGCGAGCACCGCGCGCACCCGCGCCTCATCCGGCTGCCCCTGGCTGGGCACGTTCCAGCGCCGCAGCGCCGTGCCGTCGGTAAAGACGACGTCGGTGTTGCTGGCGCCGAAGTCGATGGCGACGGCAGTGTGACGGATATCGAGGGGCGCGTGCATGCCGAAAGGCTGCCGTGCGTGCAGCGTTCGCGCAAGCGGGGGCGGAGCGTGGCGTGGGATGGCGTCACCCCCGATGCGACACGGGAGGCGGCCGATGCATCGGCCGCCTCCCGTGTCAGACCTGCGTGGTGCGCGAACCGTTACGGCTTGCGCGTCGCCGAGAACGGGAAGGCACCCATGCCGGCGGCTTCAATCACACCCGCAAGATTGTCCGCGTCCTTGAGTGCGGCCGTAGCCTGCAGCGCGAGCGCCTGCCCACCGGCATCGAGGGAGAAGCTGAACTTGATGGAATCGCCCTTCGTCATGCCGGTCACGGCGGCGGTTCCGAGCTCGGACTCGAACTGGCCGGAGACCGTATCACCGGACTGCTTGAGCGTGAGCAGCGAGTTCATGGGACCCTGCGGGCCCTGCACGGTGACGTTCCACGCGCCGGTGAAGCTGGCGAACATGCGCTGCGCGGAGGCGGTGGAGGAGGCCAATGCCGTCACGGCGGCGAGCATCAGCGCGGCAACCACCGAGTAACGGGCGAGACGTTGTCTGGTCATGTCGGGACGGGATGTGAGGAGTAGGAGAGACAGCCGTTCGATCAGCCGTTGCGCCGAGCGACGAGTTCGATTTCCACCTGCGCATTGAGCGGGAGACCGGCGACGGCCACCGTCGTGCGCGCAGGATACGGTGCAGTGAACCGAGTGGTGTACGCCCGGTTCATCGCCGCGAAATTCGCCATGTCCGTAAGGTAGACGTTGCACTTCACCACGTCATCCATGGACAGACCGGCGTCTTCGAGCACCAGCTGCAGGTTGTCGAAGGCGCGATGCGTCTGCGCTTCCACGTCCCCTTCTACCAGTGTGCCGGTAGAGGGGTCCACCGGCGTCTGCCCCGAGAGGAAGATCTGGTCGCCAGACCAGACGGCGTGCGAGTAGGGACCGAGTGCGGCGGGACCGCGCGGGCTAGCAGCAGCCTGACGAGCCATCAGTTCTTTCCTTGCGGGGCCGAAGCACCCGGGTTGTAGGTCTTTTCGGCGTGCTTCTCGACGTCGGCGCGATAGAACAGGACGTCGCGGAAATTACCGGTGGAGTAGCGCTCAATCTGATCGTTGAAGTGCGGCGAGGACGGATCCCCGCTGACACCGCCGGCGGTGATGGCCTTGGCCTTGATGGTGGGGCCAAACTCGATGGCCGCCACAAAGCTGTTGCCGCGATTGCCGTAGTTCTTCTTGGTGGTCTTCGGGCCGGTGAGGCCGTAGGCCGCCAGCGAGCCCCACGTAGCCGACGCGAACATCACCGGGAAGCTGGGCTTGCTGTCGTCGTAGGCCAGATCGATATCGTCGGTGAGGCGCTGGAAGCGGTTGATCTCGCCCCACGGCTTCTTCCACGTGCCGAAATCGGCGGTGAGCGTGGCCACGGCCTGCGTGAGCGCGTTCAGCCGCTCGTCCACCGTCGCGCCCTGCGTGAGGTACTCGAGCGCCGTGATGCCCTTGTCGCGCGCCGGACGGCCGGCGATGCGCATGGCGGCGTTGCCCCAGTAGTCAGCCAGTGACATCGGCACCGAGGCCACGCCCCACGTGCGCGTCCAGCGGCGCAGCGAGTCAATCGGCTCGGCCAGCGAGGCCTTCCGCGGATCGCTCGCGGGCAGCGCATCGTAGTCACGCACGAGCGGCGGAATAATGTCATCGAACGCCGGCATCTGCGGATCGAACGCGGCGCCGATCAGCCGATCAACGTTGAAATCCTTGCGGTCCTTGAGCACGCGCACCGCATGAATGCCGCGGGCGTTCTCCGGGCTCGGCGCCATGTACGACGGATACTTGTCCTTGCGCGGGCTGTCCGGACCAGAGGCGGTAAACGGCGTGCTGTTGGTGTTTTGAATCCACCCCGTCTTCGGGTTGAAGAGCGTGATGGTCTCGCCCACAGTGTGGAGCCCCTGCCACTCGGTGGCCGGATTGCTGCCATCCACCGGCTTGGACCAGTCGAACTTCGTGTTGCGTCGCGGCGCGAAGTTGCCGTGCCAGTACGCGATGTTGCCGTCGGCATCGGCGTACACCGTGTTGTTGGACGAATTCGTGCGCAGATCCATGACCTTGTTGAACGACGCGTAGTCGGTGGCCTTGGTGCGCATGTACGACTGCGTGAGCGCCTTGAGCGGCTCGTTCATGAGCTTGACGGCAATCCACTTGCCGTCGGCGGCGCGCACAATCGGGCCGTGATGGCTGTAGTACACGGTGATGGAGCGCGTCGCCATTTTGCCGTCGGCCGTCTTGTACGGTAGCGCGATGGTGCGCGGAATCATCTTGCGCTGCGCGGCGCCGTACTTGTAGTAGAACCCGTCGGGCTTCTTCGTGACGGTTTCCAGATACTCGTCGATGACATCGGCGCCGCCCGAGGTGTGCATCCAGCCGAGCTTCGTGTTGAAGCCCTGGTAGATGAAGAACTGTCCCCAGGTGGACGCGCCGTACGCGTGCAGCCCTTCCTCGCTCACCATTTCCAGTTCCTCGCGGAAGTAGAACGAGGTATGCGGGTTGATGAGCAGCAGCGAATGGCCGACCGAGGTATTGGACGGTGCGATGGCCATGCCGTTTGAGCCGCCGGGCTCCGGCACGGAGAAGTCTTCGTCGGCGTCGTTACGGGTCTCGCCGGCGCCGGCCGTCGGCAATGCCGCGCCCTTGCCATACAACGCTTCCAACTGCGGCAACGACACCGACTCGATGTCACCACCGATGCTCCCTTCACTGAACGACAGCGCCATCCACGGCTCGAAGTGCGTGATGACTTCGGGCTTCACAGCCGGATGCGTGTACAGGTAGTAGTTGAGCGCGTCGGCGTAGCTGTTCATGAGCTTCTTCAACCAGAGCGGGCTGGCAGCGTACTGCGCCTTGAGCACGACCGGATCGATGAAGAGCTTCATGCGCAGGTCGCGCCAGATTTCCTTCTCGCCCGCGGTCTCGGCCAGACGGCCCATCGCGTTGACGTAATTGCGTTCGACGCGATGAAAGTCATCCTCGGCTTGCGCGAAGATGGCGCCGAAGACCACATCGGCGTCGGTCTTCGCATAGACGTGCGGGATGCCCCAGTTGTCGCGGATGATCGTGACGCGTTTAGAGGTAGCTTCCCAGCGCGCGAGGTCGGCCGGAGCCGGCGCCGTGGTCGCGCGCCGTGTGACGGGCGCCTTCGGCGTCACGGGCGCCGCCGCGAAACTGGCGGCGGCGGCGAGTGTCAGCAGTACGTGCATCATGCGGGGGTTAGTTGGGCAGAGAAATGGTGGGCTGGCCGGCCGCCTTGCGCTTGGCATTGAACGCGGCCAGTCCGGCGGTGCGAAGAGAATTCCACTGCGGCAGCACACCGGCGGCCTGCTTCCGCGCCGCGGCGCACGCGGCGATCTGCACCGCCGTCGGCGCCATCTCGGCGTTCTGCAGCCCCATCGCGGCCGCGAGCAACGTGTTGCTCACCGTCTCAAGCGACGGCGCGGCGGCCGCGCCACCGCGTCCACCACGACGGCTGCGCGACGCGCGTCCCGCCTGCGACGACGGCGCCAGCGGTTCGAGTTGCGCCTTGAGTGCGTCCACATCAGCGCCGCTCATTTTGTCGAGCTGCGCCACCAGGCCGCGCACCTGCCCGAAGGCTTTGTGCGCGTCCATCGCGCCGTTGTACATCTCGGTCGACAACGCGGTGAGCTGCGCCATCGCGGCCGCGGAGGTCTTCACGCGCGGATCCATCTTGAGCGTGAGCGGCTGCGTGAACGTCGCGCCATCCACCGTCAGGCGCACCGAGTAATTACCCACCGGTGCCCACGGCGCATTCACGAGCGGATACGTGCGATGCGGCACGGCGCCGGTCGCTTCTTCGTCACCGACCGGCACGAGGTCGAGCGGATCGACGGGATCGAGATGCAGGTCCCAGCTGAAGCGATGCATGCCGGCCGCCGACGACACCACGATGGGCTGCGCGGGCCAGTAGAGCGGCAGTCCGCAGAACGGCGCCGACGGCGTCTTCTGACACACTTTGTCGTACGCCGCCATATCGGTGGCTGGATGCGGATTGAGCACCGAGTCCACGCTGGTGTAGTGGCGCACCACCTTGCCCGCCGCATTCAGAATGTCGATCAGCACCGGCGCGCCGGCGGCCTTCGGCAAGTAGTAATCGATGAGACCACCCGGCAGCGGGTTCTCACCGGCCGGCAGCTCGGGGGGCCACGGCGTGGGATCGTTGGTGCCGAACCGAATGCGCACCGCGGTGCCGGGCTTGAACAGATACGGCTTGGCGGCGGTCTTCGCCGCCATGGCGGCCGCGGCCTGACGCAGCGGCGTCACGTTGTCGAGGATGTAGAACCCGCGGCCGTGCGTGCCAGCCACGAGGTCGGCGCAGAGACACGTGCTGTCGTCCTTGATCTGGATGTCGCGCACCGAGATGGGCGGCATGTCGAGCTTGAGCGACTGCCAGTGATCGCCGTCATCGAACGACACCCACACTTGCAGATCGGTGGCCGCGTAGAGCAGCCCCTTCACGCGCGGATCTTCGCGGATGGCATTCGACACCGCGCCGCCGGCGATGCCGGTGTTGATCTCGGTCCACGTCGCGCCGCCATCGTGCGTGCGGAAGAAGTGCGGGTTGAGATCGTCGAGGCGCAGCGTATTCGCGGCGGCGTACGCCGTCTGTGTATCGAAGTGACCCGCCTCGATGTTGAAGATGCGCGTCCACGGCTTGATGACGGCCGGCGTGACGTTCTTCCACGTGGCGCCACCGTTGCTGGTGGTCTGAATGTGTCCGTCGTCGGTACCGGCCCACAGAATGCTGAGCGCGCGCGGCGACGGCGACAGCGCCGTGATGGAGCCCATCGGGCCCGGCGTGACGCTGCTGGCGTACTGCCCCGCGGTGGCGGGCACCGCCCACGTCTGCCGCGTGAGATCGGGGCTGATGCGCGTCCAGCTGTGCGCGCGATCGGTGGACTTCCACACCGCGTTGGACGCGTAGAATAGCGTGGTGTTGTCTACCGGCGACCACTGCAACGGCATGGTGCGCACGTTGCGGTTGTAGCTCTCGCCCTTGGGTCCCTTCTCACTCATGTCGGGGCCCACCTGCGTGGTTTGCGCGGTGCGCCGATCGTACAGTGACACGCCGCTGCGCTGGCTACCAAACACCCAGTCCGGATTTTTCGGATCGGGCGCGGCAATGCCGTATTCCTGAATGTTGACAGGATGCCAATCGTGGAACGTGATGCGGCCGTCCATCGAGCGGCTGTCCACGCACGCCGACCCCGAATCCTGCTGTCCGCCGCAGACGCGGTACGGGAAGTTCATGTCGGTGGTGACGTGATACATCGCGGCGGTGGGCTGGTTGTACCAGTTGCTCCAGCTGACGCCGCGATTGGCCGACACGACACCGCCCTGATCCGCGACGGCGAGAATGATGTCCGGATTGAGCGGATTGATCCACGTCTTCTGATAGTCATCACCGCCCGGCGCGCCGCGCACGGCCGACCAGTTGAGCCCACCGTCTTCCGTACGCCAGAACACGGTGCTGGAGCTGTACACCACGTTCTCGTTTTTCGGATCCACCACGATGGTGGGCAGGTCGCCGCCGCCGATGCGACCGAGCGGACGCGGATCGGGGGTGGGGCGCACGGCGGGCGTCGTGGCATGCACGATCAGCTTCCAGTGTTCACCCGCATCGGACGACTTGTAAAACCCAACGGGGCCCGATGCACCGGGCGCACCACCGGTGGCCGCGCCGGCGGCCATCGCGTACAGCGTGCGCGAGTTGCTGGGCGCGACCGCAATGTTCGCCTGCAGAATGGAGGGCAATCCGTCGGTCAGCTGTTTCCACGTGATGCCACCGTCCGTGGACTTGAAGATGCCGTTGCCGCCGCCGCCAAAGCCTTGCCCCTCGATGAAGCTCTGCTGCTGCTGCCAGAGCGTCGCGTAGATGGTGTTGGGGTTGGACGGATCGATGCGCACGTCGTTGCCGCTGGTGTATTCGTCCTTGTACAACACGCGCTCAAACGTCTTGCCGCCGTCGACGGAGCGGTAGATACCGCGCTCGGTGTTGGGCCCATACGGGTGGCCCAGCACGGCCACGAACAGACGACTGGGGTTCGTGGGATCGACATCGATGTGCGCGATCATCTGCGATTCGCGCAGTCCGGCCAGATGCGTCCAGCTCTTGCCCGCGTCGATGGACTTGTAGACGCCATCGCCAACCGCGAGGTCGGGGCGGATGATGCCGGCGCCCGAGCCGACGTAGATGATGTCCGGGTTGGACGGCGCCACCGCAATAGCACCGATGGAGCCCGTGGAGGCCTGGTCCATGATGGGGACCCAGTTCGACCCGTAGTCGGTGGATCGCCACACGCCGCCGTTATCGAAACCGATGTAGAAGACGCTGGGCTGCGTGGCCACGCCGGAGAGGGCGCGGGCGCGTCCGGCGCGCACGGGGCCGATCTGTCGCCAGTGCATGGCGGAATATAGATCGGGCGTTTGGGCGGAACTGACTGCGGGGGCCGCGCACAGCAGGGCGGCGAGGAACAACCGGCGGGTCGACACGGGGGAGTCCTGGTAGGAGGGTCGCCGAGAAAGCTATCGCCCGTGGATGGAGACGGGAGAGACGACCGGAGAAATCCGGTGTGCCGGATCGCTCCCGTCCCCCTCCCGCGGCGTGCGGCCGCCTGGCCGCGCGCCACCGCGTTATGGCTTTCTGGTGCCCGTGAAGGTGGCGCTCCCCTGCCCGCCCATATCCACGTTCCCGTGCATGTGGTCCTTATCCGTCACGACGCCGGCGAAGGTCAGTTCCACTTCGCCGCCCTTGAGGACAAACAGGATGGAGTCCTTCTTGACCGTCCCGACGACCGCGCGGATACCCATCCGGCTGGACTCGTAGGTGCCCGTGAGCTGCTCGCCCTTTTGGGTGAGCACGACGGCGGGGGTGCCGGTGCCGTTTTCCGTGACGACGGCGAACGTCCAAGTGCCCGTGACGTCCACCGCGACCCGCTGGGCCACGGCCACGCCGACGGAGAGGGCGGACGCAACAACGGCGACGGACGCGAAACGTGAGAAGCGGGTCATGGGCAGCACTCGTTGAAGAAAGTCGCCGCGACCACAACGGTCTCGGCGGGAAGGGTCGGCGGGCGCACGATCAGTAGCGCCAGCTGGTGAGGTCGGCACCGGCGGGCGCGTGCTGCTCCATCTGCCGGACCATCTTGGCCATCAGTTCCGGCATCGGCGGTCCCCAGCAGTGCGGCGCCATGGACTGGAACACGATCTCGCCGCTCCACTTGGGAGATGTGGTCTTGGCGAGGAACTCGTCGATGAGCCGAACGCCCATGTTGAGATAATACGAATCCGCGTCACCGACGTAGATGTTGATCTTGTCCGCGACCTTGGGGCCCAACGTCGCCCAGCGCGTTTCGAGGAGATAGCGCAGGTCGTAGTGCTCCTTCCAGTACTGCGCCACCTGCGGGTCAATGCGCCCCGTGCGCTTGTCCCAGATGCGCACCGGATAGCCGTCCGCGGCCACGGGACCGTAGGTGGCTTCCCAGATGTCCCACTGGCCCCCCGAGCGCGTCTTGTCCCCCGAGACGAGTTCGAACCAGTTCTCGTCCTTCATCATGGCGGTGATGTTGCCGTCGGGGCGACGCTGCGTGGGCCGATCGATGGTGTTCCATTCACGCTGGAACCAGTACGCGTTGGTGTCGGCGTACACGTTGACGATCTGGTGATAGCGGAAGTCGACGGCGTCCGGGCAGAGTGACCACACGCCGCCGTAGAACTCCGGATAAAACACCTGGTGCGCGAGCGAGATCCAACCACCGGTGGATCCACCGGTGAGCAGGCGCGCCCACGGCTGTCCGATCACGCGGAACTTCGTCTCCACGGCGGGAATCAACTCCTGCATGATCGCGTCGCCGTACGGCCCGTTATTCGCAGAATTCACGCCGTAGGAATCGTCGTAAAACGGTGACGGATGTTGCAGCGTCACGATGATCATGCGCGGCGTGCCGTCGGCGTTCCAGTACGGCGAGCTGCCCACCGCCGGCGCGCGCAGCGAGAAGTGTCCGTGGCTGTACACGACGGGATATCGCGCGTCGGGGTGTGCGTCGTAGTCCTTGGGGAGCAGGACCACGGCGCCGAGGACGATGGGGTGCCCCCACCACTTGGTGAGGATGGTGCTCTGGATCTTGATGCGCCGGACGTTGTCGGCATCCGCCGGCACGACCACCGGCGGGATGACCTGATCGGCCACGAGCTTGATGGGCGTGGTGGACGCCGGATTGAAGCGGATCTTGACCGGCGCGCCAAACAGATTGCCCGGCGAGCGCCGCCAGTTCTGCCCTTCCCACTGATCCATGTGCGCCCAGATGGTCTTGCCGTCGGCGCGCGCGAATTTCGTGTAGACGTTCACGAACGGCTGCACCCAGTACTCGCCGGCGGGCAGGTTCCGCAGGCTCTGTACCGGATGCCCAAAGGTGGTCGCGTCGATGATGGCGGATGTCCCGGCCGGGAGCGCATTGATATCCACGGCGAACAGCGGCACGCCGTTTTCACCCGCTTGCGCGATGGGGCCGCGGTCGGCGCTCGTGGTGCGACTGATGGCGACGTAGGCGCGGCCGGTGATGGGGGCCGCGTGCGCAGCGGGGCTAAAGGCGATTTCGAAGCGCGGGCCGGGCGGCTGCGCGAGGGCCGGGCGGGGCGCGAGGCCCATGGCGGCGATGGCGATCAGTGAGACGAATCGACGGGGCATGAGGCGGTGGAGTGCAGGGGAGTGCGCGGGGGTGGGGCGGCGAGCTGGGGGAACGGATTTGACACGGAGGGCGCAGAGGGCACGGAGGGCACGGAGGACTGCGACGGCGGGCTGGCGAGGCAGTCCTCTGTGCCCTCTGCGCCCTCCGTGCCCTCTGTGTCTACGGCTGTTGCGCCCGGCGGACGCGCCGAGCGACGTACCACGCAACGGTCCCCGCCACGAGGGCCACCGCATACCCGTAGGGCGCATACGCCGCGGTCACCCCGCAGGCGAGCGTCAGCATAAACGCCCAGCGCTGCCGCACGATGTCGCGCGCCAGCAGCATCACGGCCACGGCCTCGACCAGCAGCAGCACGCCCAGCACCGGCCCCGGGAAGAGTCGCTGAAACGAGGCCGGATCGCCCACCAGGAAGAAACCGGCCAGCAGCAGGAAGCCGCCGTAGAGCACGACACTGCCACCGCTGCGGGCCCCGAAGGTGTAGTGCCCCACCATACCGCCGGAGCCGTGGCACACCGGCAGTCCGCCCAGCGGCGCGGCCATCAGGTTCATGAGCGCGTAGGTGGTGCCGATGCGCTGCACGGTGAGCGGGGCGCGTTCGGGGAACAGATCGGCGACGACCTGACGTGTGGCGAGTACCGAGTTGCCAAGCGAGAGCGCAATCTGCGGCAGGGCCAGCAGCACACTGGCGCGCGCGAATTCATCCAGCGTGGGCCAGCGGGCGGGGAGCACCGGCAGACGCGCGCCGAAGGGGGCGGCGACATCGGCGGGCCAGCCAATCATCGCGTAGAGCACGCCAAGGCCGATCACGACGAGGGCGGCCGGAACGCGGCGGTTCTCGCGCAGCGTCACCACCAGCCCGAGCGCGACGGCCGCGACGATGTACCCGCGCCCGCCCTCGCTGGGGAGGAATCGGCGCAGCGCGAGCGTGGCCAGCTGGAGCCCGAGTCCAACCTGGATCCCGCGGACCACGGCTTTGGGCACCGTGCGCGCCAGCCAGCCCAAGAGCCCCGTGTTCGCCAACACGAGCATGACGGCGCCGACAATCAACCCACCGGCGGCGAGCAAGGGCGGAGCCAGCTTGGTGCTGATGGCGATCGCGGCCATGGCCTTGAGCGGCTGCACGGGCATGGGCAGGCGATAGGCGAGCCCGGAGAGCATTTGCAGCACCCCGAACACCACGAACACGGTGGTGGGATCCATGCCGGTGGCGACGATGACCCCGACGAGGAGCGGCAGGTCGGTGCCGAGGTCCCCGAACGCGCCGGCGAACTCGCGCCGGGTGAAGAGCAAGGGAGCGGGGGGGGCGATCGACGAGTCGACGGAAGGCCCAGGGGTTTCGCGGGCAGCGGAGTCGGGAGTCGTCGCGTACATCCGGTAAATATGGGAGTTGTTGCTGGTCTCTGCATCGGATCGCCGTCGCGCGCCACGTTACTCGTCGGCCCTGCATAGCGTCATATTGGTTCATGCAACGTGACGCATTTTCCCTGCTTGCTGCAGCCGAACGGGATCATTGGTGGTTCCGCGGCCGCCGCGATTTTATTGAGGCGGCCCTTCGGCGCATCGGTGTTCCGGTCGGCGCCAAGATCCTTGACGCCGGCTGCGGGTCGGGGGGCAACCTTTCATTGCTCGCCCGATTCGGGGCCGTCTTCGGCTTTGAGTACGACGCTGAAGCGGAGACCGTTGCAGCATCGCTCGGCATCGGCACGATCGCGCAAGGCGCTCTGCCCGACGCCATTCCGTTCGGCGACACGTCGTTCGACGCGATTGGCCTGTGCGACGTGCTCGAGCACTTAGAGCATCCCGTCGAATCCTTGCGCGCCCTGGGAAATCGGCTCACGCCGGGAGGGGCCATCGTGATTACCGTGCCGGCGCTTCCCTGGCTGCGCGGGCCGCATGATGTGATCCACCAGCATTACCGACGCTACACGCCGTCGCTGCTGCTGTCACACGTCGCGGCGGCAGGGCTTCGGGTAGAGTATGTCTCGTACTTCAACACGGTCCTTTTGCCGCTGGCCATTGCGCAGCGGGTGAAGGAACGCCTTTGGGGTTATCGCGTGAAACACCTCACCCCGCCGCCTTTCGTGAACGCGCTGCTCTACCGCATCTGGCGGCTCGAGCTCGCCTGGATTCCGCGGCGACGTCTCCCCATCGGGTTGTCGCTGATGGCCATTGTGCGGCGTCCGACGGCATCCGAGAGCTCGGCGCATGCATGACACCGACGCGCAGGGGGAGCCGCTGGTGTTGGTGGTGCCGTGCTACAACGAAGCGGCGCGCCTCAATCGGGCGGCGTTTGAAGCGGCGCTCAGCAGCATGCCGTGGCTACAGCTCTGCTTCGTGAACGACGGCAGCCGCGACGACACGGGCACGCTGCTGGAGAGCATCCGGCAGGCGTGGCCCGATCGCGTCCGTGTGGTCTCGCTGGCCAAGAATGCCGGCAAAGCGGAAGCGGTGCGACAGGGGCTCTTGATGGCGAGTACGATCAGTACGACCTGCGGATTCTGGGACGCCGATCTGGCCACGCCGCTGCACGAACTCGTCGCGTTGCGCGAGGTCTTATCGCGTCACCCGCAGGTGGAGTGGGTGTGGGGCATTCGCCTGCGCGCACTGGGCCGACAGGTGGAGCGGCGCGCCCTGCGCCACTATCTGGGCCGTCTGTTTGCTACCTGCTCGTCGGTGTTGCTGGGCATTGATTCGTACGACACGCAGTGCGGTGCCAAGCTCTTCACGGTCTCGCCGCTCTTGCGCGCGGTGATTGCGGAGCCCTTTCGCTCACGCTGGATATTCGACGTCGAGATGCTGGCCCGCGCCGACGCGCTGCTGCGCTACGCGGGCACGCGACGCATCGGCACGGTGGTGTACGAGCAGCCGCTGGCGCTCTGGCAGCATGTCGCGGGATCGAAAGTGAAGCCGGTAGACTTCGTGAAAGCGTTTCGCGAATTGCTGGTGGTGCGGACGCAGCAGACGGTCTGGTGCCGAGCGCTTCCCGCGCGTCCGGCGTAACGCCGGACGCGAGGAGCTAGCGAGAGGGCGTGGCGCGCGCGGTCTGCAGCAACTCGCGGCGCACATGCACCACCGACACGGAGTCGCTGTACAGGCGCTCCCACGCGGGCAGATGATCCAGCAGCGCCACCGCCGGTGACTCCGGGGCGAGTAGCGTCCAGCCGACGTGATACTTCGCGATGAGCTGCTCGAGCTTCCGCGGGCCCTTGAGCGTCAGGGCGTCGGCGACTTCCGTGATGAACGCATCGCCGTACATGTCGGCGCGTCCGTCCACGAACACGGGCACGCCGCGATAAATCAGGTAGCCGCCAAAGCCGTACGAGTTGAGCACGTTGGCTTTGATCCCAGTGGCTGCGAATGCGGCGAGTGCGCGCGCGGGCGAGTTGGACTCGACCGGCGTCACCGTCATGCCGCGCTGACCCATCAGGCCGTAGCACACCGCCAGCAGCGTCACCAGCATCACGCCCATCGGCCGGCTGCGACGCGCCAGCAAGTGCATCCAGTAATCGACGGTGCGCGCGGAGCCGTCCTGCGCCGCCGTATCCCGCGGCAGGCCGGCCGCCATGGGCGTCGCGAGCAGGAACGGCGAGATCAGCCCCAACGTCGCGTGATAGCGCTGATGTTTGAGCGCCAGATACAGCAGCCCCACCACCGTCAGGCCGCGCACCGGCGAGAGACGCAGGCGGCCAGCAAACGCGAGCCCGAGCACCATCGCGACCCACAGCAGCAGCATCTGGAATTCGTGAAAATCAGCGGACTTCCACTCATTCACCAAGGCGAGCGTCTGCTTCATGCCCATTACGCTCACCGCGTGCACCAACGACCCGTACCCGTGCGGGTTGCACAGCACCGCCACCACGCATCCTGCGCCGAACAGCGCCCAGCGCTTGGTCGTGGCGATGCGCTCGGCCATGGTCTCGCGCTGCCAGATGGCATCCGCCGCCAACGCCGCGGCGAGCCCGAGCCCCAGCGTGTAGCTGGCGTGCAAGTTCGCCCAGAGCAGCAACACGATGAGCAACCACCACGGCGGACCGCGCCGCTGCTCGCCGGCCTCGGTGAGCGTGCCCACCCACAGCGCGGTCAGCGGCCACACCAGCACGTGCGGACGCGCCAGAAAGTGCGTGCTCATCACCGCGAGGAACACGAAACCGATGGGAATCGCGTGAATGGGCTCAAGCCGATCGAACAGGAATCGCATGAGGTACGCGGCCGTCACCGCGAAGCACGCGCTCACGAGCACGGTCAGCCCAACAAAACCCGCCTGCTGATACGCCGCGTAGAGCACCAGCTCTGACAACCACTCGTGCGCCGTCCACGCAACGCCGGGCACGGTGTACGAAAACATGTCGTGCGTCGGCAGCTGACGGTTCTCCACCATCCATCGCCCGACCGCGATGTGCCAGTACGAGTCGGGATCCGCCAGCACGGACGACCACATGGTGCCGGCGACGAACACGACCA
>CALQGY020000086.1 GCA_943330235.2 Candidatus Kuenenia stuttgartensis
AAGCCCGCTGGAAAGACTACAACGCCGAGCAGCGTATCGAGGCGTGGGTGGAACATGTGGTGATGTGCGCCGCGCGTCAGCAGGGGGCGGACGTACCGGTGGTAACCGCGCTGCACGGCAGTGAGCAGAAAGAGCGGACGAGAAACAAGGTGAAGGAGAAGTATCTCGTCACCCGCACCGATCGCCTCGCCGACGTACCGGACGCGCTGTCTCTCGTGACATCGTGGGTGGAGATCATGGCGGAGGCGTTGCGAACCCCGCTGCCGTTTTTCCCTGGCCCCGGTGCGGCGTGGATTGATACGGCCAGATCTGGCGACGGCGACCCGCTGACCGAAGCGCAAAAAGTATTTGCGAACAGCAACAGCGACTTCGCACCGAGCGGAGCCGCCGAGCACGACGCGTATAGCACGCTCTGTTTTCGCGGTCGTCCGCAGCCGCTCGTCGAGCAGGCGGATGAGTTCGAGCGACTGGCGCGTGCGCTGCGCGGTCCGCTGCCATGGGCCGACGTATGAGCGACAACATGACAGATCGCGTGGTGTTGCCATTCGATGTGCTGACGGTGCCGCTCGACCCCGGCATTACGCTCATCGAAGCGAGCGCCGGTACCGGGAAGACCTTCAACATCACGCGCGTCGTGCTGCGCATGCTTCTCTGCGGTACCGTTGACGAGCTCTCGCAGATTCTGGTGGTCACCTTCACCGAGAAGGCCACGCAGGAGTTGGTCACGCGCATTCGAGCCACGCTCCGCGAGGCGCGCGCGGTGTGGTCTGACACACCGCCACCACGCACGGAGAGTAACGCCGATCTCTTTGTACTCCGCGATACGCACGGAACGTCCGGTCGTGCCATCATTGAGCGCGCGGTGCGCTCGTTGGACGACCTTGGCGTATCCACCATTCATAGCTTTTGCTACCGAATTCTCGCCGAGAGCGCGTTGGAAACCGGGGTGCCATTTACCGCGCGCTTCCTTGAAGATGAAACTGGACCGTTCCAGCGTGCGGCGCACGACTGGGCCCGTCGCACGCTGGTGACCGATGCGGAGGCCGCGCAGGTGGTGGGAGCGCGCGGCGCCGATCCCGTGGACTGGGTCCGGCAATTGGTGTCGTCGGCGCGGCAGCGACCTGGCACGCGTATCGAGGCCGGCGATACGGCGGAGGCGAGTCTGTTGGCCGCTTTCGTGCGCGATGTCCAGCAACGCTTCGAGCGGGAGAAGGCGCGCCGGCAGCTCATGGGCTACAGCGACCTGCTCAGCATCGTGCAGACCGTGCTGGAACGCGAGGGCGCGACGGGGCCGCTGGCCACGCGAATCCGCACGCACTTCCGGGCGGCGCTCATCGACGAATTTCAGGATACCGATCCGGTCCAGTATGCGAGCTTCCGCATTGCGTTCACCGGTTGCCCGCTCTTCTTGATCGGGGATCCGAAACAGTCCATCTACAGCTTTCGCGGCGCCGATATCCGCACGTATCTGCGGGTCGCCGCCGAGGCGCGCGACCGCTACACGCTGCTGCGCAACTTCCGGTCATCGGAGGGGCTGGTTCGCGCCGTGGATGCCACGTTCCGGTTTCGCGGCGATCGTCCATTCCATCTGACCGAAGCAGAGATCGCACTCCCCCGTGTCGAAGCGGCCAAACACGATCAGCCCGTCATCCCGGGTGATCGGCAGCCCATGGAGTGGATCTGGATTGATGCGTCGCACGCCACCTCCCGCGGCAAAGTCAGCGGGTCAGCCGCGCTCTCCCTTGGCATCACGGCGGTGACCCAGGAGATCGTGCGCCTCCGCGCAGCGGGGGTAGCCGGTCGAGATATTGCGGTGCTGGTACGACGCAACCGCAATGCGTCGGAGATGCAACGCGCGCTTGATGCCGCCGGTGTGCCGTCCGTGATTGGTGCGACGGACGACGTGCTCATGTCCGAAGAAGGGAAGGATCTGATCGCGCTGGCGCGCGCGATGGTGCAGCCGCGCAACCCACGTGCCGTGCGCGCCGCGATGGCGACGTACATCTGGGGAAGCCACGCCGCGGAAATCGCGTTCACGGCAAGCGGTGACGGTGAAGCGGAGTGGACGCACATCACCGCGCAGTTCAGCGACGCGCAGTCGCACTGGATGCAGTTTGGACTCGCATCGGCACTGACGCGCCTGCTGGCCGCACGCGATGCCACGGTGCGACTGCTCGCCATGCCGGACGGTGCACGTCGTGTCACGAATATCCGGCATCTGCTGGAAGTGTTCCAGTCTGCCGCGGCAGAGGAAGCCATTCCTCCGGCGGCCTTCGATGCCTGGATCGAGCGGGAGCACGGCGTCCCGAATACGCCCGAGCGGCGTGAGATGCGCCTCGAAACCGACAGCGCTGCGGTGCAAATCCTGACCACCTTCAAGGCCAAAGGACTGGAATGGCCGGTGGTCTTCTGTCTTGATCTGTGGCAGACCAAAATGCCTGGGAAGCGCACGCTCGATGTGGACATCGCGACGGTCGTCGATGCGCAGGGACCGGTGCTCGACATCGGCTCTCCGTTGGTCGAGATGCGCAAGAAAGCGCAGCGTGAGGAGGAGCTCGCCGAGTCGCTGCGCGTCGCCTACGTCGCACTCACACGGGCGCAGTCGCGCTGTTACGTGGTAGCCGGTGTCATCCTCGGGACCGAGGGCTCGGCGTTAGGCTGGCTGTTGCCGCAGGGTGGCGCGCACGGCACGGAACCGCTGCAGGCGCTCATCGCGCAACATCCGGCCATCATGAGCCTGCGGGCTGTACACGAATACGGTGAGGGCGCGCAGGCCGCACCGCTGGCGCTCACCGACGAAACACCCGTCGCGCGCGCCGTCGAGTGGAGCAACGGCCGCTTCAAAACTTGGCGCAAGAGCAGCTATACCGCGCTCACCGGCAAGGCGCATGTCGCGCGGGTGCGTCCGCCCGCCGATATCGCTGCGGACGCCACGGCCGATGGTGGATTTGATGACGCCGAGGGGCGCGATGTGGAAGGCGAGCCTACCAGCGGTGCGCCAGGTACTGTCGCCGATACGGATGCTGCCAACACTAACGCTGTTACTAACGCCCCCGTGTCCGACATGCTGCGCGGCTTCCGCGCGCTAACCGCCGGCACCGACGCTGGCAACGCCCTGCACAGCCTGTTCGAACATCTCGACTTCACCTCGGCTGATACGCTCACGCTCGAGACGGTGCGGGACACGCTGCATGCGGTCGGCCTGCGTCCCAAGCCACATGACCGCTGGACGGTCGCCGATGTGCGCGCGCAGGTCATCGCTACGTGTCAGGCGCCCATTCCCGGCACGAATTTTTCGTTGGCGCAGGTGCCGATGGGCGCGACGTTGCGCGAGTGGCGCTTCACCCTCCCGGTTGGCGCGTTCTCGCCGCGCGCGGTGGCCGACGTGCTCACGCAGTGGGGCTCGCCGCACGCGAAGGCATACGCCCCGCTATTGCGTGCGCTGCCGACGGACGCGTTCCGTGGGTACCTCACGGGCTCCATTGACCTCGCCTTCGAACACGACGGCCGCTGGCACATCATGGATTGGAAGTCCAACCGCCTGCGCCGCGGCATGGTGGAATCCTACGCGCAGGCGCCCATGCAGGACGCCATGCAGCACATGCACTACACGCTACAATACCACCTGTATCTGTTGGCGTTGCATCGGCATCTGCGCATTCGCCAGCCGGGCTACGATGCGGCGCAGCATTGGGGGCAAGTGTCTTACGTCTTCCTGCGCGGCGTGACAGGCCACGGCGACGATGGTTGGTTTACCGACGTGCCGTCCGCGTCATTGCTTCACGCACTCGATCGTGTGCTCGGAGGCGCGTCGTGATTGGTGAACCGGTGGCCCAGGAGTCGTGGCGCGACGTGTTGTGCGAGTGCCTCGAGCACGCGACATCGCTGACCCCGATTGATCGGCAGCTTGCGGTCGTGATGCTGCGGCGTAGCGAGATCGGCGGTGAGCCTGCGGTCGCGGCGGCGCTCGCCATCGCGCTGCTCTCGCGTGCGCGACGCGATGGGCATAGTCTGATTTCGTTTGCCGATCTGGCGACGCAGAGTTTGCTGCTGACGGCGGTTGCCGCGGATGACGCCGTACACGCTGAGCATCACATCGCGGATGGCTCCGCGCGCGATGCAGCGCCTGCGCCTCGATGGCCGGTGTTGCCGTATGAGGACGTGGTGTGGTGGCGACGTCATCTCACGGCTGAGCCCATGACGGCGTCGGTCGTCGATGTGGATGGGTCTGGTCATGCGTACGGTGCGACTGGTGCCGACATCACGGCGTCGTTGTCCGTTCGACAGGTCGCGCCCGTGGTGGTCGCCAATGATACGCTGCAGTTCCGCCGGTATCGCGACGCGGAACAACGCATTGGTGCGGCCATTTCCGCGCGCATCGCGCATGGTGGTGGCCGGTTCCGTATTATCACGGGCGGGCCCGGCACCGGCAAAACCACGCAGGTCGCCAAGCTGCTGCTGGCCAGTCTTGAGGCCAACCCGGCGCTGCGCATTCAGCTGGCCGCGCCAACCGGCAAGGCGGCCGCGCGCATCACCGAGTCGCTGCGTCTGCGGTTAGACGCCGAGGAGGCCTCCGCCGATCTCCGGGCCCACGTCCCTGCGGGCGCGAGCACGCTGCACCGACTCCTCGGGCATCTCCCCGTCGAGGACCGCTTTCGCATGCGTCAGGGCCATCCGCTGGCCGGCGACCTCGTGATTGTTGACGAGGCCAGCATGGTGGACGTGCTCATGATGGACGCGCTGCTGGCCGCGCTCCCCGAACGCGCGCAGCTCGTGCTGGTGGGCGATCATCATCAGCTCGCGAGTGTCGAAGCGGGTGACGTGTTGGGGGCACTCTGCCGCGAAGCCGAATCACGTGGGCCCGGCAGCGACCTGCACGGCGCCGTCGCACGGCTCACACACAGCTGGCGCTTCGATGCGCATCCGGGCATCGGCGCACTCGCCGACGCCATCCTCGCCGGCGACCTGCCCACGATGCTGCGCGTGCTGCGCGACGACGCACACCCCGAGGTCACGCTGACCTCGTCGGCGCCTCACCACGCATCAACAAGCGACCCGCTCCTCGACAGCGTGGCGCCGCATCTGCACTCGTGCCGGAACGCGTCGTCGCCCGCTGAGCTGCTGGCGGCGCTCGATGGCTTTCGGATTGTGTGCCCGGAACGCGAGGGGCCGTTGGGCGTGTCTGGGTTGTGTACGCGCGTGGAAGACTGGCTGGCCGCGCACGGCGCGCCCATGACGGGCGAGTGGTACCACGGCCGGCCCGTCCTCGTGACGGCCAACGACTACGCCACCCAGCTCTTCAATGGTGACGTGGGTGTTGCGTGGCAGAGCGAGGGCGAGCTGTTGGTGCACTTCCGGTCCGCCGACGGCGGCACGCGCGCCCTGGCGCCCAGCCGTCTCCCCGCGGTGCAGACCGCATGGGCCATGACGGTGCACAAAGCGCAGGGGTCGGAGTTTGATGACGTGCTGGTCGTCCTGCCCACACATGCCAGTCGCGTCTCGGGGCGCGAGTTGCTCTATACCGCGGTCACTCGCGCCAGATCGCGCGTCACCATTGCCGCCGATGTTCCCGCGCTCACGGCCGCACTCGCTACGAGCGCGCAGCGGGCGAGCGGCTTGGCGCGCTGGCTGACGTAGCGCGCCGCGGCAGGTCAGGTGCGCGGCCCGCCCCCCATCACCCCGCCCCCCGCCGGTCCACCACCCGCGACAACTTCCCCCCCTCCGACCGCGGCCCCGCCCCCACCGGCAGCAGCGTCACCGCCACGCTCACCCCCAGCGTATCGTGCAGATGCGCCATCGCGGCACGCCGAAGCGCCGTGGACGGCTCATGGCCGGCGTGCTCCACCGCGTCCACGCCACTGAACCCCGTCGTCGCCGCCCACGCCAGACTCACCTCGCACTGCACCTCGAGGTCGTCCAGATGCCGATCGCGCGTGACCACCAACCGGAAGTGCGGCGACAGCCCCGGCACCTGCGCCAACAGCGACTCCACCTGGCTCGGGTACACATTCACGCCGCGCACAATGAGCATGTCGTCCGTGCGGCCGCGGATCATGCGCATGCGCACCAAGGTGCGACCGCACGCGCAGGGCTCGCGCGTGAGTGACGTGATATCCCCCGTCCAGTAGCGCAGCAGCGGCAGCGCTTCCTTGGTCAGCGTGGTCAGCACCAGCACGCCGTCCGCGCCATCAGGTAACGGCTCGCCCGAGTCCGGATCGAGAATCTCCGGATAGAAATGATCCTCCATGATGTGCGAGCCGTCACGCGCCTCCACACACTCGCACGACACCCCGGGGCCGATAATCTCCGACAGCCCGTAAATATTCGTGCACCGCACCCCGAGCCCCGCATCGATGTACCCGCGCGACGCATCGGTCCACGGCTCGGCACCATGCAACGCATAGCGGAGCGAAATCGCCTCCGGCGACACCCCGCGCGCCGCCAACGCACTGGCCAGCGTCATCGCGTAGCTCGGCGTGCAGGCAATCACCTCCGGCCGCAGATCCTCAATCAGCGTCACCTGCCGCTCCGTCATCCCCCCCGACACCGGCACCACGTTCATCCCCAGCCGCTCCGCGCCGCCGTGCAACCCCAGCCCGCCGGTAAACAGGCCGTAGCCATAGGCGTTGTGCAGCATCATCCCGGGCTCGGCGCCGGCCATGGCCAGCGAACGTGCCGTCACGCGCGCGAACAGGTCGAGGTCGTTGGCCGTGTAGGCCACCACCGTGGGCTTACCCGTCGTCCCTGATGACGCATGCACACGACGCAACTCGGCACGCGGCACCGCCAGCAGGCCGAACGGGTAGTGGTCGCGCAGATCCGTCTTACGCGTAATCGGGAGCCTAGCGATATCCGCCACCCCGCGAATATCGGCCGGCTGTACTCCAGCCGATTCCAGCCGGTCGCGATAGAACGGCACGCGATCGGCGACATACGCGACCACGTCGCGCAGACGACGGTCCTGCAGGGCGCGCATGGCGTCCGCCGGCAGGCACTCGAACTCCGGTTCAAACATCATGCGGCCGAATGTACCGGCCGACACCGCACCGCGCCCAGTGCGGCCTGGCCATCACGTGGCGTTGCTACCCATGCCGCACCTGCTCCCCACGCTTCGTCACGCGGGCAACATTGCATTCAATGCATTGGTTACGAGTCATCTCATTGCGCCGATCCGCGCCAGACGTTCAGAACGCGATGATCGGCCCAAAAGGTCGGTGCACCACGACCTGCCACGAGGGATCGGTCGGGAGAGGGCCGAGGTGCCACACCGCGCCGCCCGGTGGGACGTCGGTGATAGCGGGCACGGCGTCGGCCGGGACACGCGGGGCGATGGTGGATTCGCCGTTGATGACGACACGCACCGCATACGACGGCGCGATCTCGTGATGACAGGCGAGATACATCTCGCCGCTGCCGCCCTGCAGCAGATGGAATCCTTCGGGGGTCGGTCGGCCGAGCGGCGTTGAGCCGAGCGGCGTTGAGCCGATCGGGGTGTCAGACAAGGGGTGTAGGCATGCGCGCCGTATGGAGAATCGACCAGCTCAAGCACGATGCTCGAGTAACGGCCGACATCATACGATTAGAGCGTCATTTGACCGTCATTTTGGATTACGCTGCTTGGCGCGCTCGCGCAGATCGCGGCCGCAGGCGCCAAACGACAGCCACATCGCCGCACTCGGCGTTCGACAGCGCTTCGGCCAGTGCGTACGTTTCACCTACAGTGAAACACGCCAATCCGCGCCTCCGCCTCGCTCCACCACGCCCCCGACTCTTCGGGCGGCTGGGGCGCGTCGTGCGTGCGCTGTCGGTGCTGGTGCTGCTCGCCCAGATCGCGGGCATCGTCGCCGGTCCGTTGGACCACTGGCGCCCCGGATCCGGCATGGGGCCTCACGTCGAAGAGGTCGGCGGCTCCGTCGGCCACTACGTGCACAACGAAGCCACCTGCGTTGCCTGCGCCATCGGCCAGAGCATGGCATCCCCCGAGCGGGCGGTCGCCGATCTCTCCTCGCTGCGCCCGCGCCCGCTCTTCGTGCGCGACATCCAGCAGCGTCTGCCCGATCGCGCCCGACATAATGCTGCGGCGCCGCGCGCGCCCCCGGTCGCCGTCCGCATCGGATAGCCGCTGCCGCGCCATCCATCGCGCGGCGGTTTCATGCGTGCGCCGCCGTCGGCGCCGGCCCCACAACCAGAGACATCGGCATGCACATGCCCACACGCAGTCTGCTCGTAGTCGCCGCGACGGCGATCGCGATCAGCGTGGTCGCCCCATCACGCGCCCACGCGCAATCGTCCCCCGATAGCACCGCCCGACGCACCCAGCGCGCCATCGATTCGCTGGGCGCCGCCGTGCGCACGCTGCAGGCGCGCATCGACAGCCTGTCCAAGGCCGCCGACGCGGCCACGCCCCCGCCCTCAGCGCCCGCCGCCCCCGCGCGCGCCAACGGCGCCTTCATGAACGTCAGCTTCGACGGGCTCGGCGATGCGGGCTGGTCGTCTCAGCGCAACGTGCGCTCCATCGAACGCGGCGATCACGATCCGCGTGTCCGCGGCTTCTCCGTCCCCAACGCCGAGCTCTCGCTCGACGCGACGGTCGATCCGTACCTCAAAGGCTTCACCAACATCGTCTACAAGCTGGACGAAAACGGCGAGACCGGCGTGGAGCTTGAGGAGATGTACCTCCTCACCACGTCGCTGCCGCACAATCTGCAAATCAAGGCGGGGCAGTTCTTCACCGAGTTCGGTCGGCAGAACCCGCAGCATCCGCACGCGTGGGCGTTTGCCGATCAGCCGCTGGTGCTCAACCGCATGTTCGGTGCCGAGGGGCTGCGCAGTCAGGGCGCCCGCGTGTCGTGGCTGCTGCCCACGCCGTTCTATACCGAAGCCATGGTGACGGTCGCGAACAGCGCCGGCGGCACCACGCACAGCTTCCGCTCCGACGAATCGTCGGCCATTCACGGTGGCGTGCCGGTGGAACACGACGTCAACAGCGTGCGCGACCTGCTCATCACGCCACGGGTCGCCATGTCCTTCGATCCTACCAGCACGCAGACGTTGCTCTTCGGCGCCTCCGCGGCACTCGGCCCCAACAACTCCGGCCCGCGTGCCAACACGCAGATCGCCGGCGCCGACGTGTACTGGAAGTGGAAGTCTGCCAAGGCGAACCAGGGATTTCCGTTTGTCTCGCTGCAAACCGAGGTGCTGGCGCGCCACTACGAGGCGGCGGCGCGCTTGGCCGCTGATGAATCGGGTGCAACGCTGCCGGGACGGGCACTGAAAGATCGCGGTGCCTATACGCAGCTGCTCTGGGGTATCAAGCCACTCCTCGTGGTCGGGCTGCGCGGCGATATCGCCACCGGCGACGAAGACACGTACGGCGCCGCCCCGCGCGCAGACCGCACGCGCATTTCGCCCAACCTCACCTGGTTTCCCAGCGAGTACTCGAAGCTGCGGCTGCAGTACAACTACGGCCGTCGCCCGGGGTTTGCGGCCGATCATTCCGTCTGGGTGCAGTACGAGTTCATGATGGGCGCGCATTCCGCACACAAATTCTAGAGGCGATCTCTCGCATGAAGACCCTATCGTTCCTGCAACGCTCCTCCATGGCCATGATGGCCTCGTGGAGCCTTCTCGTGCCAAGCGCGCCCCGCGCGAATACTGCACCGGTGCATACGGCGCCCGCCGTACCCGCCATCGCCGCGCCGCTGCACGTCGTGGCCACCACCCCCGATCTCGCCTCGATCGCGATGGAAATCGGCGGCGCGGCCGTCGAGGTGAAAGCGCTGGCCAAGGCCACCGAAGACGCACACTTCGTTGATGCGAAGCCCAGTCACATCGTCACGCTCAATCGCGCTGACGTCCTCATTGAAGGCGGCGCCGAACTGGAAATCGGTTGGTTGCCGCCGCTGCTGGAAAGTGCACGCAACGAGAAGATCGCCACCGGCGCTCCGGGGCGCATTCTCGCGTCGCAGGGCATTCGCATGCTGGAGGTACCCACCTCCTTCGATCGATCCAAGGGCGACGTGCATGCCATGGGCAATCCGCACTTCCTGATCGATCCGCTCAATGTGAAGATCATCGCGGCCAACATCGCTGAGCACTTCGCGAAGGTGGCGCCGGCATCGGCGGAGTTGTTCAAAGCCAATCTGCAGAAGTTCAACGCCACGCTCGATCAGCGCATGGCGGCGTGGCAGAAGCAGATGGCGCCGTTCAAGGGGGCGAAGATCGTCACGTTCCATCGCGACTTCGTGTATCTGTCGGAACGCTTCAATCTGGTGACGGTCGAAACGCTGGAGGCCAAGCCGGGTATTGCGCCGTCGCCGGCGCATCTGGCGCAGGTCATCGGCACCATGAAATCCACCGGCGCGCGCGTGATTCTCGTGCAGCCGTTCCAGAATCGCAAAACGGCGGAAACGGTCGCGCGACAGACCGATGCCGCCGTGCTCGACATGGCGCAGCAGCCCGGCGCCATTAAGGGTACCGACACGTACTTCCAACTCATGGACTACATCGTGAACACGCTCGCGACCGCGCTCCAAGGGAAGAAGTAATGCCAGTGGAAATGCAGATCATCTGGCAGGTCATGAAGTGGCCATTGGCGGCGTGTCTGCTGTTGCCGCCGTTGCTGGTCTATCTCGGACTGCATGTGGTGAAACGCGAAGTCATCTTCGTGGATCTGGCACTCGCGCAGGTGGCCACGCTCGGCACGTGCGTCGCGCTCCTGATGGGATACGACTTTCACGACCGCATTTCGTTCTGGATCTCGCTGGCCGTCACGTTCGGTGCGGCCGCGCTGTTCAGCTGGTCGCGCAGCAGCAAGGAGCGTCCGGTGCCACAGGAGGCCATCATCGGCATCACCTTCGTGGTGGCGGCGGCCGCGGTCATTCTCATGCTCAGCCGCGTTGCGGGCGGCAAGGAAGAGCTGGAGCACTTGCTCACCGGCGACATCCTGAACGTCACGGGCGAGGAAGTGTTGCAGCGCGCCGGTATTTTCGCAGCCCTCGCGGTGTTCTTTGCGACGTTCCACAAGAAGTTCGCACTGATCTCGTCGCACGCCGAGCAGGCGTTCGCTGAGGGGATGCGCGTGCGCCTGTGGGACTTCTTGTTCTACGCGGCGTTCGCGATTGTCGTGGTGAGTTTCGTGCGCGTGGCCGGTGTGCTGCTCACGTTCGCGTATCTCATTGTGCCCGCGGTCTGCTCGGTCATGCTGGCTAAGCACTGGAAGAGCCGGCTGGTGGCCGGCTGGTGCGTCGCAGCCGCAGCAAGCCTGCTCGGGCTCGCGGCGTCGTACCAGCTGGACCTACCCACCGGCGCCGCCATTGTGTGCGCGGCCGGCTTCCTGCTGGTGCTGGTGAGCAGCTACGCATCCATGCGGAAAGTGGCGTAACCGCATCACGCTCGGCCTCACCTACCACGTACCACGTACTCAGGCCGTCTTCGGCCTCGGCGAATACAGCTCGAGATCGCGCCCCAGCAACAACGTGGCAATCACCAGCGTGGCGCTAATCATGAAGGGGCTGGCCTTACCGATGTGATCGAACGCCAGCCCGAAGAGCACGGGAAACGCGACGCGCGTGATGCCGCCAAAGGTCTGCTGCACGCCCATATACAGACCACGCTCGGCGCTGCTGACCACGCGCGACAGCATGGCGGTCACGCACGGGAATGTGAACGCGGTGCCCAGCGGCAGGAGCCCCACGGCCAGCGCCAGCATCGCGTAGTTGCGCGAGAACGCGATGCCGATCAATCCGCTCCCCAACAGGATCACGCCCCAGCGACTCAGCTTGGGTTCGCCCACCGAGTCCACCAGACGCCCCAGAATGAGCGCCCGCGTCACCACGCTGAGGGCGCCGATGTAGAAGAAGAAATAGCCGATGGTGTCGGCCGTGACGCCAAAGCGATACGACAGATACAGCGCCAGAATGGACGTCGATCCCTGAAACGCGCCGATGGCGATCGCATAAATCAGGATCAGGCGCGACGCTGGCTCATCGGGATGGGTGATCACGCGCAGCACGGCTTCCTTGCTGCCTTTGCGCACCACCTTGCTGCCATCGGCGTTGAGACCGGGCGCGCCCGACGGCTTACGGGCTTCCGTGAGATAGCGCGAGGCGAAGAGCACGTTGATCACGCACAAGCTCGCCGCCACCAACCCCGGTGTGTGCATGCTCCAATGCTGCACCCAGCTGCCGATGACCGGGCCAATGGCGACACCGGCGTTCGTCGCCGCGCTCAACCACCCCAGCGACTTCGCCCGATCTTCCGGCTTGGTGGCATCGGCCACATACGCTTGAATCACGCTCACCGTGCCGCCGCCCGCGCCCTGCACAATGCGCGACAGGAACAGCAACCACAAACTGTCGGCGTACGCGAACACCACATACGCAATGGCGCTGGCAGTGAGTCCCACCATCAGCGCCGGTCGACGGCCGTAGCGATCGGAAAACCGTCCCCAGATGGGCGCACTGACCAACTGCGCCACACTGAACGAACTCACCAGCAGTCCGACAATGAGGCCGTTGGCGCCGAGGCTCTTGGCATAGAACGGCAGCAACGGCAGGATCATCAACAAGCCCAGCATGTCGATGAAGGCCGCGACCATCAGCACCAGCAGCTTGCCGAAGGCGCTCTTCTCGGGTTCGTCGTTGATCCCGAGCCCGCCCTGCACCGGTGCGGTCACTCGGTCTTCCCGAGCGCTGCGGGTGCCACGCTGCGTCCCACCACGCCGGCCAGCGCGATGATGGTGAGCACGTACGGGATCATCTCCACAAACTGACTCGGTACCAATTGCGCTCCCTGCAGTTGGATCTGCAGCGTTTCCGCTGCCGCGAATAACAGACACGCCACACCCACACGGGTGGGCTCCCAACGTCCGAAGATGACCGCGGCCAGCGCGATGAACCCGCGGCCAGCGGTCATACCATCCGTGAACTGGTGTTGATCCAGCGCCAGATACGCGCCGCCCAGCGACGCCAGCGCACCGGCGAGAATGAGCCCCTTCAACCGCAGGGCCCCCACCGCGATACCCAGCGTTCGCGCGGCCTCGGGCTTCTCACCCACGGCCCGCACGCGCAGTCCGAACGGCGTCTGATACAGCAGCCACCCCAACGCCGGCAGCGCCATCAGGCCAATCCACACGACGGGATTGGAAAAACTCGCCAACAACGCATTGCCGGCGCCTTCACCACCAAAGCCCGGCACGCGCGGCGAGTTGCTCGCGCTGTCAAACACCAGGCGCAGGAAGAAGCGCGTGACCGCCACCACCAGCAGGTTGATCGCCACACCCACCACGACTTGGTTGGCCTTGAAGCGCAGCGTCGCCACCGCGACGATGCTCATGATCACCTGCCCAGCCACCAGCGCGCCGATGATGCCCATCCACGGGCTGCCCCCGTAGTAGCTGCCCAGCGCCGCACCAAACGCGCCCGACAGCATCAACCCCTCAAGGCCCAGCGCAATCACACCGACGCGCTCCGACATGACGCCACCCGCTGCGGCGAGCAGGTACGGAATCGCCATGCGCATGGTCTGCAGCAGAAACGCGATCACCATCATGAGCGGCTCCGCGTGGACGACGTGGCGGACGCTTTCGTCGACAACGACGCCAACGCCCCAGCCGCCGCGGCGCGCAATTGCTGCTGCACTTCCGGCACTGCCGTGACGACCGCCAGAATCACCACCGCGGTGAGAATGTCGGTGAGCTGCTTGGGTACGAGCGCGTTCACGGCCAAGCCGCCCTGCGACAACGTCGCGAACAACAGCGACGCCAGGAGAATGCCCAGCGGGTGATTGCGCCCCACCAGCGCTACCGCAATACCCAGAAATCCGGCGCCGCCGGCAAAGCCTTCTTCGTAGTAGCCCTTGTAGCCCAGCACAAAGTTGATGCCGCCCATGCCGGCGAGCGCGCCGGACAGACACATGGACATCCACACCACCCGCTTCACGTTCACGCCGCCGTATTCGGCCGCATCAGGCTGCAGCCCCACGGCGCGCAGTTCGTAGCCGCCGCGGGTGCGAAACAAATACCACGTCGCCGCCAATGCCGCCGCCATGGCCACCAGGATAGTCCAGTTCGCGGCGCTGCCGTGAAAGCTCGCAAACACATCGCTCAGCCGCGCCACGTGCCCGCTGGCGATGGGCGGCGTATGCAGCGTTTCGGTGACGTGGATTTTTGCCGACACCAGCCAGTTGAGCAGCGCCAACACGACAAAGTTGAGCATGATGGTCACGATCACTTCGCTCGCACCGAAGCGCGCGCGCAGCACACCGGGCACACTCGCCACCGCCGCGCCGCCGCACGCAGCCGCCATCAGACACAGCAGCATCCCCACCACACTCGGCAGCCCCGCCGGTAGCAGCATGCCCATGATCCCGGCGGCAAAGCCACCCATTGCCAGCTGCGATTCCGCCCCGACGTTAAACAGCCCCGCGCGCCCCGCCATGGCGAAGGCCAAGCCCGTGAAGGTCAGCGTGGTGGCCTTGTACAACACCTGGCCGATGCCGTACGCATTGCCCCACGTCCCGTCCACCAACTGCCGGTACACCGTGGCCGGTGCTTCCCCAAAGGTCAGGATCAGCAGGTCGCCGATGACCGCGGCAATGCCCAGCGCCACAACGATGGGCAGGATGTTCTCAAGCAGCCGCGTCCGCACAGTCTGATCAACCATCCCGTCGCTCCCGCGTTCCGCATTCACACGTTCCGCATTCACACGTTCCGTGCTCACGAGGCCGCTCCGGTCATATAGCGGCCCAGCGACTCCGCGGTGGCCTCAGCTGCCGGTGTGACGGTCACAAAGCGACCGCCGTACATCACCGCAATGCGGTCGGACAACGCGAGCACTTCCGACAGATCCGCGCTCACCAGCAAAATCCCCTTGCCCGCATTTCGAGCCATACGAATTTGCTCATGAATGAACTCGATGGCCCCCACATCCACGCCGCGCGTGGGTTGGGCCGCTAACAACAGTGTGAAATCGCGCCCCATTTCGCGCGCGATCACAATCTTCTGCTGGTTACCGCCCGATAGCGCACGCGCCGGCAGCGACGTGATGGCCGGACGGATGTCGAACTGCTGCACCTGACGCGCTGCATGCGCGGCAATGCGCGCCGTATCCAGTCCGCGCGCTGACGAGAAATGATGCTGTCGACCAAGAATCAGATTGTCGGCGATGGAATACTCAAGAATGAGTCCGCGCCGATGACGATCTTCCGGAATGTGCGAGAGCCCCGCGTCGGCGCGCTCGCGCACCGGCAGTCCGGCCAGATCGCGCGCGCCCAGTCGCATCGATCCGGAGACCGGTGTCCGCAGCCCCGCGATCGCCTCCAGCAACTCCGTCTGGCCGTTCCCCTCCACACCGGCGATGCCCAGAATCTCTCCGGGTGCCACCTCGAACGAGAGGTTATTAACGGCCACCATCCCGCGATCCGAACGCACGGTCAACCCGGAGATCTGCAGCCCCGCCTGGCCCACACCGCCCGCGGAAAGTCCTGCGGCCTGTCCCGCGGTGCTTCCTGACGCACCGGCACTGCTCCGCGCCGTCGTCGCAGGCGCATCACCCGCCAGCGCCACCTCGCGTCCCACCATCGCGCGCGCAATCTCGCGCGGCGTTGTGCCCGCGGTCGCGAAGCGCGACACGGTCTGACCGGCGCGCAGCACGGTGATGGTGTCCGACACCGCAATCACTTCGTCCAGCTTGTGCGTGATGAGCACCACCGTGCCACCGCCCGCCTTGAGCGTGCGCAGCACGTCCCACAGGTCGCGCACTTCCGGCGGCGACAGTACCGCGGTCGGTTCATCCAGAATGAGAATGCGCGCGCCACGGTACAGCGCTTTCAGAATCTCCACGCGCTGCGCTTCGCCCACACTGAGATCGGCCACCGTCGCCGTGGGGTCCACATGCAAGCCGCTGCGCGCGCAGAGCGCCTTCACATCCGCGACGGCCTTCGTCATATCCAGCCGCACGCCCGTCGTCGGCTCCATCCCCAGCACCACGTTCTCGGCCACCGTCAGCGTGGGCACGAGCATGAAGTGCTGATGCACCATGCCCACGCCCGCCGAGATCGCCTGCGGCGTAGACCAGCCGGTGACATCGCGCCCGTTCACCTGCATGGTGCCGCCGTCGGGGGCGTACAGTCCCGCCAGCACCCGCATGAGCGTGCTCTTCCCGGCACCGTTCTCGCCCACCAACGCGTGAATCTCGCCGGTGGCCACATCCAGCGTCGCGTCGCGGTTGGCCACCACGCCGCCAAACCGTTTAACGATGCCGTCCATGCGGACGGCGCTGCTCGTGCTCGACGGGTTGGTCATCGCGTGCTCGGCACCTTGATCTTGCCCGCGATGATATCCGCGGTCAGTCCATCCAACCGCGCGCGCACCGCGTCGGGAATCAGCGCCTTGTTGTTCGCGTCGTAGATGTAGCCGACGCCCTTCTCGGCGAGACCGAACTGCTGGATGCCGCCGGTGAACGTCCCGTCCTTCACGGCTTTCGCCGCCTGAAACACCGATTCATCAATGCCTTTCACCATGCTCGTCAGCACAAAGCCCGGTGCCTCGCTGTACTGATCGGCGTCCACACCGATGGCGAGCTTGCCGGCCGACCGCGCCGCTTCGAACACCCCGAGCCCGGTCGAGCCCGATGCATGGAAGATCACGTTCACGCCCTGACTGTACTGGCTGAGCGCCATCTCCTTGCCTTTGCCGGGATTGCGAAACGCTTCGGGCGTGACGCCCGCGTACGCCACCAGCACCTCGCAATCCGGGCAGACGTACTGCACGCCCGCGCGATAGCCCATCTCGAACTTGTGGATGAGCGCGATGTCCATGCCGCCCACGAAGCCCACCTTCTTGCTCTTGCCCACCAGTGCGGCCAGCGCACCCACCAGAAACGAGCCCTGCTCCTCGCGGAACTTGAGCGCGACCAGGTTGTTCGGCATCGGCAGCGGATTCCCCACGCTGTCCGTGGACACGGCGTAGTCCACGTCGGCGAAGCGCACGTTGGGATACTCCTTCGCCAACGTGTTCACGTCATCGCTGAAGATGAACCCCACGCCAATCACCAAGTCGAGCCCCTCGGCGGCCAAGAGGCGCAGCCCCGCCTCGCGGTCTGAGCCTTCGCCCGGTTCGATGAAGCGCACACGGGCGCCCAGATCTTTCGCCGCCCGGACGCCGCCCAGATAGGCGCCGTCGTTGAACGACTTATCGCCGCGACCACCGACATCAAACACGATGCCGATATCGAGGCCTTCCGAGTTGTCCGCTATGGTCGCGCCTGAAGGAGACACCGCAAGCAGGGCGACATGGGCGAGCAGAAGCGCCCCGATCAGATAAAAGGTCCGACGCATGACCGCGAAGGTTGGGCGTCAGACACGAGTGACGGAAGGGGCAAAGCGAGATGGATGCGTGTTATCGCGTGGCCGGCGTGACCCGCCACAGCCCGTTCAGCATATCGCTGGCAAAGAGGCCGCTGGCCGACCAGTGCACGCCCCACACATAGACGCTGCCGGTTCCCGCGAAAATCGCCTTTTCGCGCCCCATCAGTGTCAGATCGCAGCGACCGTCTGCGGTCTTCTGGGCGACGGTGCAGGTGCCCAGGTCGCCGCGCACATCCAGCACACGCACCCCCGCGTTGTAGTAGGCCGCGTACAGCAGACCGCTGGCCTCGTCCACGCTGAAGTTGTGCGTGCCGCCCCCGGCCACGGTGTACCGCGCCACCTCCACCGGGGTGGTCATGGTGCTGAGGTCCACCACGTGCACATCGCCCACCGAACTCTGGCCGATCACCCCCGGCCCCTCCTCACCTACAAACAGGTACTTCTTGCTGCCCGTGGTGGGGTCCTGAAACCACCACACGTTGTGGACCTTGCCGCCTACCGTGGCCAAGCGCGCCATGCGCTTGGGAGCGGATATGGTGCCACCCGTCCCGCCGCCGCCAATATCCCAGATCCCCACGCCATCGTTCCACTCGGCGGTGAATAACAGCCCGTCGCGCACGAAGACATCGTGCATGATCGGTGCGCCTAGTGGAAACGACGCCACCGTTGTCGGCTGTGCCGGGTTTGCGAGACTCACAATGACGAGGCGCGCCGGTACACCATTGGCCGCATTAATGGAGCAAAACGCGTAGAGCACGCCGTTCACCCGCGCCACTTCGGCCGTGTGCACGCCGTACTGCAGTTCGCCGCCGGTGGTGCGTACCAGCAGGCGCGCCAAGCGCGGCGTGTCCAGCTGATAGACCGCGAGCCCGCCGTTGGGGTTGGATT
>CALQGY020000087.1 GCA_943330235.2 Candidatus Kuenenia stuttgartensis
GCCAGCTGTTTCTGCGCCGACGCCAACTCCTTCGCTTCGTCGCGCAGGGTGGACATGGACCCTTCCAGCGCGGCGCGCTTGAGCATCTCGGCGCTCTTCTCCAACTGCTGACGCAGTTGCTGCTGCTGCTGCGCCATCTGCTCCATGCTCTGCTGCGCGTCGGTGCCGCTCAAGCGCTCGGTGCTCTTGTTGAGCGACTCGATCTGCTTCTGCATTTCGGGGGTCATCGCGTCGCGCAGCATCTTCTGGATGTCGCGCATGCGATTGGAGAGTGCCGTGTCGAGCGCGTTGGCGCTCTTGAGGCGATTCTCGAGCTCCTTGGCGCTCTGTCGCAGTGAATCAATGCGTGCGCCCATTTGCTGCTGCTCCCGCGCCATCTGCCGCGCCTGTTCAGCGGCCTTGAAGCTCATGGACGCTTTGCTGCCGTCGGCCTTGGGGCCACCGGCTTGGTCCTCGGCGCGGCTGCCGTTCTTGAGGTCACGGCTGCGCGAGGCGTCGGCCGTGTTCTGCTGCATGCGCTTTTCCTGCTGCGCCATTTGCTGGGCGCGCGAGGCCAGCGAATCGGCGAGTGAGCGCGCCATCGCGCGCTGCTCGCTGAGCGTGGGCACGCGCAGAATGACTTCAGCGCTGGAGGTCTGCTGCCGCCACGGCGAGTCGTCGGTGGCGATGGCCACGAGATGCAACTTGTCGCCCGGCGCGAGTTCGCGCGCATCGAGGGGAATGGTGACCCCTCCCTCGAAGAACGGCGCCGCGGGATTGCCGAGGTCGAGGCGTTCCCGCTTGATGGGGGACTTGTCGGTCTTGTCGCCGGCCGCGATTTCGCGCCACACGGTGAGGGCGATGTTCCCGACCCCGTGGTCGTCCGCCGAGCGGATGATGACCGGCACCGCGCCCACGATGCCGATGGCGGTGTCGGTCAGCGGCGAGGCGATGATGATTTCCGGCGACTTGTCGGGAACCACCACAAACGACAACGAATCGGGGAGCTCGGGGGGCAGCGTGGCGCCGACGGCGCGCGGCGAGGCCTTCGCGGCCCACGTCCAGGTGCCATCGTGATCGAGCAGCAGCACGCCCGACGCGCGGACGCCATCCGCCACTGCGGTCTCGGCGGTGCCGTTGGTGAGTGGCACCGCGACGGCGCCATCGGTTAACGACGCATCGCGCGCGCCACCGCGCAGCACCGCCGTCACGCGGACGCGTGTGCCGCGCGGCACACGCACCGGCGACACCGGCTCGAGGGTTTCGTTGGTGCGCGCGAGATAGCTGGGGTATTCGGCAAAGAGCGCGACATCGCCAATCCAGCCGCGTTCATCGACCGCGATGACCGCTTCGGCCACGGGCGCCCGCCCGTCGTTGAGCCGCAGCGTGACCGGCGCGCGCACGGGGCCCAACGCCAAAGCGGCCAGGCCGTTCGCGTCGACCGACAAGACGGTGTCACGCCACGCTTCGCCTTCGGCGCGCTGCGACACGGTAAGGTGATTCCGTCCTTCGGCACGCAGATGCACCGTCAGCGGCATACCGCGCGGCACGCTGGGGGGCAGCTTGTCGAAGCCGAGCGCTGGCAGCAGCGTGCCGCGCCAGGCGCCGACGGGGTTGAGCACTGCGGCAAATCCATCACGACTGGTGCGCGCCGACAGGGTGAGCAACAGCGCGCCGACCAGTGCGGCGCCGCCAGTCATGGCCAGTGCGCGCAGGAGCTGTTGTCCGAGCTGCGGCGCCAGCGTGGTGGGCGCGAGCCGGCGGGCGACGTCCTGCGCCGCCTTGGCGCCAAGCGGGCCGGAGCCCGCGACCTCGAGGGCCCCCCGTAGCGAGCCCGCGCGCAGCGACTGCTCGCGCTCCACCGCGGCCGCCAGCGCCGTCAGCGACAACACGCGTGCATCACGAGCGCGCACCCACAGCACGATACCGGCCGCGCACACCGCCGCGACCAGCCACACGAAGACGGGCACCAGTCGCGGCCACGTCATCCACCGGCCCGCCCCGAGCGCGACCGCGCCGACGGCCGCGAGGGTCGCGACCACGGCGATCGTGGCCAGCACGCCCGCGGCCATGGTGCGCGCCCGCAGCGACGCCTGCTCCGCAGTGAGGCGATCGGTAAGCGCGCCCCCCGATCGGTCGGCGGCCAGCCCCGCGCCGCGCGGCAGCGCCGGCGCGGTCATGGCGTCACCCGGCTCGTGGCCGCGTACGTGAAGAGATTGATGCCCATGCGCAGTGCCTGTTCGTGAACCGCCGGTGGGTCGGGGTACGTCCCGACGTCCTCCCAGCCGTTGCCCAGATCAGCCGAGTACGTGTAGTACACGGCCAGTCGATTGCCAATGAAAATGCCAAAGCCCTGCGCCGGCTTCCCGTCATGCTCGTGGACCTTGGGCGGTCCTTTGGGGAAGTCGTAGACGAGATGGTAGATGGGGTGCGTCGTGGGCACTTCGGTCAGCGGCCGGTCGGGAAAGACGCGTTTGATCTCGCGCCGGAAGCTTTCGTCGAGGCCATAGTTATCGTCCACGTGCAGGAACCCGCCGCGCGTGAGGTACTCGCGCAGGCGCACGATCTCGGCGTCGCTGAATTTGATTTCGCCGTGTCCCGTGACGTGCAGGAACGGGTAGTCGAAGAGCGCCGAGTCGGTGAGCTTGACCTTGAACTCGGTGCGTTCCACGGGGAGCGCGGTGCGCTCGGCGATGGCCGTCAGGAGATTGGGGATACTGGACGGGTTCGCATACCAATCACCGCCGCCCTCGTACTGCAGACGCGCGACCGCCAGCCGTCCCGGCCCGCGCGAGGCGTCGAGCGCGGTGCGCACGAACGGCGTCGCCGCCACGGCGAAGACGGTGAGCGCAGCGCACAACAGGGGACGTCGGAAACGCTGCGTGGATGACCGCATCAGGTGTCGTGGGCGAGTCGGTAGGCGAGGTTACGGCTGGCACCATGTTCGTCAATCAACCGCTGCACGATATCGCGGGGCCGGAGCCCTTCCTCGCGCAGCGCATCGGCGGCGGCCCGGAGTCCGTCTTCGGTGGGCACCACCACGGTTGCGCCGCCCAGCACGATGACGATTTCCCCGCGCGGCGGCGTCTCCTCGTAATACGCAGCAACCTCGAGGAGCGTTCCGCGCCGGAACTCCTCGTAATGCTTGGTTAATTCCCGCGCGACCGCAACCGGTCGGGTCTCACCGGCCACCTCGGCCAGATCCCGCAGCGTGTCCACGAGCCGGTTGGGGCTTTCGAACAGCACCACGGCGTGCGGCAGGCGGGCGGCGAGGGCGATGAGATCGCGCCGATCGGTGCCCTTGCGCGGGAGAAAGCCGAGAATGGTGCACGGATGCGGGACAATGCCGGAGCCGACGAGCGCGGCCAACGTCGCCGATGCGCCCGGGATGGGAATGACGCGGATGCCGGCTTCGACGGCGGCCATGACCAAGCGGGCGCCGGGATCGGAGACCAGCGGCGTGCCGGCATCGGAGACCAGGGCCAGCGCTTCGCCCGCTTTGAGCCGCTGGATGAGGCGCGGCGTGGCGGTGGCCTCGTTGTGCTCGTGGAGCGCCAGCGTTGGGGTGTGGATGCCGTAGCGCTGGAGCAGCGTGCGCGCGTGCCGGGTGTCCTCACAGCAGACGGTGGCGACGCCTTTGAGCACGGCGAGCGCGCGCAGGGAGATGTCGCCGAGATGACCGATGGGGGTGCTGACCACGTGCAGCGCCCCGGGGGTGGCCGCGTCGTGGAGGAGCGCCGCGGCCCGGTCTGCCAGCTCGACCGACAGGTGAGCGGACGGACCGGGCGCGTCGCTCTCGAGAATCAGACGTGCTCCTTGAACTTCGCTTCGAGCGCCTGCTTGGGCACCGCGCCCACGACCTGATCGATCAGCTTCCCGTCCTTGAAGAACAGGATGGTCGGGATGGAGCGCACGTTGAACTTGGCGGCGGTCCGCTGATTGTTGTCGACGTCGAGCTTGGCCACCTTGACCTGACCCGCGAAATCGACGGCGAGCTGCTCGACGATCGGCGCGATCATGCGGCAGGGCGCGCACCAGGTCGCCCAGAAATCGACGACCGCGAGCCCCGCATGATTCTCGATCTCTGCGGCGAACGTATCGTCCTTCACTTCCATCGCGTTGGCCATCTTCAGCTCCGTGGCGCACGAGTCCTTCGACTCGTTCACGCCGGTCAACAGGATTAGTTTCCGAGTTCGACTCACGCCCCTACGACATGACTGAACCCAACAAGTCCAACGAACTGCCCGGCACCATTCCCCGTCGCGGCACGCGCATTGCCCACATCGGGATTGCCGTGCGCGCGCTCGACGAACTGCTGCCGTTTTACCGTGATGTCCTCGGCATGGCCGAGGTCCCGCTGGACGACGCCGACGGCGCCGCGATTGCGGGACTGGCTGCCGGAGAATCGCTGGTTGAACTGCTCGAGGCCAAGTCCGAGGACTCGCCCATCGGGAAGTACGTGACCAAGCGCGGCCCCGGTATTCACCATGTCTGCTTTGCCGTGGACGACTTGGACGACACGCTCGCGCGATGCCGCACCGCCGGACTCCGGCTCATCGACGAGACACCGCGGTTGGGCGCAGAGGGCAAACGCATTGCGTTCCTGCATCCCAGTGCGACCGGCGGCGTGCTCGTCGAACTGTCCGAATACTAGCGCTCATGTCCAGCCCCCGGTTCCCATCGGGGGCTGTGCGTGTCCGGCTATCGGCAGAAGTCCTTGAGCGACAGCACGTCGATGTCTTCCACGAACCACCGCCCCGCCTGTCCGGCGACCACCGTGAACTTGGTGCGGCCGCTGAGCTGTTGCTGCCGCAGATCGACGATGTATTCCTGACGGCCGCCGGTGATGAGGCGCGCCCGCTCTTCGGCAAACGCCCACTTGTCGTGCGACAGGTAGCATTGAATCGCGATGAGGCGCTTCTCCAGCTCGTCGCGCTTGATGCGGTCGGCGGTCGGTCCCTTCTCGTTGCCCCAGACGGCCGACATACCGCGCAGGTCCTGCGCCCGGACCGCGGTGAGGAAGGCTTCGACGGCCGCTCGGCCGTTGAGCGCGCCCGCCGGCCCTTCGCGTGGCGCGTCGAGCTGTGCCGTGACGGCCGTCCCGGGGACGGGCGTTATGGACGTCTCCACCACCTTCTTGGTGCAGGCCGTCAACCCGACCAGCGCAACCACCCAGATTGCCGTACTCGAAGAGAGCCGTACCACGAGTGCCTCCATGCACGTTATCGTACCGTCTAGCGCAAGCGATGCCGCATCCGTTCGACGATCGAAGCGATCCCCGCGACCCCGCGACGCGAGATCGGTTGATCAAACCGGATGTGTGAAGTGTAACCCCACAGCTCCGCCTTGGTTGTCCCTGCTGCCCGACCCCATACTCCAATGACCTACCAGCGCCTCTACGTGAACATCGATCACGTCGCGACGGTGCGGCAGGCTCGCCGCAGCGTCGATCCGGATCCGGTGGCCGCCGCCGTGCTGTGCGAGCGCGCCGGCGCCGACGGCATCACCGCGCACCTCCGGGAAGATCGACGGCACATCCAAGATGCCGATGTGCTGCGGCTGGCCTCGACCATCACGACGGTGCTCAATCTCGAGTGCGCCGCCACCGAGGAAATGCTCGATCTGGCGGAGCGCCTGCGCCCGTTCACGGTGACGCTGGTACCGGAACGCCGCGAGGAAGTCACGACCGAGGGCGGGCTGGATGTGGTCCGCGGCGCCGCGGGGCTGCGGCTTGCCATTGAGCGTCTGAAACGTGTTGGGGTCAAGAGCAGTCTGTTCGTCGACGCCGACGCCGAAACCATCCGGCGTTCGGCCGATCTGGGAGTGGACGCCATCGAACTGCACACCGGCCCGTACGCGCACGCCCCGCTGGAGCCGCGGACACTGGCCGCGCTGGCGGAGAGCGCGTCGCTGGCCGTCTCGCTGGGACTGCGGGTACATGCGGGACACGGGCTGTCGATTGGGAACGTCCGGCCGGTGGCGGCGATCCCCGAGATTGAGGAGCTGAACATCGGGCACGCGATCGTCGGTCGCGCGCTGTTTGTGGGAATCGGTGACGCGGTCCGGGAGATCCGGCGCGAAATGACCCGGGCACGAGGAGAGTGACGATGAGCGCACCACAGGCCCTGATCGAGTTCTTCCAAAAAGAGGCGACCGAGTATCTCGATCGCCTCGATCAGCTCATGGCGGACACCGAGACCAACGTCCCCGACGCCGGCGCGTTTCTGGCGCACACGCGCGCGCTGCGCGGTAGTGCGACGATGACGCGCTTGGACGGGCTGCCTGACCTCGCGACGACGATTGAACGAATCGCCACGGGGCTGCGCGACGGTGAACTCCGGTGGGATCAGCGCCTGCACTTTGCCGTGCATGGCGCGTTGGTGGAGCTCCGTGCGCTGGTGGAACGCGCGTCGGTGTGGAGCGACGCCGAGCAGCGTCGGAGCCGGACGCAGTCGGTGGCGCTGGCCGCCGTGGCGGCCGGGTACCTCGCGACCGCGGCCCCGCCAACGTCGCCGGCCAGCCAGGTGGTGCCCATCGCCCGGTTTTTCCCGGAAGATGGCCTCCCGGCCATTCTGCAGCGTAACCCCGAGCCGCCTATCACCATCGCGCAGCGCTTCCGGCATGATATCGCCGCGGCCGCCGATGGGGTGGCGCGCGAATCGCAGGCACTGGCGACGAGCGCACCGGGTGCTTCGCAGTTGGCGCTCTCTGATGGGCTGCGCCGCGCCCTCATGGGGCTGAGCGACGTGGCGGACAGCTACGGCGCCACCAGCATTTCCTCGCTCACCACCAAGATGGCGCGCGCACCGCTGGCCGTGTCGAGCGAGCGCAGCGCCGTGCAAGCATTTGCGCAACTGCTCATGAACCGCGACGTGAGCGACCCAGAGCTCGCGGCGCAGGTGAAGTCGGCCAACGTCGCGTGGGCCGGAGCGCCGGCGGTCGAGCCGCCGCAGATCGTGCCCATTGAGTCCCTGCTCTTTCGCGGGCATACGGCCCTCAAGCGGGCCCGCGTGGTGCGTGATGAGCTCAAGGGCTATTGGAACCGGGGATCGCTGGCGGAGCCCACGGCGCATGCGCTGTTCGAGGAGTTGAGCGACCTGCTGGATTTGGCGGTCACGACGTGATCCGCCGGTGAAGATCGACTGGAAGAGCGCGCTCGGCATTGTGCTGAGCGGCGTACTGCTGTGGTGGACGCTGCGCGGGGTCTCGCTGGCCGCAGTCTGGCAGGTACTCAGTCAGTCCAACTGGTGGCTGTTTGCCGCCTGTGTTGTGGCGGCCACCTGCATTTTCCCGCTGCGGGCGCGGCGCTGGCAGACCATTCTGGCGCCGGTGGCCGGGACCATTCCCTTCGGCCCGCTGTGGCGCAGCACGGCCGTCGGCATGATGATGAACAACGTCTTCCCGTTGCGCGCCGGCGAGTTCGCCCGCGCCTTCGCGCTGACGCGGGAAGTCCCACGCGTCCCCATCACGACCGCCCTCGGGTCGCTGGCCGTCGATCGGATTTTTGACGCCATCGTGCTCTTGGCCATGATGTTCGGCGCGATGCTGGACCCGCGCTTTCCGGCCGGCGTCCAGCTGTGGGGACGCACGGTGCCGCAGCTGGCGGCCGGTGGCATCACGTTGGTCGTGGGCTTGCTGGTGGTCTGCTACGCGGTGGTGCTGCAGCACGAGCGCGTGATGCAGCTGGTGGGGTGGATGGCGCGTCGCGTCCTCCCGAAACACGAGGCCACGCTCGTGCGCTTTGTCGAGCATGGCGTGGGTGGGCTGGCGGTGCTGAAAGACTCCCGCCGGTTTCTGGCGGTGCTACTCTGGGCCGCCGCGCATTGGCTGGTACACGCCATCGGGCTCTATCTCGGATTTCTGGCCGTGGGGATGCAGGTGCCGTTTACCGCGGCGCTCTTCCTGCAGGGGGTGTTGGGCATCGGCGTGGCCGTGCCCAGCTCACCGGGATTCTTTGGGGTGTTCGAATCCTTCGCGACCGTGGGCCTCGCCGTGTATGGCGTTCCGAAGGAGCTGGCCGTGAGCTGGGCGATCGGCTACCACCTCTTGAGCTTTATCCCCATCACCACATTGGGCGCCATGTATTTCGCGCGGCTGGGGCTGAGCATCGGCGCCGTCACCGGCGCGAAGGACGCCTCGCCGGCATGACCGTGCGCCAGTGGGCCGGCGAACGCACCGAGTTCGCGCACGCCAAGATCAACCTGGTGCTGCGTATTCTGGCGCGCGAAGCCGGCGGCTATCACGGTATCGAAACGCTGTTTCAGCGACTCGCGTTGCACGATGTGGTGACGGTGCGCGTGGGCGGCACCGACCGCGCGCTGCAGTGTGACGGACCGTCCATGCCGGCCGGTGGGCTCGGGCCCGTCGAGGACAACCTCGCGTGGCGCGCGGCCGCCCTCTACGCGCGCGAAGCGAAGTGGGAGACCGGCTGGCAGATCGACATCGACAAGCAGATCCCCGTGGGCGGCGGATTGGGGGGCGGCAGCGCCGATGCCGCGGCCGTCTTGCGGGCCCTCGACGCCATGTGCCCTACCCCGCTTGGCGCGGCGCGTCTGCTGGAGTTGGGGGGCACGCTGGGCGCCGATGTCCCCTTTCTCGTGAGCGGCGCGTCGCGGGTGTGGGCGTGGGGACGCGGCGACCGGTTCCTGCGACTCGCGCCCTTGCCACCCGCCCCGGTGCGCCTGTTCGCCTTCCGCGAGGGAGTGAACACCGGCGCGGCCTATGGCGCATTCGCCGCCATGCGTCACGAGCGCGGTGCCGCGACCGTGCCGGCTGTGGAGTACGCGATGGACGCGTTTGACAGCTGGGCGCGGATCGCCGCCGTGGCGGCCAATGACTTCGAGTCGGTGGTCCCGTCGCTGCATGCGGGAGTGGCAGCGCTCCTCCCCGGGCTCAAGGCGCACGCGGCATCGCGCTGCGCCGAGGGGCACGCGACCATTGGCATGATGAGCGGCAGCGGCGCGACCTGCTTCCTGCTCAGTACCGCGACCGACGCGTTTAATTACGGCGACATCACCAACGTCCTGCGCGCCGACGCGGCGCCCGGCGCACCAGCGCCGCACGTTGTCCTGACCGAAACCTCCTAACGCCGCACGCCGCGATGCTCGCGCGGCGGTTCCTCCTCTCCCGCCAGTGATCATGTCCGACCGCCCGTCCAATCGCCGAGGCTTCCTCGGTCGCGCCCTCGGCCTGTCCACCGTCATTCCCTCCGCCGTCTCTGCGGCAGCGCCGGCGGGACCGACCACCGAGGTAGACCGGGTGGACGCAGGCACGGTCGCCCGCAAGTCGCTGCTGATTCTGGGTGGCACCGGCTTCATCGGCCCGCATCTGGTCCGTCGGGCGATTGAGCGGGGGTATCGCGTGTCGATCTTTACGCGCGGCCAGAAAACGGTCGATCTCCCCGCGCAGGTTGAGCGGCTGGTGGGGGACCGCAACGGCAAGCTGGAGGCGCTTGTGGGTAAGCGCTGGGACGCGGTCATCGACGACTCGGCCACCAATCCCGAGTGGGTGCGGCAGTCCGCCGAACTGCTGCGCGACCACGTGGGTCGCTACCTGTTCACGTCCTCCACCGGCGTGTACTACCCCTATCGGTCGCGTGGGTTGAATGAGGCGGACATGGTGCACACCGTGGCGCGCGATCCCAAGGACGGCTCGGAGAGCTACGGGACCAACAAGGCCGCGTGCGAAGCCATCGTCCAGCGCGTGTTCGGCGATCGCGGCCTCGTGGTGCGCCCCACCTACATCGTGGGGCCCGGCGATACGACGGACCGCTTCACGTACTGGCCCGTGCGCTTACAGCGCGGCGGTGACGTGCTCGCGCCGGGACGCCCCGATGATGCGGTGCAATTCATCGACGTGCGCGACCTGACCGCGTTCATGATGATGCTGGTGGAGGGCAAGGCGTCGGGGATTTTCAATGCCGTCGGCCCGCGACCGCCGATGACGGTGCGCGCCTTTTTGGAGATTGCCAAAGAGACCGTCGGCCGCGATGTGACCTACACGTGGGTGGACAATGACGCGGCGTACGTGGCGCTTGGCGTCGATGGCATCGTGCCGTGGATTCTCGCGCGGGGCAACGACTACGGGCATACGTCGATTGTGACGACCCGCTCGATTGCGGTCGGGCTGACGCTGCGTCCCGTGACCGAAACGCTGCGGGATACCTTGGCGTGGTTCAGCGCGTTGCCGGAGGCCCGTCAAGCGTCGGCGAAGTGGGTTATCACCGCCGAACAGGAGCGCACACTCCTGGCCGCGCATCGCGCCGGAGCGAAGAGCGGCGTGTGATCCGTGGCGTGGTGGGTGCGCCTGAACCGTGTCACGGGGCCGATTGGTCCGTGTGCGACGTCACGCAAGTGGTTCACCGGTGGCACCCACCGTCACAGCATGATTGAGCGTGCCGGTATTCTGACGAATTGGTAGTGAATTGATGTGAAGGAGCGGACGAGGCTCTGGGTTCAGGACTCGAGCCATCGATGTCGATGGCCCATGGCTGCCCATCCGGCAGGAGCCTTCCCGCAAGACGCTTTCTCGTGCCATTCTCACCAAACACGCCTGACCATTCGTCGGCGCCGTCGAAGTCGCGACGCGCGCCGCTCCTTGCTGTTGGTATTGTTGGCGCCCTGCTGGTCGCGGCAACGCGTGCGCTGATTGTGACGGCGCCCTCGCCGGCGGCGGGCAGCGCGAGTCCTACCGTTGCAGCGACGGCCAGTAGCGGGACCATTCGGCCCGTCGGTGCGTATTCCGGTAGTACGTCGCGTCCGATCGAGGCGCCGGCGGACGCGTTTTCGGCGGCTGTCGCGCCGACGGTAGCCTCGTCCACGGCTGGCGTCGCCGCACCCGCGGTGTCATCAGTTGCGTCGTCATCGCCCGCGTCACCGGCCGTGAGCGCTGCGGCGGCGGTCGCGCCGTCGTCGCCTGCGCAGCAGACCGAGGCGGTCGCACCGACTCCCGCAGCCTCAGCCGCCCCCGCGGTATCGGTGGCGGTCGCGCCGACCGTCACGAGCACAACGCCGGTAGCCGAGGCGACACCGGGACCGATCAGTGCGGGCCGTCCGGCGCGCACGTCGCTGGACTGGCGTGCGCTGGCGTCGATGCCGGGCGTGACGTTCAGCGCCGAGGAGATTACCGATGCCTCGTCCGGCACCGGCGCGATGTCGAGCGCGCATGCGTTGCGTACGCACAGCGACTTCGCGGTGACACTGGACTTCGAGAAGCTGATGGGCTGGTCGGGGTTGACGGTGTACGCGCAGCACAAGACGAAGACCGGGCGCAATGGATCCGGCGAGGCGTCGTTCGTGCAGAACTACTCCAACATCGACGCGGACAACTTCCGCTCGCTGGGCGAAGTGTTTGTCGAGCAGCGCGCGTTTGACGATCGCCTGCGGGTGAAGGTTGGGCGCATCGATTTCAACAGCGAGTTTGCCGGCACCGACAACGGCGGTGGGTTTTTGAATGCGTCGATGGGCTATTCGCCGAGCATCTGGGCGGCGCCGACGTATCCGCTGCCGAGCAATGGGCTCAATGTCTTCGTCACGCCGCGCGAGCATCTGACGTTGGCGGTCGGCGTGTTCGACGGACTTGATGGCGCGCCGGCAGCGCCTGGGCATTCGTCGCAGTTCCAGATTGCGCAGGCCAATCAGACATGGAGTCTGGGCAGCCGCGCCCTTCCGGGGCGCGTGGGCGTGGGCTACTTCCGTCACACGGGGCTGTTTCTGGCCTCGTCGGATGCGGACGATGTCGAGCCGCACCTGCCGGGCACGCACGGCCTGTACGGGACGCTGGACCAGACGCTGTGGCAGGGTGCCCCGCGCTCGTCGGAAGACGGCGCCGCGCGGCCGTCCATCGCCGCGTTCGTGCAGTTGGGCAACTCCGACCGGAACGTGCAGGCGGTCAACGCGCACAGCGGCGGCGGGCTCACCTTCTCCGGCCTGTGGGCGCGTCGCTCGTCGGATGTGTTCGGCCTGGGCTTCACCAACGCGTCGTGGCAGGGCGGCGGTGAGTTGATCAGCGAGATGTACTACCAGCTGCCGGTGCTGTCGCACCTGTCGTTGATGGGCGACTGGCAGGCCGTGCGCCGTAGCGAGGCCGGCGCGAACCGCTGGATGGGCAGCGTGCTGAGCATGCGGACCATTGTGAGCTTCTGAGTCAGCGACGCCCTTCGCGGCCAATCACACGCGCCCCGTTCGCCGAGTCGGCGGATGGGGCGCGTGGCCTATTGCAGGGCGCCAATGGCCGCCGCGAGTTGTGCGAGCGGGAGATCAACGCCAATAAACAGCGCCGTGGGCTGCGCGGTGGCATGCGGCGAGGATTCGTCGAGCATGACGCTCTTCCGACCGCCGACGCGATTCCACACAAACATCGTGGTCGGCGTGTCGGTGAAGCGAACAAACCCTTTCGCCCGCACCACGCGCGGGGGCATGGCGCGTACGAAGGCGAGAAACGCGGCGCGCTCGACGAGCGCGGGGAGCGGCAGCGTGGCGCTCGCGAAGGGGTGCGCGTGCCCATGCGGAACCGGCGCCGCGTGGTCGGCGTGCGAACTGGCGGCTGCGGCCAACGGGAGCCCCATGCGCCGAAGCGGCGTGTCCCGCGACGCCGCAGCCAGCGACGCCAGCGTGTCGGCGAACGCGTCGGTCGTGGTGACAACGGCGTGTGCATTCACCGCGCGTACGCTGGCCTCCACGCGCTGGAGGTGCGCGGCGTCGAGGCGATGCGTCCAGTTGAGCAGCAGATGCGTGGCGGTGCGCGCCTGATCGGCCTCGAGGGTATTGTGCCACCACCGCTTCTGCCAGCGCGCGGCATCGATCACGGTGACCTGCATGGGCAGCGTGAAGTGCGCGAGTTGGCGGTCCATGGTGAGATAGCCCAGCAACTCATCGGCGACGGTGGCGCCGTTGGCCTCAATGAGCATGACGTCGCCCGGCTCACCGCGCACGGCGTAGAGCGCGTCCATGAGTTCGGTCAGCGAACCGCAGCAGACGCACTCGCCATCGAGCGGCGTCACGAGCGCGTCCAACTCCGCGAGCCGCGCGGCGTCGATGGTGGCGTTCTCGAAGTCGTTCAGAATCACGCGCGGGCGCAGCCCGCGCGCATGCATGGCCGGAATGACCTGCGTGAGGAAGCGGGTCTTGCCGGCCCCGAGGAATCCGACGAGGAGCACCATGGGGATCATGTGCGTAAGGTATCACGGGGCGCCGCCGTCGGCCGCGGATGGGGCAGTCTCGGATGGCACAGCCGCGCATGGAGATGCCGCGGATGGACATGCCGCCGACGGAGAGACCGACCGCGGATGAACCTGACGCGTGCGGCGGAGTACGACGCGTATCATTGGCTGATCCTCGGCGTGAGCGTCTCCATCGCTTGGGTGTCTGTTGGCCACATCAACTCGTGAACGCGCTATGCGCCTGCCCTTCCTGCATCGAGTTGCCGCGCTGTTCACGCCGACGTCGGTGGCGGACGGTACGGCTCCGAAGACGACGCGCCTGATGCTGCACGGCGTACCGGTCACGATCGTGAACAGTCGGCCGGACATCGACACCGACGTCGTGATCGCGCGGCTGGATGAGGCGCTGGCGCTCATTGCTGCGCACCAGCCGTGGCGGCTGCGCCATGTGCAGCGTGATGTGCGCGGCATCCGAGTGGAGCGCTTTGCCTGCCGCGGGGCGTTTCTCCCCGACGAACGTGTCATCATTACGGAGCTGACGTTTCTCGCGCGGCGCGACATCTCGGCGGCGCCGGTGGCGTCGTCCATTCTGCACGAGGGCGTGCATGCACGGGTGCATGCGATGGGGGTGGCGCGGTCGGCGCTGCTGCTGCCACGGGAGGAACGCCTGTGTCGCCGAGCGGAGCTGGCATTTGGGCAGGCGCTGCCGCCGGCGCTCGGCGTGCCGGTGGTGGAGCGGGCACTGGCCAGCCTGACGCTGGCGGACGGCGAGGTCGCACCGCGTGTGGACTGGGCGGAGGCAGGGCGGCGGCAGCGTGCGGTGGATGCGGCGGCGGGTGGCGGCGGCTAAGGGCATCTGGAGGCGCGTTCACGCGGGAGGCGCACGTCGACCGCCTGCGTGCGGCACGTCGAGACGGCGCCGGTCGAGACGGCGCCGTTGGGCGCGCGTTACATGGGGCGACGGATTCTTTACCCGACCGTGCGGCGATGCCATCGTCAACCGTGACACGGAGCACCGATCCTAGGCCGACCAATGGGAATGCACCATTCCCGTTCATCACCGCCTCTCGGAGCCTCGAGTTTATATGTACTTCCCCAAGATCACGGTTGCGGCGCTCGCGATCTGCGCGAGCCAGCTCGGCGCGCAGCCGGCGGCCAAGAAGCCACAGCCCAAGCAGGATTCCACCCAGACGTTGGGCGCCGTCCAGATCACGGCGACCGCCTCAGGCCAGGGCGAATCGCGCGCAGTCAACGCGCTGTCGAAGCGCGACTTGCAGGAGCGCGCCGCGGGCACCAGCGCGCTCAAGGTGTTGTCGCGGTTGCCGGGCGTGAACTTCAACAGCGCGGATCCGTGGGGCCAGTACGAGTGGTCGAACCGCGTGACCATGCGCGGGTTTCAGACGCAGCAGGTGGGACAAACGTTTGACGGTCTCCCCCTCGGTGACATGAGCTACGGCAACTTCAACGGCCTCGGCATCGGCCGCGCGGTGGACGCCGAGAACCTGGCGGGAGCAAGCGTGTCGCAGGGCAGCGGTGCGCTGGGTACGAGTTCCGCGAACAATCTGGGCGGCGTGGTGCAGTACGCCTCCGACGCGCCGAACGCCCGCCGCTCTTTCTTGTTTAAGCAGACCGTCGGCGGAGCGAACACCTTCCGCACGACCGGCCGTTTCGACACCGGCTTCTGGACCCGCGGCGATCGCGGCGCGAGCGCGTACCTCAGCGTAACGCGTCAGGACAACGACAAGTCGAAGGGCGGCGGTCAGACGGCGTCGCCGATTCATCAGGGACTGCTGGGCGACAACGGTATCTTCCACGACGGGCAGACGTGGCTGGAACAGGTGAACGCGAAGGGCGTGGCGTTCATGGGATCCAACAAGTTCACGGGCTTCTACTCGTTCTCGAACCGCAGTGAAGCGGACTACGTGGACCTGACGCTCGCCCGGTACAACAAGAGCGGACGCGACTGGGACCAGTTCTCCGATTGGAATCTGGCCAAGCAGTATGCCACGACGTCGGGACAGGAAGACGAAGCGTATTGGCAGTCGTCGCGTGGTGCGCGCCTCGACCACCTGCTGTACGGGCTTGCGGACTTCGCGCTGGGCGAGAACGCGCGCCTGCAGGTGCAGCCGTACCTCCATTCGGACAAGGGCAATGGCGACTGGCACGCGCCGACGTACGGCCCGAGCTCGTGGAGCACCGATCCGATTTTCTTCCGTCAGACCCAGTATGACGGCCAGCGTGGCGGCGCGAACGCCAAGCTCACCGCCAAGGTCGGCGGCAATGCGTTTGAGACGGGCCTTTGGTACGAAGGCAACACCACCAACATCCGCCGGATGGGATGGGGGCTGGTGAACTATCAGACCGGACCGACGGTGGACTTCAACAACAATATCCGTCTGTTCTTCGACCGCACGGGCAAGATCACGACGACCATGCTCTACGCGCAGAACACCAACGTGCTGGCCGCGAATCGCCTCAAGCTCACGTACGGCGCGAAGTACGTGAACGTGAACGCCGACTTCCACAGCAACGGCAACACGGCCAACGCCAAGACGTTCGGCGACGCGGGCCGCCCGGACCTGAGCGTGTCGGCCAAGGGCGCGTTCCTGCCGCAGGTCGGCGCCATCTGGACGCTGAACCCGTCCGATCAGCTGTTCTCCAACTACTCGGAGAACATGAACCAGTATCCGCTCAGCCCGCAGGGCGGCATCTACAATCTCTCGGCGGGCGGCTTCGACGCGTTCAAGGCGAACACAAAGCCTGAGCGCGCGACCTCGGTGGACTTCGGCTACCGCACGCGTCGTGAGAAGATCGAAGCGTCCGTGTCGGGCTATGCCATCAGCTATCGCAATCGTCTCGTGGCGACGGCGAACTGCCAGCTCACCGCGACCTGCGCGTCCGTGATTTCGAACGTGGGCACGGTTTCGTCGCACGGCGTGGAAGGACTCCTGAACCTGACGCTCACGCCGTCGCTGAGCTGGGCCAACACCGCCTCGTACAACGTCTCGACGATCAACGACGACTACAAGACGGGCACGACGACGGTCGCATCGAGCGGCAAGTCCGTGGTGGACGCCCCGCAGATGATGGCCAACAGCGCCGTGCGCTTTGCGCAGGGCGGGTTGAACGGGTCGCTGGCCACGCGGTACGTCGGGAAGCGCTACATCACGATTCTGAACGACCTCTCGGTGGACCCGTACACCACGGTGGATGCGACCATCGGCTACCGGTTCGCGCGGATTGGCGCGGCGAAGAACGTGTCGGTGCAGTTGAACGTCGTCAACGCGCTCGACGCCGACTACATCGGTTCGGTGGGCACGGGTGGATTTGCGGTGAAGGGGGACATCCAGACGCTCCAGACGGGCGCGCGTCGTCTGGTGTTCCTGTCGGTCGGCACGACGTTCTAAGCAGCACGCGTCGAGCGATCGCTCGACGCGAACGCGTTACGCTGAAGGACCGGGGGCTGCGCCACGGCGCAGCCCCCGGCGCTTTTCCGCCCTCTTCGCGCCGTAGTCGCGAAGAGGCGGTTGAGCGCGTAGCATTTTCGCATGATGCAACGTCGCGATTTTCTTCGGACGAGCGCGCAAGGCGCCCTCGTCGCCGCCGGCGCCGCGCGCGCGGCGGCTCTGCCGTTGGGTGCCGTGCTCCCGGGCGGCCTCTCTCTGGGTGGTCACGACCACACCACGATCGCCGCCGATCGCATGGCCTGGTGGCGCGAGGCGCGCTTCGGGATGTTCGTGCACTGGGGGCTATACGCCATTCTCGCCGGTGAATGGGGCGGCAAGACGAACTACGGCGAATGGATCCGCAATAACGCGAAGATTCCACTGGACGAGTACGACACGCTGCTGGGCCGCTGGCACCCCTCGGCGTTTGATGCCGACGCGCTGGCGCGCATGGCGCAGCGTGCGGGGATGCGCTACCTCGTCATCACCACGAAGCATCACGACGGCTTCGCGCTGTGGCCGTCCAAGCACGGCAATTTCAACGTGTCCCGCACGGCGGACCGGCGCGACATGATGCGCGAGGTGTCCGACGCCTGCCGCCGGCACGGGGTGGTGCCGTGCTGGTACCACTCCATCATGGACTGGCACCATCCCGATTACCTGCCCCGTCGGGATTGGGAGGCGCCGCAGCGTCCCACCGACGGCGCCTCGTTCACGCGCTACGTGGCGTTCCTGCACGCGCAGGTGGAAGAACTGCTCACGCAGTACGGGGACATTGGCGTGATGTGGTTTGACGGCGAATGGGAAAGCACGTGGACGCAGGACTTGGGGCGTGCCTTGGCCGACAAGTGCCGCGCGCTGCAGCCGAACGTCATCGTGAACAACCGGGTCGCGCCCAACCGCGCCGGCATGAACGATCCGAACATCGGCAAGATTGGAGACTTCGGCACGCCGGAGCAGAACATTCCCGATCGCGGCCTGCCGGGGGTGGACTGGGAATCGTGCATCACGATGAACCAGAACTGGGGCTACAACCGCGCCGACAAGGACTTCAAGTCGCTCTCGCAGCTCGTCGGGATGCTGAGTGATACCGCATCGAAGGGGGGCAATCTGCTCCTGAACGTGGGGCCAATGGCGTCGGGGGCGATTCCGCCGGAGAGCATCGACCGGTTACAGGGGCTCGCGCGTTGGATGGACCGCCACGGGGATGCCATTCACGGCACGGTGGCCTCGCCCTTCGCGAATGCGCCGTTCAAGGCCACGCGCTCAGCGGCCGGCGACCGGATCAACGTGTTCCTCCCCGA
>CALQGY020000088.1 GCA_943330235.2 Candidatus Kuenenia stuttgartensis
AGTGGTTCGTGCTGGGCGTGATCGGCCTGGCGCTGTTCGAGATCGCGAACGTGTGGTTCATCATGCCGCTGCCGTTCAGTCAGCGGGTCCGCAGTGTCGATGTGGCGTACGCGCTCTATCGCTGGCGCTGGGCGCTCCGGGCGTTGTGTGGTGCGCTGATACTCGTCGGTCTGGCGTCGGTGCTGCGGGCGGGCGCTTGGTCACGAGTCGCGGCGTGCCTGGCGGTAGTGCTGGCGGGGGGCGTCGTGTACGCGACGAACTTTGTCATGGCGGCTGATCACCTGTTCCGCCTCCCCGACCACCTGCGCATGGTGTCCGCCACGCAGAACGTCGTCGAGCGGAGTCGGCTCGTGGTGGGGGTGGTGCAGCATGGTGAGGCGCGGGCATATCCGGTGCAGTACATCGGCTATCACCATCAGGTGCAGGACACCATCGGCGGCGAGCCGGTCTTGGTCACCTTTTGTACGGTATGTCGCACTGGGCGGGTCTTCTCGCCCATGGTGCGAGGGGCGCCTGAGACGTTTCGTCTGGTCGGGATGGATCAGTTCAACGCGATGCTCGAAGACCGGCGCACGAAGAGTTGGTGGCGTCAGGCGACGGGGACGGCGGTCGCTGGGCCGCTGCGGGGGGCGGTGCTGCGCGAGATCCCGAGTCAGCAGGTGACGCTGGCGCGCTGGCTGGAGCTCTATCCCGCGTCGCTGGTGATGCAGGCCGATAGCGCGCTGCGAACCGAGTACACGCAGGGCTTCGACTACGAGACCGGGCGGAGCCGGAGCGCGCTCACCGGCACGGACACCGCGTCGTGGCACGACAAGTCGTGGGTGATTGGTGTGACCGTACGCGGGGCGAGCAAGGCCTACGATTGGAACCGGCTTCGTCGCGAGCGCGTGATCAACGATGTGGTGGGGGGCACGCCCGTGGTGGTGCTGCTCGCGTCAGACGCCGCCAGCTACTTCGCCTATGTGCGCCCAGACAGCGCCACGCGGTTCACCATGCGCGGGGACTCCTTGGTCTCCGCCACCGGGGCGTTCGGTCTGAGTGGACGCGGGGGAGCGGGAGCGCTGGTGCCGGTCCAAGCGAGTCAGGAGTATTGGCACTCGTGGCGTACTTTTCAGCCGAGTACGCTACGGGATTGACAAATGCGCTCCGGCATTTACCGGTTTTGCGTTGGCCCTTGCCCTCACGGGAATACGGGTGTACGATTGAGTAAGCGATACACGCGCTAGTCGCGTGGACAAGTTCCGATCGAAACGGGCCTGCCAAAGCGAGCGGGTCCTTTTTGTTTGTATTGCAGCCACCGAGTGGTGGCGACCGTCGTGACGGGTGATCACGAGTACGATGGGTCGGTTTCGTTTTGCATCAGGTCCCAGGGCCGTGCTCCGACTACAGTACACTCTATTTTCAGGAGCATTACGATGCGCATGACCGGAACCGTGAAGTGGTTCAACGACGCCAAGGGCTTTGGCTTTATTACGCCGTCCGACGGCCAGAAGGATTGCTTCGTCCATCACTCGGCCATCCAGGGCAGCGGCTTCAAGACGCTGGTCGACGGTGAGACGGTTGAGTTCGACATGGTGGCTGGCCAGAAGGGCCCTGCCGCCGAAAACGTCTCGCGCATGAGCCGCTGAGGCAGTCGTAAATGACGCAATCGTCACCGCGTGAAGCTGACGCGGAACGCGGTGACAGCGTGCATTCTCAGGCGTTCCTGGCCACACATCGTGGTCAGGCCGCCTTTGCACGTGAGTACGCCCGTTTAATCGCGGCCATCATGGCCGATGCGACCATGATCGGGAAGCTCGACCCAGAACGCGTGCCGGTCATTCGGCAGTCGCCGGAACGGGTCATCGTGCAGCTCGGGCCGGTCGCCATGACCGTCGCCTGGCTGAGAAAGGGTGGGGAGAGTGCCGCCATCGGCGAACTGCTCTTCATCTTCTGGCGCGGGACCATCGCGCCGCGTGGGGGAGATCCCACGGAGTACAACGCCCGCCGTCGCGTTGTTGTCCCGCCGACCATCCTGTGGGAAGAGACGCTGATCGCGTTCGCCCTCACGGAAACGGCATGGACCTGGCGGACCGCCAAGGGCGACGTCGAAGGCGTCAACTCCCCGACGTTGGCCGAACGGTGTGTCAGCCGTCTCTCGGCCTTGCATAACGATGAGACGGATCTCCCCGTGGAATCGCTTTCTCTGGTCACGGAATAGGCATGAAACAGGAAACGCTCGAATTTGAAGGCGTCGTTTCCGATGTCCTCCCCAGTGCGATGTTTCGCGTGGGGCTCGACAACGGTCACGAACTGCTGGCGACGGTCGCCGGCAAGATGCGCAAGTACCGCATCCGCATTCTCGCCGGCGACAAGGTCACGGTTGAAGTCTCGCCGTACGATCTCAATCGCGGCCGCATCATCTTCCGGCACAAGTAAGCCGCACTGTCTCGGGCGGCGGCTTTCGCCGCCGCCGAGTGACACCGTACGTGACTACGTACGTGACGCATGAGCTCCTGCGTCCGATGTCCGGATCCAACGTCTAGAACGTTTTGCGATCGACATCCTGCAGGAACTTGATGACCCCGCCAAAGTACAGCGGCTGATCGTCATACATCGCCATGTGACCGCTGTTCGGACAGACGAGCAGCCGGCCGTGCTGCACCGTCTTGGCCATCATCGCCATGTGTGCCGGGTCCATCGTGTCGAAGGTCCCTTCGATCACCAGCGTGGGCACCGCGATCTTCGGTAAATCGGCCACCCGATCCCAATTGAGCAGCTTCCCGCTGGCGCCCAGTTCACTCGGCCCCTGCATCGGGATGTAGATGTCGTTGTTCACGTGCTTGAACGACCGCGTCATCGGCTCCGGCCATTCGGCCGCCGGCCGCCGCAGGATGTGCTTTTCGTAGTGATTGGGGATCAGCAACTCCATATAGCGCGGATTGGCATAGTCCTTCTTCGCCTCAAGCGCTTTCACTTCGGCCAGCACCTTCGGGTCCATCGCCGGCATCAGCGTGTTGGTGGCGTACGCGTTGTAGGCGGGGACGCTGGCCATCATGTTCGAGATCACCAGCCCCTTCAGGTGCTGCTGGTACTTGAGCGCGTACTCGATGGCCAGCACGCCACCCCATGAGTGGCCCATCAGGAAGAAGTTCGTGCTATCGAGCCCCAGCGCGACGCGCACCTGCTCCACCTCCTCTACGAAGCGCGGCAGTTCCCACAGCTCGGGGGCCTTAGGCTGATCGCTGTAGGCCGAGCCGAGCTGGTCGTAGTAGTAGTACTCGACGCTGGCCCCCGGGAAATACGCGTCGGCGGCCTCCCAGTACTCGTGCGTCATCCCCGGGCCGCCGTGCAGGAGCAGCACCTTGATGGTCGGGTTGTTCCCCACGCGCTTGGTCCAGACGTTGAACGTGCCCTTGGACGTTTTGATGGGAATGAGCCGCACGCCGCCGGTGTACAGGTCGGTGCGTCCGGTGGTGTCATGATAGGCGGCGGCCGCTGGCGCACCGGCAACGGTGGCCGATGGCGAGGGCGTCGGGGTGCTGCAGGCGCCGAGTACGAGACTCATCACGAGACTCATCACGAGACTGGTCGGCAGCGAGAGCGTCGCCGTGGCGAAGCGGGGGGTCTTCATGGACAGGGAGCGGTTCCGTGGTGATCCAACGGGAGGCGCGAGCAGATCGCGAGCAGATCGCGAGGGGGGAGCGTAATGCGCGGCGGACGCCACCGACAGGGCCGGTCTCAGGCGGATGCACCGCCGAGGTTCAGCGTGGGACGAATGGAGCCGATACCCCTCAAGGAGTCGCCGACGCCGGTGATGAATTTCGGGGGGGGACCCTCGCGTCCGTAGTAGGGCCTATGTCACCACTCACCGATTCGAGCACCGATACGTCGCTCAAATCCGCCGGCCATCGCTGGTGGCTGGACACGCTGCTGATCTCGCTGTCCGTCGGCGGGGTGGAGCTGGCGCTCATGTTCATTCTTGAGCTGTCGGGCAGCGGACTCTCCGCGCGCGCGAAGTGGTTTCTGGACGCCGGCTCTCTCGCGGTGACCATCGGACCGCTCTTCGCCTGGATGCTGTACCGCCAGCGCGTCGATGCCTTGTTCCATGCCGCAGCCGGGCGGCATGCGTCGCATGCGCCGCCTGAGGCAACGGACGTGGGTCGCGCCATCCCCCGCGTGCTGCGCTTGTCGATCATGGGCTCGATGGCGTTGATTGCCGCGCTGGTGGGTGGCGCCCTGTGGGGGCGACTGGCCACCGAAGCCCTCGCCCCGCAGTTGCAGGCGTATGGCGGTGCCCGCTTAGTACCGGCGGTGCGCATGGCCTGGCTGTTCGCCGGTGTGCTCTGTCTGGTGATCGCGCTGATCGCAGGCATCGTCGTCGCGCCCGTGGTGCGGCTGCTGCGGCGTCAACACGCGGCCATTGCCGCGCAACGGCGTCGCCTCGACCTGATCGTGAGCAGCGCCGATCTGGGCACATGGGAATGGGACCTGACCACGGGGGAGGTCCTGTTCAATGAGCGTTGGGCGCAGATGCTGGGCTATCCGCACGAAGATCTGTCCTCGCATGTGAGTACGTGGACCTCCTTGACGCATCCGGATGACTTCGTGCCCTCCCATCAGGTGATGATCGATCATCTGAAGGGGCGGACGCCGGAATACCGCAGCGAGCAGCGACTACGGCGACGTGATGGCAGCTGGTGCTGGGTGCTGGCGGCTGGCCGTGTGATTGAGCGCGATGCCAATGGTCGCGCCCTGCACGCGGTGGGCGTGCATTTCGATGTATCCGACGCGCACGAGGCGAAGGACGACCTGGAGGCTGCCCGTGCGCGGGCCGAAAGCGCGTTGCGTGAAGTCTCCGCCCTACGGTCGGCGCTTGACGAACATTCCATCATGTCGGTGGCCGACCGGTCGGGGCGTATTCTCGATGTGAACACCGGCTTCTGCCGCAGCAGCGGATACACCCGCGAGGAACTGATCGGGCGGGATCATCGCATGCTGAATTCCGGCACGCACTCGCAGGAATTCTGGAAAGGGCTCTGGCGAAACATCGCAGTGGGCAAGCCGTGGCGCGGTGAGATCTGCAATCGCCGGAAGGACGGCACCCTGTTCTGGGTGGACAGCACCATTATCCCGTATATGGGCATAGATGGTCGCATCGAGAAATACGTCTCGATTCGCTTTGACGTGACGCCGCAGAAACGTGCGGACGAGGACCTCCAGCGGACGACCGCGCTGCTTGAAGAGGCCCAGGCGGTCGCACGGCTCGGCAGTTGGTCCTTCGACGTGCCGACGAGCACGATGTCGTGGTCGCGTGAGATCTACCGCCTGCACGGCCGACGCGAGATGGATGGTCCGCCGAGCTTCGAAGACATGTTGATGGACTTTGTGTCTGACGGGGCTGAGCGCCTGGTGGATGCGATGCATGAATGCACGACCGAGGGCACGCCGTACTCCCTTGTCCTACGCACCGCCAAGGGAGCGAACGGGGTGCTCTACGTGCGCGCCGAAGGGCGGGCGCGGCGTCACAGCGACGGGTCCATCACGACGCTCTTCGGGACGGTGATGGATGTCACGTCGGAGATCGTGCGTGAGGAGGCCTTGCGGCAGGCGCAGCTGAATGCGGAGGCCGCCAGTCGCAGCAAGAGCGAATTCCTGGCGAATATGAGTCACGAGATCCGCACCCCGTTGACGGCCATCCTGGGCTACACCGATCTGATGCGTCTGTCGTCGGAAACCGCCACGGATGCGGGTGAGCAGCTCGAGGCCATCGGCACGATCCGCCGAGCCGGTGAGCACCTGCTGAGCGTCTTGAACGATGTGCTCGACGTGTCGAAAATCGAGGCGGGGCGCGTCATCATCGAAGAGATCGAGACGTCGCTGCCGAATATGCTCCTGGATGTCGAGAGCCTGATGCGCCCACGCGCCGCGCAGAAGGGCGTGGCGCTGCGCACGAGTCTCGCGAGTGCGATTCCGGAACGGGTCTTCATCGATCCGACGCGCCTCCGGCAGATTCTGCTGAATCTCGTGGGCAATGCCGTCAAGTTTACGGACGAGGGTCAAGTGGATGTGCGGGCCAGCGTGATGGACGGCCCGACTGGTCCCATGCTACAGATCACCGTTGCGGATACGGGATCGGGGATGACGAGTCGCGAGGCCGCGCTGCTCTTTCAGCCATTCACGCAGGCCGATTCGTCGGTGACCCGACGCCATGGCGGGACCGGACTGGGGCTGACCATCTGCCGACGTCTGGCGCAGCAGATGCAGGGCGATGTCACGCTGGTGCGTACGGTGCCCGGCCGCGGTTCATGTTTCGCGTTGTCGCTCCCCCTGCTGGCCGTGCCGGACGCGGGGATGGTCGACGATTTGGCCACCTGCATCGAGCGCGACCCGCGCGGTGCTGCCATCCGGCCGGAGGACATCACGCTGCGCGGGCGTATCCTGCTCGCGGAGGACGGTGAGGACAATCAGCGCCTGATTGCGTTCCAATTGCGTCGGGCGGGAGCGGACGTCACCGTCGCAGAACATGGACTGGACGCGCTGGACGCCATCCGTGCGGCCCACGAGGCCGGCGTTCCGTTCGGTCTGCTGGTCAGCGACATGCAGATGCCCGAGATGGACGGCTATACGCTGGCGCGGACGCTTCGTGCGGAGGGCAATCAAATCCCGATTATCGCGCTGACGGCGCATGCGATGGATCAGGATCGCCAGCAGTGTCTGAACGCGGGGTGCGACGACTACGCGAGCAAGCCCATTGACTGGGTGCAGCTGCTGACGATGAGCGCCCGATGGATGTCGGCACCGACTCCCGAGCCGGAGCTGTTCCCGGTCTGGCAATCACCGACCGAGGCGCGTATCGCACGGACGGTCGAAGAGTCAGTGTTGTACAGCGACGTCGCCGACGATCCGGATCTGCGGGAGTTGGTGGTTGCGTTCGTCACCGCACTGCCGAAACGGGCGGAGGCGTTGCGCGAAAGTTTTGACCTCGGAAACCTGGAGCGGCTTCGCCGCGGCGCCCATCAGCTGAAGGGCGCAGCGGGCGGTTACGGGTTTCCAACAATTACGGATGCGGCGCGTACGGTGGAAGCGCTGAGTCGTCCCGACGCCGATGTGCAGGAACTTCAGCAGTCCCTCGATGAGCTCTTCGCGCAGTGCCGCGCGGCGAGTCGAACCCGTCCTGCCGCGCCCGACGCGGTGGTGACCCTTGTGACAGGTCCCGCCTAATGCCCGACGAAGCTTTCTCCATCGATGGTGTAGAGCGCGCGTTCATCGCGCACGCTAGCGTGCTGATCATCGACGATGACCCTGACATTCATGCGTTGATCACGGCCATGCTGCATCCGCTGCGTCCATCCATCGAGACGGCACTCGATGGCGCGACGGGGATCGCCGCGGCGCGCGCGTGCCTGCCGGACGTCATTCTGCTCGATCAGGACATGCCCGGTGCGACCGGCATTGAGGTGCTGGGGTTACTGCGTGCGGATCCGGAGCTGGCCGCGGTGCCGGTGGTGATCATTACCGGCAGCGACAGTCGGAGCGTGTTGGCCGCGTGTTTTGCCGCGGGAGCGGCCGACTATATCCGCAAGCCGTTCATCGGCGTAGAGCTCCGGGCGCGCGTCTCATCGGTGATTGAACGGCAGCGCATGCTGGCGCAGTTGGGGCGCGCAGCGCGGATCGACAAGCTCACGGGGCTGCCCAATCGTGCGCTGCTGCAGGAACGTCTGCAGTCGGCGATCCATCGGACGGAACGCGAGCCGGACTACGGATTCGGTGTGATGTTCATCGACTTCGATCGCTTCAAGATGATCAACGACAGTCTTGGGCACGATGTCGGTGATCTGCTGTTGGCGGAAATTGCCACGCGTCTCCGGAATAATCTGCGGGCGAATGATTCGTTCGCGCTGGACGCCGCCGGCACCACCGTCGCGCGACTCGGGGGCGACGAGTTCGTCGTCATTCTCGATTCCGTGCGTACCCCTGAACAGGCGAAGGCCGCCGCGGAGCGCATGCTCGCGGTGCTGGAGCGCCCGTACACGCTCAAGTCGCACAGCATTCGCTCCAGTGCGAGTATTGGCATTACCCACAGCAGCGGTGGGTACTCATCCGCCGACGACATGCTGCGCGACGCCGATATCGCGATGTACGAAGCCAAGGGGCGCGGCAAAGCGTGCGTGGTGCAGTTCTCCACGGGCATGCGTGAAGCGGTCCGTCAGCGGATGGACACCGAGACGGACCTGCGCGATGCGCTGGGGACCGACCAGCTGTTTCTGGTCTACCAGCCGATCATCTCGTTGGAAGACCGTCATCTGGAAAGCGTCGAGGTGCTGGTGCGCTGGCGCCATCCGCACCGCGGCATGATCTCGCCGGCGGACTTCATTCCGATTGCGGAAGAAACGCGCCTCATCATCCCGCTGGGCGATTTCATCCTGCGTCAGGCGTGCCATCAATTTGTGAAATGGCAGACATGCGATCCCGATCACGCGCCGGGCTATATCAGCGTGAATCTCTCGCGCGTCCAGCTGGCTGATCCGGCCATTGTCACTCGCACGTTGGAGATTCTCCGCGAGACCGGCGTCGATCCGCGACAGCTGCAGTTAGAAGTGACGGAATCACAACTGATGCAGCAGCGGGAACTGGCGAGTACGCTCCTGGCCGCGTTCAAGGCCGAGGGTATTCGGATCGCGATGGATGACTTCGGCACCGGCTATTCGTCGCTGTCGTGTCTGCAGGAATATCCGTTCGACGTCCTCAAAATTGATCGCGCGCTCACCGAGAACGTTGGGCGCGACGGCGGATACTCGGCGTTGTTGCATGCGGTGGTCACGCTGTCCGAGAACCTTGGATTGCACGTCGTGGCGGAAGGGATTGAGACGCTGGAGCAACTGGTGCTGCTGCAAGCGCTCGGTTGTCCGGCCGGGCAGGGCTATTTTCTGGCGAAACCTATGGAGGCGGCGGTCGTGGAAACGTGGTGGGCCGGCTTGCCACTCCGCAGCGTCGAGGCCGCGTGAGCGCGCTGATGACGGGCATCGTCCCCGACACGCTCAAGCGTGTCAGCTCGGTCGCGACGCTGCCGGCGATCGCGCTCCGCATCATGCGAATCGCGGAAGATCCCGCGGCCACGTCCGACGATTTGCAGCGCGCGCTCGCGAGCGATCCGGCGCTCGCGGCGCGCGTGATGAAGGTGGTCAACTCGGCGTTCTACGGGCGTCCGCGCCAAGTTGTCTCCACCACGGCCGCGATTCAGCTGCTGGGCGTAAGCGCCATCCGAAACATCGCGGTGGCGACGAGCCTCACGCGGCTCTTTCGCGGCGGACGCTCCGTGCCGGGGTTTGACGCCCCGTCGCTGTGGGTGCATTCGGTGGCGGTGGGCGCCGCGGCGCGGCGATTAGCCGAGGCCTGCGGCAAGGTGTCTCCCGAAGAGGCGCTACTGGCGGGGTTGCTGCATGACATTGGGGTCATGGTGTCGCTGCAGGCGTGGATGCCCGAGTTCAGTGCGGTCGTTGCCGCGACGGGCGCTGACAAAGCGCTGGAATTCCGTGATGCAGAAACGCAATTGGTCGGCGCTGATCACGAGCAGTTCGGCGCCGCGCTCTGCGAGAGCTGGCGCTTCCCGCGGACGTTTGGTCTTGTGTGTGGCCACCATCATGCGCCCATGGCGCTTCCCGAGGAGCAGCGACTGCTCCCCGCGCTGGTGCACGTGGCCGATGTGCTCGCGGCGCGCGCGGAGATCGGCTACTGCCGCACCGTGCTGGCGCGGGAGATCGCGCCGGAGATTCTTGCGGTACTCGGGCTCACGGAAACGGACCTCGACGCGATCGAGCAGACGTTGGTGGATGACCAGGCCAACGCGATGTCGCTGTTGTCCGCCTAGCGGGTCGCCCGTTCGGGTCGCCCGAGGGGAACGGCTACGCCTTCTTTAGAAACTCGGTCTTCAACACGAGTCCCTTCACCTTCTCGGCGTTGCATTCAATCTCGCCGGCGCGATCGGTGACGCGGATGTTCTTGATGACGGTGCCGCGCTTGAGGGTGACCGAGGTCCCTTTGACCTTCAAGTCCTTGATGACGAGCACCGTGTCACCGTCGGCGAGTAGATTCCCGTTGCTGTCCCGAATTTCCATGCGCGCTCCCAGAGAGGTATTTCGCCTTGAGCGCTGGAATCTAGCTACGACGCGGGTGTCATGAGCCGAGTGGAATATCAGGCGTATGGGCGGAGGCGGGCCGCGACGGTGGGGGCGTGCGTTCTGGCGTTGCTCTGCCTCGCCTGGCCGCTCGCGGCAGGTGGTCAGCGCGTGCCGACTGATACGGGGCGCGCCATCGCGCCTCGCGCGATAGCGCCTCGCGTCACGCCAACGGTAACGGCGCGCGAGTGGATGACGCTCGGCGTCTTTGCGATCGGGACGGCGGCTGTCGCGCCGTTCGACAGTCATCTGGCACACGAGATGGAACGCCCCTCCATCCATCGCAACCGCGCGCTGGTGCACACGGCCGCCGGCTTTCGCGCGGCGGGTGATCCGGGGGCGTTGTTGGTGTCCGTGGGGGCGTATGCACTCGGGCGCGTGACGGGACATGCCGGCGCGGCCGACGGCGGACTGCACGCGACGGAGGCGGTGCTGCTCAGCGGCGCGACCACGGCCATCCTGAAGTCGGTGGTGGGACGCGCGCGGCCGTATGTCGTGAAGAACGATGACCCGCACGTGTTCCGGCCGTTGCGGCCGACCGCGGGGTACGCGTCGTTCCCGTCGGGACATACCACGGTGGCGTTTGCTGCGGCATCCGCGTGGCAGGCGGAGTTCACGCGATCGGACTGGGCACACTCACCCTTCGTGCGCGACCACCCGTGGGTGGGACGCGCCGTGGCGCCCGTGCTGTTTGGGAGCGCCGCGCTGGTGGGCGTGTCGCGCATGTATCACGATGCGCACTGGGGCAGCGACGTGGTCGCGGGCGCAGGGATCGGCACCGTCGTCGGGGCCATCGTGGTACGCCGTGCGCATGCGGGCACGGCGGGGCGTATAGACCGCTGGTTGCTGCCGTCGCTCGCGTGGTCGAGTGCGGAGGACGGGGTGGTGGTGGGGTGGAAGCGGGGGTTTTGACGTAGGGGACTGCAACTACGTGATCGGTGAAACGTGATCGGTGAAACGTGATCGGTATTAGCGGATGCGGACGACGCCGGGCATGACGCTGGGGAAGCGATCGAAGACCGATGCGTCGTGACCGGGGATGACGAGGCGCGGTGACGCGGCCAGCGTCGTCATGCGTTGTTGGGCTGCCAGATTGGACGCGGCATCGAGCGTCTGCGCGATGGGAACATGGCGATCGAGGTTCTCGTACAAGTACATGTTGTCGGACGCGAGCACGACGGTGCCCTCGGCGGTGTGTACGCCGACGTATTGCGATTGGAAGGTGTGCTTGCCGCCGGTATAGACCGTCAATCCGGGGATGATTTCCTGTGCGTCGCCGTTGGCATACGCGATGCGTCCGGCGGCGCGGAGCGCGGCGAGCATGGCGGCGTCGGGGGCATCGATGGCGCGGTCCAGCACTTTGCCCACGGAATCAATGTGGTGATCGACTTCGTCGCGCTGAATCCAGATGCGCGCATTGGGGAAGAGGTTGGCGCCGTCGAAGTGATCCCAATGGATATGCGAGATGATCACGTCGGTGATGTCACCGGGCTGTACACCGGCCCGCGCGACGGCGGAGTCGGGGCGCATGTAGCCCGTGGGTTTCCAGCGCGCGATGAGATCCGCGCGCTGAAAACCGGCGTCCACCAAGACCGTGCGGCCACTCGATGACTTGAGCAGCCACACGGTCAAGGCGATATCGAGCCGACGCGCCGTGTCGGCACCGGCCAGCAATCCGGACACCTTGAACGCCGGCAAGGTGCCGTAGCGAATCGCGTACGCTTCCCACGTTGGTGCGCCTTGTGCGTGGCTGATCAGGGGCGCGCACAACGCGCCGAGCAGGGTGATGGCGCGAGCGAAACGCAGCACGGGGGGAGGGGCCGGGGGGAGGTTAGTGACTGATCGCGAAGAAATATGCGCCGATGATCGGGCCGCGCGCGGGTCCACGGCCACCGGCCGGTGCGCCGGCGGCTGCCGGTCCGTACTCGAGCGCCACGGCATACGCTTTGTGCGTCACCGGATCGACCGCAATGGTCTTGGCGCCGGGCATGGTGGCCACGGTGGCGATGACCGTGTACTTATCGGCCGCATCCTGGCGCACGACGGTGACGTTCCCTTCACGGCCGGCCGGGATGTAGATCAGCTTCTGCGTCGGGTCGTAGCCCAGCGCATCCACGCCGTCGCCGTTCTTGATGGTGGCCACGACTTTGCCGGTCTTGGCATCCACCACGACCGACGTGCCGCCGCACCCTGAGAAAATGCGCATGGTGGGGCGATCGAGCGCGATGCCGGTGGGCCCGTCGCACGGCGCCAACGGCCACGACGCGAGCACCTTCATGCTCTTGGCATCGAGCACCTGGATGGTGTTCTTGGACTCGTTGTTGACGTACAGCTTGCCCTTGCCGTCGCTGGCCGCGCCCTCGGGGGCGTTGTCTTCGAGCTCGGCCGTGCCGACGATGTCGCCCGATACCGGATCGAGAGACACCGCCGTACCCGGCTTGCTGTGGTTGGTGAGGATGATTTTGTCGGCGACATCGTCGTACATGATGCCGTCTAATCCGCCCACCTTCACAGCCACCTTCTTGATGGCCGCGAGCGTCTTCAGATCGAAGACGGTGACGGTGGAATCGCCACCATTGGTGGTGAAGCCGTGGCCCGCCTTGGGCGCCAAGGCCACGCCGTGCACACGCGGCGTGTTGGGGATGTCGGCAATGACTTTGCCGCTGGGGCCGTCCACCACCATGACATGCGTGCCGCGCGAGATGAACACGCGTCCCGTGCCGGCTTCCGCGGTGATGTAATCGTGTCCGCCTTCCCCGCCGATGCTGGTCTTCTGCACCGTGAATGTCTGGGCGTTGGACGAGGCGAGCGGCAGGAGCGACGCGGCAGCCAGGAGGGTCGAGACGCGGGTGAGACGTCGGATCATGGGACACTCAGGTCGGGGGAGGGCGAAATAGCCGGTGATGGCTGAATGCTATTCCCGCAACCTGAATGGCCGATGACAACGATGGGGCGATGTTTAGAGCGGCGGCACGGGGCCGCGGGGGTTCGCCACCTTCGGATCCTTCTTCCACTCCTGATTGTCTTTCCGGATCTCGCTCTTCGGGCGCAGGTTCCACTCGAAGAACGTCCACGTGCGGTTCCACGAATCGATCTGCTCGGGCGAGTCATCGCGCTCGGTGCCGGCCTTGTTGACCCGTCGGCTGAACGTGTGCCCGCAGCCACCACCGCCCTGCGGCGGGTTGATGTAGATCTTGGTTTCGGCGAGATCGGGCTTGAGTGCGCGCAACGTATACACGAACTGCTGATCCTCGCGGAAGAACACGTCGCAGTCATTCGTGGCGACATGCACCAGCATCGGCACCTTCAGATTTTCCGTCTGGAACACCGGTGAGCGCTTGATGTACTCCTCGATCTTTTCAAACGGCAGCCCCTGGATGCCTTCTTCGGCCGCGTAATCACGCTGGTAGCTGGGGCCGTGATCGGAGAGACGGAAGAAGAGATTGGTCACCGGCACGATGGCCGCGCCGGCGCGGAAGGGCTGTTCGTCACGGAACAGATTGTGCGCGGTGATGAAGCCGCCGTGGCTCCACCCCATCATGCCCAGTCGGTCCATGTCGACATAGCTGACGGTCTTGAGGTAGTCCACCGCCGAGAGCGCGTCGTCCACTTCCTTGCCGCCGTAATCGATCTTGAGGTGGAAGTCGTTCCCGTAGCCGGTGCTGCCACGATAGTTGGGCGCGATGACCACGTACCCGCGCTGAATCGCATCGCGCACAAAGGGCCACATGTCCGCGCCCCAGTTGGAGTGCACGCCGCCGTGCACCCACACCAGCGCTGCATGTTTGGTGCTCTTCTTCACCAGCGGCGAGAACAGGTACGCGGGAATTTCCAGACCGTCCACGCGGCTCTTGTACGTCACCATCTGGAAATCCATCACGCCTTTGGCGCGCGCGGCATACACGCTGTCCACGGCTTTGCGCGACGCGATGTTGCGGTCGCAGTTGGCGCCGCATCCGTCCAGATCGGCCGGATCCTTGCTGACAAACAGCTGCCGCGCACGTGCGGTGTCGGTGACGATGGCCGCGCGGCGACCGGTCGCGGGAGCCGCGGCACCAGCCGTTGCACCAGCAGCAGGGGCGCCGGCCCGAGCGCCTGACGTTTGCGCGTGAAGCGTGGCCGAGCAGAGCGCGGTGGCCGCAGCCGTCGCGATGATGAAGCGTTTCATGCAGGTCCTCACAGCGGGTGGTAGGGACGCATCAGCGGCATCGGCCGATGACGACAACGACAGCGACGGGCGTATGGCGCCCATCGCCTCAAGGGAATGCGGGTGGGGCGATACGCTTCTTGGTGGCCTGTTCAAACGCGTACGCCACGGCAATCAGCGTGGGCTCGCTGCACGCCAAACCGGTGAACGTGACGTTGAACGGCGCGGGCTTAGGATCGAAGCCCGCCGGGAACGCCTGTGCGCCGGTGCCCTGCGGCACGGGCATGAACGCGTATGGCACGGTCACCGACGGATAGCCGGTGCGCGCCGCAATGTTGGCGCTCGTCACGCCGGGGAAGAGCAGCGCGTCGAGCTTGTGCGCCTTGATCGTGGCATCAAGCCCCTCGGTGGCCGACAGCCGGATGTCTTTGCGACGATCGGCGTCGTAGCGCTCGCGGTCGCCGCGCATGTCCATCTCGTCGGCGGCATCGAGGTTGGCCTGGCCGTACTTGATGGCGCCGCCGCGCTGATGCACGACGTTCCATGCACGCAGCTCCGTCAGCGACTTGAACGGCGCTTTGTCGCCCATGGTTTGCAGCCACACGTTGAAGTCGCGCTTCATGCCGTACTTGAACGCCACCGAGCACTCGGCGTCGCGCCCTTTCCCCTGCTCCAGTCCCGAGCAGACGTTCCAGTCGAGAAAGTTGTCGGCCGCCTTGGGCGCGATGATGCTGGGAATATCGGCCGAGTCGACAATGACGGCGCCGCGCGCCTTCAACACGGCGATGACCTCGTTCATCGCGGTGCGCTGCGCGTCCGACAGGCCGCCGCGCGGCGTGCTGCTGCCGCCCGACGTCACGCGATCGTAGAAGAACGCCCGCGGAATCCCGATGCGCTTGCCCGTAAGCGCCTGTGCATCGAGAAATTTGGTGTAGTCACGACCGGCGGGAGGCGGGCAGGCCTTCGTGGCTGCATCGTTCGGATCGGGCTGTGCGCCTTCCATCGCGCCCAACATGATGGCCGCGTCGGTGACCGAGCGCGTCATCGGGCCGGGGGTGTCCTGGTCGGCCGTGACGGGAATCACGCCCCAGCGGCTCACGCGCCCGACGGTGGGCTTGATCCCGACGAGGAAGTTTTGCTGCGACGGCGAGAGCACCGACCCTGACGTCTCGGTCCCCACGTTGGCGGCCCAGAACGACATGTTGGTGCCGACGCCTGATGATGATCCACCGGTGCCGAGTACCGGGCGTCCGTCGTCGGCGCCATCGCGCGGATCACGACGCGCGTCCCACGGATTCATGCCGTAGCCGTTGACGCCGTTGTAGTTGCCGGGCATCCCCGTGGCCATCCAGTTCGCGAGCTCGGTGAGCTGCGTCTTGGCCAGCACAATCGCGCCGGCCGCGCGCAAGTTCTCGGTGAGCGTGGCGTCGTACGGCGGCACCAGATCGGTAAAGGCAAGCGCGCCGCCGGTCGTGCGCAGATTCTTCGTGAAGATGTTGTCCTTGAGCGCAATCGGAATGCCGTGCAGCGGACCGCGCACCTTGCCCTGCGCACGCTCGCGGTCCATCGCTTCCGCCTCGGCCATCGCGCGCGGATTGACCGTAATCACCGCGTGCAATCGGTCTTCGTACAGCGCCATGCGCGCCAAGTACTGCTGTACGAGTTGCACCGAGGTCAGGCGTCCCGATGCGAGCGCGGCACGCATATCAGAGATGCTGGCCTCAACGACGGTAAATGGCGCGGCCGCCGGCATGGCTGATCCGACAACCGTTTTGCGCGCAGGTTGCGCGTGCAGCGGATGAACAGATGGACCGGTCAGCAGGCTGGCCATCAGCGCCGCGGCGAGAGCACAAGGTGACGAGCAACGACGAAGCATGGGGAGGGCGATGCAGGGTGGGGACGCTCGGGGAGACCGCTCAACTTTGCGACGAACCGGACGAAACGCCATACGCGGGCGTCTCGTCCGGTTTGAGGGTGCTGCCGGTGCTTACCAGATCTTCACACGATCGGCCGGCGCCTTGTACATCTTGTCGCCCGGCTTGACGCCGAAGACGGCGAGGAAGACATCGTTGTTCACCAGCGGCACGAACGCGCGATACGGTCCCGGCGAGTGCGGGTTGGTGAGCAGTTGATTGCGCAGCGCTTCGTCGCGCGACTTCGAGCGCCAGATCTGCGCAAAGCCCATGAAAAAGCGCTGATCGCCGGTCAGGCCATCGATGACCGGCGCGGGCTTGCCGCCCAGCGAGATCTTGTACGCGCGGTACGCCTGCGCGAGTCCGCTCAGGTCGCCGATGTTCTCGCCCATCGTGAGCTTGCCGTTGATGTGCAGATCGTCGATGGGGTTGATGGCATCGAATTGCGCACCAAGCTTGGTGGTGCGCGCGTCAAACGCCGACGCGTCGTCGGCGGTCCACCAGTCGCGCAGGTTGCCGCTACCGTCAGACTTGCGCCCCTGATCGTCAAAGCCGTGGCCAATTTCATGGCCGATGACCGCACCGATGCCGCCGTAGTTGACCGCGTCGTCGGCGTTCACGTCAAAAAACGGCGGCTGCAAGATGGCCGCCGGAAACACAATCTCGTTGTTTGACGCGTTGTAGTACGCGTTGACCGTCTGCGCCGTCATGCTCCAGCGCGAGCGATCCACCGGCTGCCCCAATCGTGCGACGGTTTCATCGTACTGCATCATGCGCGCGCGCATGGCGTTGCCCATCACGTCGTCGCGCTTGATGACGAGCTTCGTGTAATCCTTGGGCTGATCGGGATAGCCGATCTTCACGGTGAAGTGCGCGAGCTTTTCTTTCGCGGCCGCCTTCGTAGCAGGGCTCATCCACTCGAGACTATCAATGCCCACCGAGTACGCGTTGATGAGATTCTTTACTAGCGCATCCATGCGGGCCTTCGCTTCGGGCTTGAAGTGCTGCTCCACATACAGCTTGCCGGTGGCATCGCCCAGAATGCTTTCGGTGCCGCTGACGGCGCGCTTCCAGCGCGACGCCATTTCCTGCTGGCCCGCAATGGTGCGGCCGCGGAATTCGAACTTGCTCTTCACGAATGCCGCGGGCAGTTCATCGGCGGAGGCATCGAGCAGCTTGGCCGTGAGATATTCGCGCCAGGTGGATGCCGGTGTCGCGCGCATGAGCGTGTCCATGGCCGCGACGTAGTCCGGCTGCCGCACGATCACGTCGGTGGCGTTGGCCAGATTGGCTGCGCTCAGATACGCCGGCCAATCGTACGACGGCATGCGCTTCGCGAGATCGGCCACGGTCATCTTGTTGTACGACGCGTTGCGGTCGCGCGCCTTCACGCGGTCCCACTGCTTGGTGGCGATGACGGTTTCGAGCGCGAGAATACGCTG
>CALQGY020000089.1 GCA_943330235.2 Candidatus Kuenenia stuttgartensis
GCGCCTCCTCCACCACCACCTCGGTCTCGGGGCGCGGAATCAGCACCCGTGGGTCCACCGCCAGCAGCAGATGTCGGAAGGGCGCACTCCCCACCGCATAGGCCAGCGGTTCGCCGCACGCGCGACGCCGCGCGGCCTCACGCACCGTCTGCGCCTGCGTGCTCGACAGCGGCTCGGCGATGCGACGGGCGACGTCACCGGGCGACCACGCCAGCACCGCCGCCGCCAGCAGACGCGCTTCACGCCGCGCGTCGGCACGCGTCTCGTCATCGAGACGCACGGATGCCGCCAACAGCGCACCGATCTCGTCGAGGAGCGCGCGCACGAGCGTCGGCGCGCTCAGGACGTGAGCTTTTCCTCGGCGTTGGCGAGCGCCAGAGCGTCGAGGAACGGTGACAGATCGCCATCCATGACGCGAGCGATGTCGTACAGCGTCACGCCGACCCGGTGATCGGTGACACGGCCCTGCGGAAAGTTGTACGTGCGAATCTTGGCCGACCGGTCGCCCGTCGAGACCTGCGATTTCCGCATGCGCGAGCGCTCCGATTCCTGCTCGGACAGGCGCAGATCGAGCAGGCGCGCCCGCAGCACTTCCATGCCCTTGGCCTTGTTTTGCAGCTGCGACTTCTGATCCTGCTGCGAGACCACCAGCCCCGTGGGAAGGTGCGTGATGCGCACGGCCGAGTCGGTGGTATTGACGCTCTGTCCACCGGGCCCCGAGGAGCGGAACACGTCGATGCGCAGATCTTTGTCCTCGATGCGCACATCGACTTCTTCGGCTTCGGGCAGCACCGCCACGGTGGCCGCCGAGGTGTGAATGCGCCCCTGGCTTTCGGTGGCCGGCACGCGCTGAACGCGATGCACCCCCGACTCCCAGCGCAGCATGCCGAACGCGCCGTCGCCACGCACCTTGAAAATGGATTCCTTGATCCCGCCCAGCGTCGCATCGGAGTGGGAGATGCCCTCAATCCGCCAGCCGCGCCGTTCGATGAACCGCGTGTACATGCGGAGCAGATCGGCGGCGAAGAGCGCCGCTTCGTCACCACCCGTCCCGGCGCGGATTTCGAAGATCGCCGGACGATCATCCAGCGGATCGCGTGGAATGAGCAGCGGCAGCAAGGCCTTCTCAATGGCCGCGCACTCGGTCTCCAAGCGGTCCACCTCGGCCTTGGCTTCGGCCGCGAAGTCGGGATCGTCGCCCTGCGCCATCTCGCGGGCGTCGGCCAACTCCGCCTCGGCCTTGTACAACCGATTGGCCTTCACGACGACCTCGGCCAGCCGGTGATGCTCACGGCCGAGCTCCGCTAAGCGCTGCGCATCTTTGACCGTTTCCGGATCGGCCAGCACTTGTTCCACTTCGGTCGCGCGGCGCAGCGCCTCGGCCGTGCGCTCACGAAGATGATTCAGCATCGGGCAGGGATCGGATTGGTGATGCCGGTCACGGGGTGTTCGGCGACCGGGATCGTAGCATACGGCGTGCCCGCACCACGGGCCGCACCGTCACCCGCGCGCAACAGCCGGGTATCACCCAATCATAACCGGTCCCGCTCTCCGCAGCAGGATTGTTTGGCGTACTTTCACGGGTCCACACGACCCCGAGGAGCTCCGACATGGTGAACTTCGGCACGACGACCCTCCGCTTCACTCCGCCAAACATGAGCGTGTCCCTCGAACGGATCACCGACTTTCTGGCCACGGTGCCGCTGTTTCGCGAACTCCCGCGCGAGGCCGTGCGCGGCTTCGCCGAATTGACGCGGGAACAGAAGTTTGCGAAAGGCGCCGTCATCGTTAGCGAAGGCGATCCCGGCGACGCGATGTACGTCGTCCGCTCGGGCGAGGTCAAAGTGGTCCTCTTTGGCGAGGATGGCCGCGACGTGATGCTGAACTTGATCGGCGTGGGTGAGCACTTCGGCGAACTGGCGCTCATCGACGGGCGCCCGCGCTCGGCCCACGTGCTCACGACGCAGGCATCGAGCCTCCTCATTCTGCGCCGAGCGGATTTCCGACGACAGGTGGAGCGCTCACCGTCCGTGGCGTGGGGGCTCATGGTGGAACTGTCGCGCCGGCTCCGTCAGGCCGATGGTACGATTGGCAGTCTGGTGCTGTTGGATGTGCCCGGACGCGTCGCGAAGGTGCTGCTGGAGCATGCGCCGCAGGGGGAGCCCGCTCCACTGATCAAGCCGTTGACGCACCAAACCATCGGGCAGATGGTCGGCGCCAGCCGCGAAACCGTGTCACGGGCGATGTCCGAGTTTCAGGAGAAGGGGATGATCTCCGTCACACGACGCCTCGTGACCGTGGTGAATCGCGCGGCGCTCGAAGCCCGCTCGCGCCCGCGACTGTAGGCAGGCGCGGACGCAGGCGCATGCGCGGACGCGGACGCGGACGGACGTCCGCGCGCGCCACATTCTTACGCGCCCCAGCCGCCGCCGCCCGGCGTCTCGATGGTGAGTACGTCGCCGGGCTGCATGGTGACGCGGCACTTGGCCGGCAGTGGCTGTCCATTGAGCAGATTCCGCCCCGCGCGCCCGGCTGCTCCGCCCGCCGCCCCAGGGGGCGCGACCATGCGACGCTCGGTCAGCAGGGTCGCCGTGCATTCGGTCAGCGCTTGATAGCGACGGATTACGCCGTCGCCGCCACGATGCAGGCCCGCACCACCACTGCCGCGCCGCACCGCGTATTCCACCACGCGCAGCGGATACGCGCGCTCGAGCGACTCCACGGGGGTATTGCGCGTGTTGCTCATGCCCACGTGCACCGCGTCCGGGCCATCGCCACGCGCGCTCGCGCCCTGGCCACCGCCCAGCGTTTCGTAGAAGCTCCATCCCGGTGCGCCCATGGTCACGTTATTCATCGTGCCCTGACCACACGCGGGGATGGGCAAATCGAACACGCCCACCGACGCCGCCGCCTCCGACAGCGCCGCGAAACACACATCGGTCATGCGCTGCGACAATTCCACGTTGCCGGCCGCCACCGCACTCGGGCGCTTGGCGTTCGCCACGCAATTCTCCGGAATGACGAGCTGCAGCGCACGCGACACGCCGTCGTTGACGGGCACGTCGTCGTCGCACAACACGCGCAGCACGAACACCGCGGCGGCGCGCGCGACGGCCGGCGGTGCATTGACGTTCCCACGCACGGCGGGTGACGTGCCGGTGAGGTCGAGGCACAACGTCGCGTGCTGAATGCGCGCGCTGATCACGACCGGAATGGGCGCGTCCGTCACGCCGTCTCCCTCAAGCGCGTCGGCGGCACGACCAACCGCGCCCTCAAGCGCCGACAGTCGCGTGCGTACGCGCCGTTCCGTGTAATCGAGCAGCGCATCGACCGCCTGCCCCAGAGCGGCCCCGCCGAGTCGCGTGTACAACGCCTGCCAGCCATCGCGTCCCGCGCGACAGGCCGCGCGCTGCGCCCGGAGATCGCCTTCGCGCTCCCCCGGGGTGCGCACGTTCGCCAGCACGAGCCGTAGCACGTCATCCTGCGGTACGCCGCCCCGCTCCAGTCGCACGGGCGGCACAATGAGCCCCTCCTGGAACAGCTCCGTCGCGCCGAAGGGCATACTGCCGGGACTCATCCCGCCTACGTCGGCATGATGCGCGCGCACCGCCGCGTAGCCGATGATGCGAGTGGCATCCGCGGCATCGGCAATCACCTCCACCATGGTCAGGTCGGGCAGATGCGAGCCGCCATGCGATGGATCGTTGAGCAGAAAACAGTCGCCCGGCGCGGCACCGACCGCCCGCACGGCGGCCACGCTTTCAGGCATCGCGCCTAAGTGCACGGGGATGTGCGCGGCCTGTGCCACCATGCGCCCGTCGGCATCAAACAGCGCGCACGACGCATCACGACGCTCGCGGATGTTGGGCGAGATCGAACTGCGTTCCAGCAGGCTCCCCATCTCTTCAGCGAGCATCGCCACGCTTTGCGCAAAGACCGTGAGTTCGAGTGCGTCGAAACGCGCGGTCGTCTCGGCGACGGTATCGGTCACGGTATCGGTCACGACATCGGTCATGCGATCGGTCATGGCAGCGCTCCCGCGCGGTCGGCCGGATATCCGGCGGCGATGATCATCTGCTGGCAATGCACCATCCACGATTCCTGCAGGTCGCTCATGCGCGCGCCGCGCCCGCGATCGGGTGCCATCGAGAGTAATCCTTGCGCCGACGGATGCGGCACGGCGTGACGGATCACCGACAACTGCGGCGCCCGCGCGAGCACGACATCGATGGTCTTGGTCGCCACACGGCCGAGCGTCACAATGCCACGCAGGCCGCGCGCGATCAGCGCATGGAGATCGTGCGTGAGACGCGCGACGTTCTCCTCGCCCTCGAGCTCACTGCGTAATGGCGCGCGGAATGCGATGCCGTTGTCGGTGGGGCATCGGTCGAAGGCGTTCCCCAGTGCAACACCGTGCGCCACCGGACGCAGCCCCGCCGCCAAAAATCCCGCCCCGTCCCACGGCATGCGGTTCACCGCCTCGGGCAACGTCACGGCGTGGATGCGCGTGAGCACTTGATACAAGTGGCGACCGGCCGCGTCGCCGAAGAAGGGCACGCCACTCTTGTCGGCGCCGCGTGGCCCCGGCGCTTCGCCCACCAGCAGCACGAAAATCTCACCGGCCTCCGGCATCAACACCGGCACGGGGCGCCCGGCGATGCGCGCATCAGTTGTGGCGGCACCCTTCTCGCGCGGCGTCATAGTGCCTCCAACAGCCAGCCACCAATCGGCAACGCCTGCGCCGTCCATCCGGCTGCGACAAACAACGTGGCGTCCGCCAGCCGCATCACCGACGGGCCCTGCACCGTGCGCGTGAGCGCGCGGCCATCGTCCACATCGTCGGCCAGCGGTGCCGCGTCCGCCACTCGGGCCGCCCGCGCAAACTGCACCGGCCACGGCGCACCGCCCACGGCGGAGCGCAAGCTGATGCACTCCACGGCACGATCAAGTGCGAATCCCGTGCGCTGACGATGCCGCTCAATGAAGCGCTCCGCGATATCCGCGCCCGCATCACCGGGTGTGACGGGCACATCGAGTTCATAGCCTTGCCCTTCGAAGCGCGCGCGCACCCACCAGCGTGCCGAGCGACCGGAAGACGACGCGGCATCCGCATCCGCGTGCGCATCAGTATCCGTATCCGTATCCGTATCCGCGTCGACACCAAGCGTCCGCGCTTCCGCGAGTAATCGCGAGGCGAGCGTATCGGCATCCAGTGCATCGGCGCGCACCACCAGACTGGCCACGCCTTCGCGTCGTTCCGGTGCCAGCGCCAGTCCCACCGCACTCAACACACCCGCATGCGGCGGAATGACAATACGACGCATCCCCAGTCGTTTCGCCAGACCGCACGCATGCAGCGGGCCACCGCCACCAAACGCAATCAATGCCGCATCGCGTGGATCGATGCCGCGCTCCACCGAGACGCGCCGCAGGGCACGCGCCATCGTGGCATCCGCGGTCGCAATCAACGCTTCGGCGGCGCGCTCCACCGTCACGCCCAGCGGCGTCGCCAAATGCCCGATGGCTTCACGCGCACGCGCGGCACTGATGGTGACACCACCGCTCCACGTGCCTTCCGCGATGTGCCCCAGCACGACATGCGCGTCGGTGACGGTCGGCCGCACACCGCCCAGGCCATACGCGGCAGGGCCCGGCGAGGCGCCGGCGCTCTCCGGTCCGGCGCGCAGCGCGCCACCCGCGTCAATCCATCCGATGCTGCCGCCACCCGCTGCGACGGCTTCCACCAGCACACGCGGCAACGCGATGGGCACACCGGCGACGGAACCGCCGCGCTCCACCAAGGGCTCGCCATCGTCGATCAGCCCCACGTCCGCGCTCGTGCCGCCAATGTCGATCGTGAGTGCGCGCGTAATACCCAGCGCACGACAGACCGCCGCCGCCCCCGTCACCCCACCCGCCGGGCCGGAGAGCGCCAACGACGCCGCATGCTCGGCCGCATCCACCGCCTGCAACGTGCCGCCGGCCGACGTCATGACGCGCGGCACCGGATAGCCGTGCGACGCCAAACGGTCGCCCAGCGTGGCGAGATAGCGACGCACCGCGGGACGCGCGTAGGCCTCCGCTACTGTGGTGGCCATGCGTTCATACTCGCGAATTTCCGGCAACACCTCGTGCGAACAGATCACGTCGCACGAGGGCAACGCCGTCGACAGCCGCTCGCGGAGCGCGTCAGCGAGACGGCGTTCATGCGTCCCGTCCGCGTAGGCGTGGAGCAACGTGATGGCGACCGTATCGGGCGCGCGCTGCAGCACGGCGGCAACGACATCGGCAATAGCCACGTCGTCCAACTCCACCAGCGTCCCCTCCGGCACCACGCGCTCACGCACGGGAATCACATCAGCCGATGACACCAGCGGCGCGGGATGTTGACGCGCCAAGTCGTACAAGGCGGCGCGCTCCTGCCGTCGCAGTTCGAGCACATCCGTGAAGCCTGCGGTGGCACAGGCGACCACGCGCGCGCCACGACGCTCCAGCAGCAGGTTGGTGACCACCGTCGTGCCATGCGCGATGTACGCAAGCATGTCGGGCGCCAGCGCCGATTGCTGCAGCACCGCCAGGACGCCGGCCGCACGGTCGGTCGGAACGCTCAGCACCTTGGCCGTATGCAGCGTCCCATCCGGCGCGATAGCCGCCAGATCGGTGAACGTCCCGCCGACATCAATGCCGGACGCCACAGCCCCAACCGATGATGGCAACAGACTCACAACGCACCTCGTCCCGAAGAAGAACGCACGTCGCCCGCGCGTCGCATGCGCCACAGCGTGGCCGCGATGGCCACGTGCACCGGCACGATCACCGCGAGGATCTCACCGGAGTGCTGCGACCACGTCGGGACGACCTGCAGCAGCACTCCGAACACCGACAGCGCGGCAATGAGGCCACTCAATCCCAGCGCAGCGCGTGTGGCGGTGCCTCGGACCATGGCCAACGGAACTAGCACCGCCGCGACCAGCAACAACGGTTGTAGCGCAAACACGGTCGTGTTCGCGCCCATGTACGGCGCATGACGACTTACCGTGGCCGCCAACAGTAGCGCCGTGCCTAAGATGCCGCCCAGCGCATACCACAGGCCAACCATCGTGCTCAGCAGGACCCGGACCGCACGCGACGGCACGGTGCCAAGCGCCAGCACCAACCCGCCCAACACGATACCCACCAGCGTCGCCATACCAAGCCACGCGGGCGGTGCAACGGGCAGCGGCTCGCGATTGGCCGTGAAGAGCGTTGTATCACGTGCGACGAGCCGATAACGCCCACCCGCCGCGTCGGACAGCTCCATGGTCGCGAAGTGATCCGCCATCTGCTCGGGCAGAAATTCTTCGTCCCACTTGGAGAGCACGGCGTCCGCACGGCGGCCCAGCGCCACCTGGATGCCGGCATACAGCGGAATATTGTACGCCAGAATACGCGCCGTCTCACCACGCCAACTGCGGCCGCTCCCCGGCGTCGACAGCGGCGCACGCAACCGCCCGCCCAAGACGCGATTGAGCGCGTCGCGCACACGCGTAGAGCAGTTGTCGCTGTAGTAATCGTACCGGTAATACTTATGCGCCTCGCGCGCATTCCACGCCACGAAATCGGCCAGCGCCGCGCGCTCCACCGGCGTCAGCGCAAGCACCTGCTGCCGAATCGTCCGGTTGTCCGCTTGATACACGTTGTTGAACAACGTGCTCGGATAGCCCGCCATGGAGTACTTCGTATCGCCGGTCAGGAATCGCAACAGGAAGTTCGGCTGATCGAAGTCGAACATGCCCCAATTGAAGGCGATGTCCTCACCCGACAGGCTGTCGCGAATGCCGATGGCCGCATGTCCGAACCGTTCGAAGGACACATCGGACGGGCCGTACGTATACAGCGACACCACCAGCGACGCGCCGCGCACGGCGCGCGCGCTATCGAGTGCCGCGGATACTCCGGGTGGTGGTGGCGCCGTCGCCTGCGAGGTGTCGGCCGCCGACAGCGCCATCCCCTGCGCCCCGAGCGGCGCGCCAAGCGCGAGGGCGCCCGTCAGCACCGCGCCCACGCCGGCCCATGCACAGACGCATGCCAGCACCCACCACGCCCCACGCCACGGTGCACGCATCAAAAACGGAACTCTTTCCCGTCGTCGGCCGCGCGGTAGATCGCTTCCAGCACGCGATGCACCAGCACCTGATCGGTCGGCGGCTCGTACGGCGCTTCGCCGCCGATGACCGCAAGGAAATGCGCGATTTCCGCGCGATAGCTCTGCAGGAACGGACTCTCACGCGCCGACGCCCCAGAGGGCGAGACATCCACGGCGCGTCCGTTCAGCTCCTTCGTCACGCGCAACGGCGACAGACGCGCGGACCCACGCGCCGCGTGCACATCAAACCACCACCGCTCTTCATCGCCGACGTACGACCACGACACGTCGAAGGAGATCACCAATCCGCCCTCACACTCGAGGAACACCTGCATAGTTTCCTCAACCGATCCGGCCGCGCGCCCACGGCGCATGGACGCCGACACGCGCACCGGCGCCTTGGAATCGGACAGCCACATCGCCAGATCCAGCAACGGGAAGCCGTGCTCCATGAACGCGCCGCCACCCGACTCCGCGCGGCGCGACCGCCAGCCTTCGGTGTTGCGCTTGAGAATCAGCGCCCCCGCGCGAATGGACGTCACCTGTCCCAACTCGCCATGCCGCATGAACTGATCGAGCGCCTGTGCGTCGCTGCGGAAGCGCATATTCGTGCCCACCACCAAGCGTCGATCGACCTTGTTGGCGGCGGCGATGCAGCGTTCCACCCCGCGTGCGCTGAGCGATAACGGACGCTCGCACAGCACATGCAACTTCGCGCGCAGGGCGCTCAGCACGTGCGGCTCATGCAAGTGATTGGGCGTGGTGATGACCACCGCGTCCAGCTCGTCCGATTCGAGCAGTTCTTCGAAGTCGGTAAAGACATCGGGCACCCCGAACCGGTCGGCCAGCGCGCGCGCCTTCGCGGCATCGTTGTCGCACAACGCCACCAGCGAGGCCCCGCGCAACTTCGACAGAACAGGAATGTGCGTCAGCTGGGCAATCGCACCCGCGCCGACGACGGCGATGCGTACGCCGTCCTTCATACCGCCTCCAGTGAGTAAGACCGCGCGGACATTCCGCGCCGCCAGTCAGTCGGCAAGACCGATGACCGTGCCCGGGTAATAGTGCCGCAGGATCGTCCGCGCATCCTGGCCGGCTCGTGCGCGACCAATCGCGCCCCACTGACACATCCCCACGCCGTGGCCGTTGCCTTGTCCCCGCACGGTGAGCCCCGTCAACCGGAGCCCCGCATGCGTGTCATGCTCCACGGAAAAATACGTACTGGACAAAATCGCGCCACGCGCGTCGCCAAGGACGGCGCGCACGTCACGCGCGCGAATGGTGATGTCGCCGCGATCAGTGCGGAACACCAAGGCCGCAACCCGCCCCGACGCCGTGCGCTCGGTCACCAGCACGTCGCGCACCGTCGGCGTGACGGGCCGCTCGGCGCCCAACACGGTCATGGCCCGACGCACCGCGGCCGAGATGTGCAGCTCCCCCAGCTCTTCCACCCAGTGATTGCGCGGGTTGATATCGCAGTACGCTCGCCCGCTGACCGGATCGGTGTCGTCCACCGGCGTGAGATATGGCTCCTCTTTGGCATCGCGCCATGCTTCGCGCGGCGAGCCGGTGCGTCCGCCGCACGACGAAAAGAAGGGCGCGTCCACGGGCGCTCCGGCATATAGCAGCACCTGGCCGGCGGTCGCATCAATGGCCTGATTCACCAGCGGATGCTCCACGTTCACGCCGCCGTACACCTGATTGAGCACCGAGGCCATCATGTGCCATCCACTCGCTGGCTCCGGCGCGCCGGTACGCGGCACTCGCACGTAGCTGTAGCTCCGCGACGCGACGGCCTGCGCCTCAAGCGCGGCACGATCCAGCGGCTGCCGCGCGCCCATCTCAAGGGGCACGACGCCACGCAGATAGTCCTCAACCGACAGGCGATTCACCACCAGCACGCCGGAATCGGTCGCGGTGAACCACAGCTCCCCGCGATATCGGCGCCCGGCGTACTGCACAAATCCATCGCCGGCGGTCACGCGCGCCACCATCGGGCCTTCGCGCCACGGCGTCGCGTCATCGGCGTCCCCCGCAATGCGCAGCAGGCGCCCGCGCCGCTCCACGCGCCACGCCTCGCCACCACTCCCCTTCACCAGCGGCTGACGCCCGCCCTGTTCGTCAATTCGCCAGCGGGCCGTCGCGGAGACGTCGGCCCGCGGGACGCCGCCGGCGAGGGCGATGCGTGCCATGCGGTCGGCGGCCACCAGTCGGCCGTGGGTTTCCCCGCCCTGCACCACCTCCGGCGCCGCCCCCGCGCGCGGCGGGCCCTCTCGCCCCGCCGTACACGCGACGGCGAACGCGATCACTGCCGACATCGCCGTCGCCCGCCACGCGATGACTCGCACGGCGGACGACAACAATCCGTCGCTCAATCTCGGCCCGCGAGCGCCGCGCCGAGCGCGCGATCGAGACGGTCGAGCGTTTCATCGATCTCGCGATCACCGTGCGCGGCCGACATGAACGCGGCCTCATACGGCGACGGGGCCAACGACACGCCACGACGACGCGCGGCATGGAAGAACCGCTTGAACAGCGCGGTGTCCGACTGCTTCGCGTCATCAAAGTTGATGGCGGGCTCGGCGCGGAAGAAGAAGCCCCACATCGAACCGGCATGACTCGCCGTAAACGGCACGCCATGACGCGCCGCCAGGTCCCGCATCCCCTGCACCAAACGCGCGGTCTGCGCGGTGATCGCCTCGTGCACGTCGCGCGTGAGCGCATCGAGCGTGGCGATGCCGGCCGCCATCGCCAGCGGATTGCCTGAGAGCGTTCCCGCCTGATAGACGGATCCCGACGGCGCGATGCGCTGCATGAGATCGGCGCGGCCACCGTACACCGCCACCGGCAACCCGCCGCCGATGACCTTGCCCAGCGCGGTCAGATCGGGCACCACATCAAAGCGCTCGCGCGCGCCGCCGAAGGCGATGCGGAAGCCGGTCATCACCTCGTCGAACACCAGCAGCGCTCCCGTCTCGTCCGCGATGCGCCGCAGCCCGGGGATAAAGTCCGCCGTGGGCTCGATGAAGCCGCCGTTCCCCACAATGGGCTCCAGCATGATGGCCGCCAACGGAATCTCGCGCGCAATCTTCGCGACGGCGTCGAGATCGTTGTAGCGGCAGGTGAGCGTCAGCTTCGCGAGCGCGTCCGGTACGCCCGGTGAATCGGGCAGCCCCAACGTCGCGACGCCCGAGCCGGCGCGCACCAAGAACCCGTCCGCATGCCCGTGATAGCAACCTTCAAACTTGAGGATATGCTCACGGCCTGTTGCAGCCCGCGCCAATCGCGCGATGGTCATAGCCGCTTCGGTGCCGCTGGACGTGAAGCGCATCATCTCGACGTGCGGCATCCGCGCGGTGATCCGATCCGCCAGCTCCACCTCGAGCCCCGTCGGCATGCCGAAGCTCGTGCCGTTTTGCATCACCGTCGACACCGCATCGAGCACCACCCGCGGCGCGTGTCCCAGCACCATGGGGCCCCACGACAGGATGTAGTCGATGTACTCGTTACCGTCGGCATCCCACACGCGCGCGCCCTCGCCGCGCGCGGCGACGAACGGTTCGCCGCCCACGCCGCCGAACGCGCGCACTGGCGAATTCACCCCACCCGGAAAGCGCGTCCGCGCGCGAGCCATGATTGCCGCGGACCGCTCGGTGGACGTCGTGGTCAGAACATCCGCAGTGGCCGCAGTCGTGGGTTCGGCACCCGTCGTGTCCGCACCCGTCGTCGAAAATCCCGTCATCGCCCGTAGCTCCCTACGCTGGAAGTCGAAGTACCCGCGATCGGCAGTTGGCGTGAGGGGCGCGGCGCGGCCGAAGCCGGTGCATCCGCAATCCCGCGCCATGTCGCACGGAAATCGTAGTCATCCACCACCTGATCAATCCGCACATTCACCAACGCGCCAAGCGGCGCCTCACCCAGGAGATGCACGACGCCGTCGATATCATCGGCCTGCCACGGTGCCCGCGCAATCAGACTACCCGGCGTCTCGCCGCGCTTATCCACCAGCACGCGCGTCTCCTGCCCGATGAACCGCTCGTACCGCTCGTTCGTGATCGCGCGCTGCAGCTCCTCAATACGTTCCTTGCGCTCGCGCTTGATCGAATCGTCCACATCATCGTCCAGGTCGTACGCGCGCGTCCCTTCCTGCGGCGAGTACGTGAAGCACCCCACGCGATCGAACTGCATCTCTTCCAGAAAATCGCAGAGCTGCTGGAAGTCCGACTCCGTCTCGCCCGGGAAGCCGACAATCACCGTCGTGCGCACGGCCAGATCGGGAACGATCTCGCGGTAGCGCGTGAGGCGTTCCCGAATGGTCTTTTGCCGCTCGGGCCGACGCATACGCGCCAACACCGCATCGGCCCCGTGCTGCATGGGCGTGTCGAGATAGCGCAGGATGCGCGGATTGGCCGCAATGACCTCTAACAGGCGCGGCGTGATGCCGGCGCTGTACAGGTACAGATTCCGAATCCACGGGATCTCGGTCTCGCGGACCAGCGCTTCCAGCAGATCGGGGAGGGTAAAGCCATCGCGCCGATCGCGACCGTAGTGCGCCAGGTCCTGCGCCACGAGGTTGATCTCGCGCGCGCCCTGCACTTCCAGCAGCTGCGCCTCGCGCACCAGCTCGTCCAACGCAAACGAGCGATGCTTGCCGCGCATGAGGGGAATGGCGCAGAAGGCGCATCCGTGGTCGCACCCTTCGCTGACTTTCAGATAGCGGACGTGCGCCGCCTCGCCGGCGAACACGCGCACGCCGGGATGCTCCAGCAGGGCGCCGCCCAGCAGTCCGCGCTCGATGAGTTCGGGCACCAGCCGGTCGGTTTCCGACGTGCCGAGGAAGACATCGACCTCGGGGAGCGCCTCCTCCAGCTCGTCTTTGTGCCGCTCAATCATGCAGCCCACGGCGAAGACGGCACGACAGGTGCCGTCGTCCTTGAGGCGCGTGGCCTCAAGGATCGCGTCGATGGATTCCTTCTTGGCAGCGTCGATGAACCCGCAGGTGTTCACCACCACCACTTCCGCATCACGGAGATCGGTGACCATCTCGGCGCCATGCGCCACGAGATCGGCCAGATACCGCTCGGAGTCTACCGTGTTTTTGTCGCACCCGAGGGTGACCAGACCGAACTTAAGCATCTCGGAAAGGTACCCCGAACCATCAGGCTATCGGAAGTTGCCGAACTTGAGTTCGACGCCGAATTCACCCTGCCGGAGCGTCGCAATGGCGTCCTGCAGCGCATCCTTGTCCGGGCTGGTCACGCGGACCTGATCGCCCTGGATGGACGCCTGCACTTTCTTCAGCTTGGCCTCCTTGATGGCCGCCGAGACTTTCTTGGCCGTGTCGCTGTCCAGCGCCATCTTGAGCTTGATCTCGCGGCGCAGCACATCCCCGCCACCGGGCTTCACATCGCCGATGTCGAGATTCTTCACCGGCACGCCGCGCTTGATGAGCTTTGCCTGCAGCATGTCGAACAGCGCTTCCATGCGCATGTCGCTGTCGGTGGCCAGCTGCACGATGCTGTCGGTGCGCTTGAATTCGATGGTTGCCAGCGCGCCCTTAAAGTCGAACCGCTGCGAGACTTCTTTCTGCGCCTGATTGACGGCGTTATCCACTTCCTGCAGGTCGACGCCAGTCGTTACGTCAAACGAATAATTATCAGCCATCGGGTCCGGTACACCTGTGTCGTGGGAACGTGAAACGGTTGGGCTAGCCGAGGAAGCTCTCAAGCGCCTTGGAGCGCGACACATGCCGCAGCCGTGACAGCGCCTTCTCCTTGATCTGCCGTACGCGCTCGCGTGTGATCCCGAGCAACGCGCCGATCTCTTCCAGCGTCATCGGCTCCGAGCCGTCGATGCCGAAGTAGAGACGCAGAATCTTGGATTCGCGTTCTTTCAGACTGCCGAGCGAGTCCTCAATGGCTTCCGTGAGCGCCTTCTCAAACGTCTGTTCGTCAGGCGTCGGATTGACCGTGTCGGCGAGATAATCCAGCAGCCGGTTGTCTTCCCCAGGCGTCAACGGCGCGTCCAGCGACAGATGCACCTGCGAAATGGACATCGTCTTCGCGACTTCTTCTTCCGTGATGTCCATCCCTTCGGCGATCTCGGCGTGCGTCGCTTCGCGGCCCAGCTCCTGCAGCAGCGCGTTGGCGCGCTTGCCGATACGATGCAGCGTGCCGGCGCGATTGAGCGGCACCCGCACAATGCGCGACTGCTCCGCGAGCGCCTGCAGAATGGCCTGACGGATCCACCAGACGGCATAGGAGATGAACTTGATCCCCTTGGTCTCGTCGAATTTGTGGGCGGCGCGAATGAGGCCGAGGTTCCCCTCGTTAATCAGGTCGGACAGCGACACGCCCTGATTCTGATACTTCTTCGCGACCGAGACGACGAATCGCAGATTCGAACGCACCAACTTGTCCAGCGCTTCCTGATCACCAACGCGGATCCGGCGCGCCAACTCCGCTTCTTCTTCGCGCGAGATCAGCGGATACGCACTGATGTCGCGCAGATATTGATCCAACGAGCCTTCTTCGTACGATGCCTTCTTCTTCTGGGGGCTTACTGCCATGGCAACAGCGGCTCGGTGAGGCGGGAAAACGAGCAACGACGCGCGAAGCGGAGGCCTGCGGAGGGAAGATACGGCAGCTCATTCAGCATCGAGAAAGCCTGTCGTGCATTAAGGGTTACCCGCAGATCGCTCCGCGTCAACGCACCCCGCCCTATCGGACGACGGTTCCGAAGCGTGTCCATCGAATACGCATCAGCCACGGCACGGCGGTCACCGAGTCGGGCGTATAGCTGTAGTAGACGACCAGCGGCGTCCCCCGCAACAGGCTGTCAGAGACGAACCCCCAGTAGCGGCTGTCGAGCGAGTTGTCGCGGTTGTCGCCCAACACGAAGAAGTGTTTCGGCGGCACCACCAGCGGCCCCCAGTTGTTCCGCGACGGCCGATACGCACCGGCATCAGCCGCATCCGCCGCATTCACCAAGAATCCGCGCTGCCACGCGAAGTCCGCATTCACCGGATCGACGTCGGGATCCGAATGCTCGACGTAGCGCTCCGTCTGCGATTGGCCGTTACGCACGAGAATGCCGTCGCGCATCGCCAACGTATCCCCCGGCAGCCCCACCAGCCGCTTCACAAAGTTCTTGCTGGGATCCACGGGATAATCGAAGACGACCACGTCGCCGTGACGCAGTGGCCGGAGCGCCGGCAGGCGCTTGCCCGTGAACGGGACTTCCGCCCCGTACACGAGCTTGTTGACCAAGAGGAAGTCACCCACCAGCAGGGTGTGCTCCATGCTCCCCGTGGGGATCTTGTACGCCTCCACGAAGAACGTGCGCAGCACCAGAAACAACACCACGGCGGCCGGCACGACCTTCGCCCACTCCCACGTCCACGTCAGCCGAGGACCGCGAGTGGCGCGCGTGCGCCCGTTCGCCGCCCGCAGGGCGTTCGCATGGAGCGCGGCGTCCGATGGCAATCGCGACGGCGGGGGCGAGGGCGTCATGTGCGTGAGACGTGAAGCGGCCGGAGGCGATTCACCGACTCAGTAATTGTCGATCTGCGCGCGCTGCAACGCCCCGGAGTAGTCCACGTAGCCCACCTTCGTTTCCGAATAGAACTCGTACACTTCCCACCCGCCTTCCCGATGACCGTTGCCGGTTTCCTTCACGCCGCCGAACGGCAGGTGCGCCTCCGCACCAATGGTCGGCGCGTTCACGTACGTGATGCCGTTGTCGAGATCCTGCAGCGCACGGAACGCGACGTTCACATTGGCCGTGTAGACCGACGACGACAGCCCGTAGCGCACGTCGTTGTTGACGGTGAACGCCTCCTCGACGTCCGCCACGCGGATCACCGAAAGCACCGGTCCGAAGATCTCTTCCTGCTCCAGACGAGAACCCGCGGTGACGCCGGTGAAAATCGTCGGCTGGAAGAAGAAGCCGCGATCGAGTGCGCCGCCCGTGGCGCGTGCCCCACCGCACACCAACGTCGCCCCCTGCGCGTGCCCGATCCCGATGTACTGCTCAACTTTCGCGCGCGCCGCCTCGTTCACCAGCGGCCCCACGTCGGTGCCGGCTACGCGACCATCGCCCAGCACCAAAGCATTCGCGCGTGCGCCCAGGCGCTCGACGAAACGGTCATGAATGCCGTCCTGCAACACGAGCCGGCTGGTCGCGGTGCAGCGCTGCCCCGTCGTGCCGAACGCGCCCCACAGGACGCCGTCGAGCGCGAGATCCAGATCGGCGTCGTTCAGCACGATCTGCGCATTCTTGCCGCCCATCTCCAGCGAGAGTCGCTTGTGCATGCGGCCGCACGTTTCGCCCACCAGTCGGCCGGTTTCCGTCGATCCCGTAAACGAAATCACGGGCACATGCGGATGCTCCACCAGCGCCTTGCCGACCACTTCCCCCATGCCGTGCACCAGCTGGATCACCTCGGGCGGTAACCCCGCCTCCAGCAAGATCTCCACCAGCACGGTCGCGGTGTGCGGCACGTCCTCGGCCGGCTTCAACACCACGGCGTTACCGCACAGCAGCGCGGGGAACGCCTTCCACGTCGGGATGGCCATCGGAAAGTTGAACGGCGTGATCAGCCCGCACACGCCGATGGGGCGCCGCATGCTCATCGCCCACTTGTTCGTCAGCTCACTCGGCACCGTGTGCCCGAAGAGCCGACGCCCCTCCGTCGCGGCGTAGTACGCGGTATCTATGCCTTCCTGCACATCGCCGCGCGTCTCGGCCAGCGGCTTGCCCATCTCGCGCGTCATGAGATTCGCGATCTCTTCCTTGCGCGCGGCCATCAGGTCGCCCACCCGACGCAGCACATCGCCACGCGCGGGCGCCGGCGTACGCTTCCATCGCTCAAAGCCGCGACGCGCACTGGCCACCGCCGCCTCGACGTCGGCAATGCCGGACGCCGGGAACTGGCCGATCAGATCATCCTGATTGGCAGGATTACGATTCGCGAAATATTCGCCGGTCAGCGGCGCGACCCACTGGCCGCCGATGAAATTCTGGAAGGTCTTGGACATGCCGGAAACCTAGCGCCCGAACGTCCGGGCGGGACCACCGGCTCGTGATGGCGGTTACGGAGTCGGCGCGCCGCCGCTCGGCGACGGGACGCCCAGCGGGGCGCCCAGCGGGGCGCCGAGTGGGGCGGACAGCGGCAGCGCCGGGAGCCCTTCGCACCCCCACTGCGCCGCCCGGGCCGCGCTGGGGACGGCATAGCCAACACGCGGCAGCACTTCGCGGGCGCCCAGCACCAGCCCCCACACCGTCACCACGAGCGACGCCACATGCGCCACGGCGAGGCGGTGCCGCCACGTCCCGATGGCGCTCCAGAGCCCCAACAGCGCGACGCCGCCGGTCGCGGCCGTAAACCCCATCAGCGGCGCGCCACATCGCGCCGGCCACGGCCAGTACATCA
>CALQGY020000090.1 GCA_943330235.2 Candidatus Kuenenia stuttgartensis
CCCTGTTCACGTAGTTGCCGGTATAACTGCCACGGCGATAACAGGGTAAAAACGTGAATGTGATCTGTGAAACGTTTGGCGGCGTCGCCTTCACCGATCGCCTTCACGTTTTCACCCTGTTCACGTAGTTGCCGGTATAACTGCCACGACGCTAACAGGGTAAAAACGTGAATGTGATCTGTGAAACGTTTGGCGGCGTCGCCTTCACCGATCGCCTTCACGTTTTCACCCTGTTCACGTAGTTGCAGTCCCCACCCGCGGGTCTACCCGCCGATACACGACATCCGTCACCACATTCACCGCCACAAACACCACGCTCAAGAACAGTACCGATCCCTGCACCGCTGGTAAATCACGCCGGGAAATCGCCATCACCACATAGCGCCCGATCCCCGGCCAACTGAAGATCGTTTCGGTCAGGATGCTGCCCGTCAGATACGCGCCGAAGTCCAGCCCGATGACCGTTACGACGGGCATGAGCGCGTTGCGGAGTGCGTGGCCGGTAATGACGCGGAACTCCGTCAGCCCCTTCGCGCGCGCCGTGCGCACAAAGTCCGCGCCGAGGACTTCCAGCATCGCGCTGCGCGACACGCGCGCGAGGTACGCGATGGAGCGGGAGCCGAGGGCCAGCGCCGGTAGCACCAGGAACTTCCAGCTGCCGTAGCCCGAGGCCGGAAGCCACCGCAGCGTGACGGCGAAAATCACGATGAGCAGCAGGCCAATCCAGTAGACCGGGAACGAGATCCCGACGTACGTGATCGCGAGCGCGACGCGGTCGAACCAGCCGTTCGGACGCACAGCTGCCAACACGCCGATCGTGACGCCCGTGAGCGTCGCGAGCAGCATCGCCGCCGTCGCGAGCAGCACGGTGCGCGGAAAGCGCTCCGCGATATCGTCGATGATGGGACGGTTGGTGATGTACGAGCGGCCGAAGTCCCCGCGCAGAATGCCGCCGGCGTAGTGCGCGAACTGGGTCGGCAACGGGTCGTCCAGATGCAGCTCCGCACGCAAGCGCGTCATGGTGGCCGCGTCGGCTCGCTCCCCCACCATGGCCTGCACGGGATCACCCGGCGCGACATACAGCAACAGGAAGACCACCACCAGCACGCCGAAGAGCGTGGGGATGGAGAGCAGCAGGCGCCGGGCGAGCATGGGGAGCATGCGGGGAAATGTAGCGCGGCGCGGAGAAACGGTGACGGCGCGGGCCGCACTCGGCGATAGCGTCAGCGAATGCCGGATTATCGAAAGCTGCGGGTCTATGGGTTAGCGCAGGAGCTAAGCGAGGAGGTGCATCGCCTGTTGCCGGAAATCCCGGCACGCCGTGCACCGGGACTTCGCGCACAACTGGCGCGTTCGGTCTCGTCAGTCCCCGCGAATATCGCGGAAGGCGCAGCGCACGACTCGCCAGCACTGTTCATGCGCTTCCTGCGGACCGCCGTGGGGTCGGCGCACGAATCGGCCGTGCATCTGCGCCTCGCCGCCTCAATCGTGAACGCGCACTCACACCGATTTACCCGCTGCGAAAATCAGTCGCGTGCCGTCGCCGCCATGCTGACGAATCTGATCGCGCGAATTCAAGAGGGACAAGCGAGAGTCGAGAACGAGCGCCGGACAGCGGCGGCGCCAAAGTCCGATACCGCCACGACCTGAACAGGGGAACACGTGAAAGTGATCGGTGAAACGTGGGGACGTCGCGTCCTTAACCGATCACCTTCACGTTTTCCCCTGTTCACGTCGTGGCCGTTGTCCGTTCACTCGTCTTTCTGCCCGAAAATCGCCAAATTCGACGAATGCCCCGGGCTCACCTTCTTGTCCGGATAAATCCAATGCACCGCCTGATTCACCGCCGTCGCCGCCTCGCCGAAGCCGGTCGCGATGAGCTTCAGCTTGCCCGGATACGTCGTGATATCCCCCGCCGCATAAATGCCCGCGCGCCCCGTCTCCATCTGGCTGTTCACCGCGATCTCGTCCTTCTCCACGTTCAGCCCCCATTCCAGCAGGGTGCCCAGATCACTGACGTAGCCCAGCATGGGCAACACGACGTCGGCCGGGATGTCGCGCGTGAGCTTCGTCTTCACGTCTTTCAGACGAATGCCGTCCACCCGATCCGTCCCGTGCACGGCATCGATTTCGTGGAACGTGCAGATGGATACCCGTCCGTCACCGACGGCCGCCGCGGCCTGCACTTCGGCCACCGTGGCGGCGTGCGCGCGGAACCGGTCGCTGCGATGCACCAGCGTGACCGACTTGGCGCGCTCGCGCAGCTGGGCACACCAGTCGAACGCCGAGTCCCCGCCGCCGATGATCACCACATGTTGGTCGCGATACGTCTCCGGCGGCTGCACCAATTCCTGAATGCCGCGGCCATACCACGCCTCGGTGAACGGCTGCGGCAGGCGACGCGCCCGGAACGCGCCAATGCCCGCGGCCACCAACACCGATCGCGTCGGAAACCGATCCGTTTCCGTGACCAGCACGAAGTGCCCGTCCTCCTCTTCCAAGCCGATGACCCGCTGCCCCAGATGCGTCGGCAGGCCGGACTCCCGATGGAACTGCGCCGCCTGTTCCGTGAGCGATCGGACCAGATCCTTCGCGAGCACCTTCGGATAGCCCGCGATATCGAAGATGAACTTCTCGGGATAGAGCGCCGTGAGCTGGCCGCCTAATTCGGGGAGCGCATCAACGAGCTGCGCGGTGGCGCCGCGCATGCCGGCGTAGAAGAGGGCGAAGATCCCCGTGGGGCCGCCGCCGATGATCGTCAGATCGCGGATATCATGGGTCATCTGCCCAAGATAACGACGAAATCCCGTACCGTGAGTGGAACGGGACGCTGTTATGTTTGGGCCATGAAGATCTATACCCGAACCGGCGACGAAGGCGCGACCGCATTGTTTGGCGGCGGCCGAGTCGAGAAGGACCACCCGCGCGTCGAAGCCTACGGCGACGTGGACGAACTCAACGCGGCGCTCGGCATGGCGCGCGCGATCGAAATGATGCCGCGGATCGACGAGGTGCTCGTCCCCGTGCAGCGCGACCTCTTTGCCATCGGCGCGCTGCTCGCGACGCCCGATCATGCGAAGATGAGTGAGCAACTCGTCAAAGCCCGCATCGACGACCAGCGCATCGAAGAGCTCGAACGCGCCATCGACGCCTGCGAACAGGAACTCGAGCCGCTCCGCAGCTTCATCATTCCCGGCGGCACCCCCAAGGCGGCCGCGCTGCATGTCGCGCGCACCGTCTGCCGACGCGCCGAACGGCGGGTCGTGCGCCTCGCGCATGACATCGAGTTGCCGACGCTCGTGGTCATCTATCTCAATCGCCTCTCCGACCTGTTGTTCATGCTCGCCCGCGTCGCGAACAACCGCGCCGGTGCCGGCGAGGTGACCTGGTAGTGTCCATCGCGCCGCCAACACCGCCACTGACCCTGCCGCTCGACTATCCCGTCTTCTGTCAGGCCGGCGTGCTGTCGGAGCTCGGGCGCATCGTGGGTCAGGTGGCGGCGGCGCACCGCTATGCGATCATCAGCGACGAGACCGTCGCGGCGCTGTACGCGGCGCGACTGAGCGCGCAGTTCCCGGAAGGGACGGCGCGCGTGTTCACCATTCCCCCCGGCGAGCGGGAGAAAACGCGGGAGCGGTGGGCCGAGCTCACCGACGCGCTCTTCGCGTGGGGCGCCGGGCGCGACACCACCGTGATCGCCCTCGGCGGGGGCGTAATCGGCGATCTCGCCGGCTTCGTGGCGGCGACCTTCATGCGGGGCATCCCCGTGGTGCAGGTCCCCACCACCCTGCTGGCCATGGTCGATGCGGCCGTGGGCGGCAAGACCGCGGTGGACACGCCCGACGGCAAGAACCTGGTGGGCGCGTTCCATAACCCGCGGGCCGTCGTGATGGACCCGGAGCTGCTGGCCTCGCTCCCCCCAGAGCAGCTGCGCTCTGGGCTGGCCGAAGTCATCAAGCATGGCGTCATCGCCGATACCGCGTACTTCGACGCCGTGCGTCATGCCCTGCCGGACATCAACGCCCTCGGGGCCGCGGCGCCGGGCTTCGCCGCGCTCATCGCGGGCAGCGTGCGCATCAAGGCGCATGTGGTCGCCGAGGACACCCGCGAGGGTGGGCTTCGGCAGATTCTCAATTTCGGACACACCATCGCGCACGCGATCGAGCGCGAACTCCAGTACGGGATCGCCCACGGTGAGGCGGTCGCTATCGGCATGATCGCCGAAGCGCGCATCGCCGAAGCGGTCGGTCTGGCCACCGCAGGCCTGCATCTGTCGATCGTGGAGACCGTACGGGCCGCCGGACTCTCGTGGCAACTGCCGCCGGCACTGTCAGTCGAGGCCGTGCTCGCGGCCACGCACGGCGACAAAAAGTCTCGTTCGGGCGAGGTTCGCTACGCGTTGCCGCGCAGTATTGGCGAGATGGAGCCGGCCGAAGGGCGGTGGGCCGTGGCCGTCCCGGACTCTGTCGTCCGAGAAATACTCTCGACTGCTCCGTAAGTGCTGCTGTAGTGTATTGATGGTGCCGTTAATTACGGATCCTAAAAAAAATCATTGACCACTCCTGATCCCGCCGTTATCGTGGGCGTCCCACCACCTGGTCGGCCCGCTTCTCGGGTCCGCCACCCCGGTACCATTCGGCGAGGGCGTGTATGCAGTCAGCAGCCGCCGTGAGAACCTCGGAGTCCCGCTCAACGCGGGGCTTCTTCCGATCCTCCCCCTCCACTGCCTTCGATCAGTACCTGCACGACATCCAAAAGCTGCCGCTCATCACTGACGCGGCAGAGGAACGTCGACTGGCACGTTTGGCGCAGAAGGGTGACGAGGCCGCCGCAGAGCGCCTCGTGACCGCGAACCTGCGGTTCGTCATCTCGTACGTGAAGAAGTATCAGGGGCATGGGCTCGACCTGTCCGAGCTCGTGGCCATCGGCAACGAAGGACTGCTCAAGGCGGTCCGGAAATTCGACCCCGACCAGGGCGTCAAATTCATTTCGTACGCCGTCTGGTGGGTTCGTCAGGCGGTGCTGAAGGCGCTGGCCGAGCAGACGCGCAGTGTGCGCATCCCGCTCAACCAGAACTCGCAGCTCATCCGCATGGCGCGCGCCGAGATGATCCTGTCCCAGGTGCTCAATCGCGAGCCCACGGACGAGGAAGTCTCCAAGCTCCTCGCGGAGCCGGTCGAGCAGGTCCGCAGCGCTCGGCAGATCTCCAGTACCGAAGTGTCGCTCGATGCCCCCATCGACCGCGGTGATCGGGATGCCTCCACGCTCGGCGAGCGCTTCGCCGGCGAGACGCACACCGACATCGAGGAGGGCACCGACTTCCGCCTGATGCGCGAATTCATCGACCGCGTCTTCCGGAAGTACCTCACCCCCCGTGAGCGCAAGATTCTCTACTTGTACTACGGGCTCGACGAAGGGGCCGAAGCCATGACCCTCGAGCGCATCGGTGCGCTGATGGGCGTCACCCGCGAGCGCATTCGTCAGATCCGTGAGCGGGCCTTCGAAAAGCTCCGCGAGTCGCCCGACGGACGGGCGCTGGCCGGGTTCTGGGGCGCAGCCTGATCGAGGGGTTCACCTCAAGATCAAGCGCGTTACAATACTCGAGTGTAAGATGTCCTCACGGGCGTCCGCTTCCGGCGGGCGCCCGTGTATGTTTTCCGACCCGCCCTGAGACACCGATCGCACGCGCTGCGCGTAGGAGCTGTAGGTGAAGCAAGTCCTCATCATCGATGACGAACCCGGCATTCGGATGGCGCTCAAGCGCTGGTTCGAACGTCGAGGGTACGCCGTACTCGAGGCGGGCGATGGACTGGCGGCCAGCGTGATCCTCGAATCCGCATCGACGGACGGGCCAGACGCGCTCGTCGTCATCATCTGCGATCTCCACCTGCCGGGCCTCGGTGGAGACGCCCTGCTGGAGCGCTTCGCGACCGAGCGGCCGGTGATTGCGTCCCGCATCATCCTCAGCACGGGTGACGCCATCGACGACTTGGATCCCGAGACGGTCATCGGACGCCATCCGTTTTTGCTCCAGAAGCCGTTCGACCTCTCGACGCTCAAGCTCGTGGTCGACCGCGTCCTCGGCGAGGCGTAGCACACACCGCCGCACGTGCTCGCGTCCCGTCTCTCCGCCATCGTCGGGCCTCGCTGGGTCAAACAGCGCGCCGCCGAGCTGGCCGCGTACGACGCGGACGGCCTGCCGGGGTATCGTGCCACGCCGCGTCTCGCGGTCCTACCCGGGACGCGCGAGGAACTCATCGCCGTGGTGCGATTGCTCGCCGAAGACGGCGTACCGTTCGTTCCCCGCGGCGCGGGAACCGGACTCTCCGGCGGCGCCCTCTCCAGCGATACGGTGCTGATCGGCCTCAATCGCCTGTCAAGCATCCTCGAGATTGACCATGTCAATCGCGTCGCGCACGTCGAGCCCGGTGTCGTGAACGCGCGCCTCTCTCGGGCGGCCGCGCCGTTCAACCTGCTCTACGCGCCCGACCCATCCAGTCAGACGGCGTGCACCATCGGCGGCAATGTGGCCGAGAATGCGGGCGGGCCGCACTGCCTCAAATACGGCGTGACGCTCAACCACGTCGTCGCGCTCGACGTCGTGCTCCCCAATGGCGAGATGCGCCGTTTGGGCGACCCGTACGGCGAAGCCGATGGCTACGACCTGCTGGGCGTCTTCATCGGATCGGAAGGCTGCTTCGGTATCGCCACCGATGTGTGGGTGAAACTGCTGCCGCAGCCGCAGGCCATTCGCACGTTGCTCGCCGACTTCAGCAGTCTGGATGATGCCGCGCGCGCGGTCAGCCGCATTGTCGCCACCGGCATCGTCCCCGCCGCGCTCGAGATGATGGACAACCCCACCATTCGCGCGGTCGAAGCGTCCATCTACGCCGCTGGCTATCCCGTGGACGCGGCCGCTATTCTGCTCTGTGAAGTCGATGGGCTGGACGCCGGTATCGCCGACGACGTCGCGACCATCAGCGACTGCTGCCGCGACTGCGGCGCTCGCGATGTGCGCGTGGCCACCAGCGAAGAAGAACGCACGAAACTGTGGCAAGGCCGCAAGAAAGCGTTTGGCGCCATGGGGCGCATTGCCCCGTCGCTGGTGGTGCAAGATGCCGTGGTACCGCGCACACGCCTGCCGGACATTCTCCGCACCATCGCCGAGATCAGCGCGCGACACCGCGTGCAGGTGTGCAACGTCTTTCATGCCGGCGACGGCAATCTGCACCCCAATATTCCGTACGACGCCAGCGACGCCGATGTCTCCGCGCGCGTGCACCTCGCCATGAAGGAGATCATGCGCGCGTGCATCGATGCCGGTGGCACGATCACGGGCGAACACGGTGTGGGGCTCGACAAGCTGGACTACATGCCCAGCCTCTTCGACGACGACTCGCTGGCCATGATGTGCGCCGTGCGACAGACGTTTGATCCGGAGCGTCGCGCCAATCCCGGCAAAGTGGTGCCCGTGAAGAGTTGTCGCGAATGGCACGGTCAGCAGCGAGCGCACTGAATGTCCATCGTGGAATCACCCGCCTCCACTGAAGCACTGCGCGCGCTGCTGGCCGATGCGTCCGCGTCCGAGACGCCGCTCCGCATTGTCGGATCCGGCACGTGGCTATCCGCAGGACGTCCGGTGCGCGCCACGCGGCACGTCTCCACGCGCGCACTCGCATCCGTCGTGGAGTACGTGCCCGGTGATCTCGTGATCACCGTGGGTGCCGGCACCACGCTCGGCGAACTCGCCGACATCACGGCACCGCAGGGGCAGTGGCTCGCACTCGATCCCTTCGCCAGTCCTGATGGCCTACGCAACGCGACCATCGGCGCGACCATTGCCACCGCGTCCTACGGACCGTTGGCGTTGGGCTTCGGTCGCTCACGCGATCTCGTGCTGGGATTGTCGTTTATTACCGGTGACGGCACGCCGGTGCGCGCGGGCGGGCGCGTGGTCAAGAATGTCGCGGGCTTCGATCTGGTGCGATTGACCACCGGCGCCTGGGGGACACTGGGCGTCATCACGGAGGTGAGCCTGCGATTGCATGCGCGGCCGGCGGTGGACGAGACATTCGCCGTGCTCATCGAATTGCCGTCCGCGCCGGCAGCGCGCGACGCGGCCATGTCGTCGCTGCTCGCGCGCGTCAACAGTGCGCCGTTGCTGTCCGTCACCAGCAGTCTGAGCGCGCTGGTCGTGCTCACGCACGATGCGCCCGCCGCACTCGCCGATGCCCATGATGTGCCTCGGGCATCAGCCATCGTGCTGGCCCGTGCGATGGGGAACCGCGCGCGCGTTGATGCCATGCGCACCGCCCTCTCCGCGCTTGGCGACACGATCGTGGTCGACTCCGAGGTGTGGCACACCGTCCGCACGCTCGATATCGGGGACACAACGCTGCGCTCCACTGATGCGCCAAGCCGCACGGGCGCACGGTGGAGTGCGCTGCATCAGTGGCTCGAGACCCAACAGCCGACGCGAACGCATATGATCATCGATCCGCTGCGCGGCGCGATCCGCACCTCGTTCCACAGTGCGCCTAGCTTGTCCAGCGCGTGGACGCTCCCCGAGCGCACCACCGTAGAGCGGGCCCCCGCTAGCGTCTGGCCGTCGATCCCCTCACCGGTGAACGACGTCTTGTCGCAACGAATACGCGAACGATTCGATCCGGCACACCGGCTCAACCCCGGCATATGGGGCGAACACACGGGAAGCGCACTATGACCACTCCCATCATCGACGTGCGTCTGACCCGTCGATGCGCCATCCCCGACACGCCGCTCGCGCAGGCCTCGGCCGGCCTCGATGCATGCGTGCACTGCGGGTTCTGCCTACAAGCGTGTCCCACGTATGTAAATCTGGAAGACGAGAACGACAGCCCACGCGGTCGACTCGTCCTCATGCGCCGTATGCTCGACGGCGACATCGCTCTGGACGACGCCGATGCCGGTCGGCATCTGGACCGCTGCCTTGGATGTCGTGCGTGCGAGACCGCCTGCCCCTCCGGCGTGCCGTACGGCGACCTGCTGGAAGCGACGCGCGCCACGATGGCCCCCATCCGCGGTATTCCCTGGGTGGCGCGACTCGTGCTGTCCATCTTCAGGCGCACCACGTTGCTGCACGCGGGGCTCACGGCCGCGCGCCTCGTTCGTAGCACGGGGATTCCACGGTTGCTCGCACGCGTTCTTCCTGAGCGACTCGCTTTCCCCATGGCGATGCTCGCATCGACCGCCCCCGTCTCGCGGAGCGCATCCGCAGGCGTTTCTCCCCGTAGATCGACGCCGACCGACTCGGCCCTACCAGTCACCTGCCTCACCGGCTGCGTGATGAGTGGCCTGTTCGGTCATGTGAACGAGGCGACGGCGCGCGTGCTGGATCACAACGGCTACGACGTGCACCCCACCCGTGGTCAGCACTGTTGCGGCGCGCTCCATGCGCACGCGGGTGATCTGGCAGGAGCCCGCGAACTCGCCAAGCGCAACATCATTGCCTTCGAGGCCAGCGGCGCGGCGGCCATTGCCATCAACTCGGCCGGTTGCGGTGCCATGGTCAAGCAGTACGGCCATCTGCTGCACGATGATCCGCAGTGGGCAGCGCGCGCCAGTGCTGTGGCGGCGCGTGCACGCGACGTGAGCGAACTGTTGGCGGCCGTGGGACCGCGGGCGGGCGCGTCGCTGCCGTTACGGGTCACGCACGATCCACCGTGTCATCAGATGCACGCACAACGCGTCGTGCAGCCGCCGCGTGCGGTGCTCGCGGCCATTCCCGGTCTCACGCTCATCCCGCTGGAAGACGCGGATCAGTGCTGCGGCAGCGCCGGCATTTACAATCTGGTGGAGCCCGACACATCCAACGCCGTGCTCGCGCCCAAGCTCGCGCGCATCGCGGAGACCGGCGCGTCGTTTGTCGCGTCGGGGAATCCCGGGTGCATGATGCAGATGGGCGCGGGGCTGCTGCGCAGCGGATCGGCGGCCCGTGTTGTGCATCCGGTCGAGCTGCTGGACGCCAGCTACGGCAGATCGTCGATCCCGTTGTCGATCCCGTTGTCGATCCCTTCTTCGTGACGGTACGGGTCGTCGCGTTCGATGGTCTGCTGGCCGAGACCCTCGATCTGCGCGCCGACGCGATCATGGCCGCTGCGGCGGCGGAGCGATTGCTGCTTGTCCGTGAGGAAGTGCTCGCCGCGTTGCCTGGCCGGTCATTGTTCGAGTGTGTCGAGCTGCTCTGTCAGCACAGTACGCCGCCACGCGGCGACGCGACGCTGTGCGAGTTGCTCGCGCTACGTGCGCAGCGCCACGTCACTGATCGCATGGCGCAGGGCGTCACGCTCTCGGCATCAATGTGCACTTGGATTGACGCGCAGCGTGCAACGGGCGCGCGTCTGGTACTCCGTGCCGATTCGCTGCGTCGCGATGTCGAGCGCGTTCTGCAGCTAACGGACCTGGAGTTCGCCTTCGCGTTCACGCGCTGCGCGGACGATCAGCCGCGCACCGCCGGCGCCTCCACCCTCAGGAGCGCGTACATCGCCATCACGCAACGACTGGATCGATCGGCCGCGCCGATGGAACGAAGCGCCCTCGAGGTGAGTACCTACGCAGCAACCATCGCCGCGCCGTTCGTGGCGACGGTGTCCGTCGTCACCGATTTCGCGGGACGAGACGTTCCGTAACTCGCGTGCACGGCAGCGCGGGCTCGCCTGTACGGCGCCGTCGTTTGGCGTCACGATACACCACGGTACATTTCCCTGATGTCTCTAGATACCGCGAAGCTCATGGTGGCACCAACGGCACCATCCCCCGAAGAAGTCGCGTGCTACGCGGCGCTGGAAACGGGCGCCGTGTGGTGGGAGTCGCACGGCCATTGGAGCACGTTTCACGGGGACAAGGCGGCGGACGCGCTCAATGGGCTGATTACCAATGACGTGTCGGTGCTGCTCCCGGGCGAGGGGCTCCACGCCGCCGCGCTGACGGCGCGTGGCAAGATGATCGCCGACCTGTTCGTCATTCGTCTTGATGCGCAGACGTTCACCATGACGGTGCTGCGCTCCGCGGCGCCAGAGTGGCTGGCGTTGGCGCGCAAGTATGTGAACCCACGGCTGTGCCGGATCGTGGATGATTCCGAGCGGTATCGCACGTGGATGGTGTACGGGGCGCGGGCCGCGGAAGCCATCGTCGCGTTGGGCGGTGGCGACGCGACGGCAGAGAATCTGAGCGAGGGGATGGTGTCAGCGCTCGCCGAGTGGCCGACGTGGCATCATGGACCGTGGAATCTCGGCCGCGTGACTGTGCGACTCATTCGCGCACCGCTCATGGGCAGCCGGCCTGGCTTCGTCCTCATGGCGGAAGCGGCGGACGGCGACTTGGTGCAGCAGCGGATTGATGCCTCCCCGATCCTGCGCGGAACGCGCGCCGTCTGGGACATCGCACGTGTCGAGGCCGGTCGGCCAGCCATGGGCGTGGATATGGACGAAAACACCATTCCGCAGGAAGCGAACCTGGACACGCTCGGTGCGATCTCCTTCACCAAGGGGTGTTACACGGGGCAGGAGACGGTCGCGCGCATCCATTTCCGCGGCCATGTCAATCGCCATCTACGCGGGCTGACCGCGTCGGCGCCGCTGCCACGCGGTGCCGATGTGCTGGACGAGACGGGCAAGGTGGTCGGGGACGTGCGGAGCACCGTGATCTCGCCGCGATTCGGGCCGATCGCGATGGCGATGCTGCGTCGCGAGGTGGTGATCGGCGCGGCGGTGTCGGTGGCCACCGAGGGTGGTCCGATCGCGGCGGCGGTGCTGGAGCTCCCGTTTTCGGTCGCGTGATGCGTGGGCGGCGACGGGAAAACAACGAGGGGCGCGTTCCGAAGAACGCGCCCCTCGTGTCGCTCAGGCCGAAGCCCGAGCGAGCAGCAATTACTTACTTCTTCTTGGTCGTGTCGGCGGCAGGCGCAGCGGCAGGAGCGGCCATGGCGGCCGAGTCAGCCGGCTTGGCCGTGTCCATCGCAGGAGCGGCAGCGGCAGGAGCAGCGGCGGCCGAATCAGCCTTGGGGGCCTCTTCCTTGGCGGAGCAGGCGGCGAGCACGAGTGCAGTGGAGGCGAACAGAGCGATGCGCTTCATGTGAAATTTCTCCGAGCAGTGGCGTAGGATGCGCCGTGCGTCAGAAAAGCGCACGGCCCCCCCGGCGTTTGCCGACGGGGTTCAAGCAACGGGAATCTACCGGACGGAGCCGCGCTGTCAAGAGTTTTTCTTACGCGTTGACGGCCCCAAGCGTTGGCGCTGTAAGAGGTTCGGGCCCGAATTGGGGGGCGATCCCCCCGGTACCGCGCGTCACCGGCCCGGCAGCCCTTGCGAGTCGCCGTCCAAGTGACCATCTGGATGGAACTCGGGGACGCCGTCGTGCTAAACCGGGAACCGGATGCGGGTCTGAAGTGCTCATCTGAAACGCCGATTTTCTCTCCTGCTTGTCGAGGTTCCGTGTCCCGTCTGCCCGAAACGCTGGGAGCGCTCCGTCGCTCCGCCTACGCCACCACGCGTCCTGCCAGCGTCAAGGACGAAATCCGCCGCAACCTGATCGCTCGTATCAAGCAGGGGGGCCCGCTGTTCCGCGGAGTCCTCGGCTACGAGGAAACGGTCATGCCGCAGATCGTCAATGCGCTCCTGGCTCGACATAACTTCATCCTGCTCGGACTCCGCGGTCAGGCGAAGTCGCGCATCCTGCGCGCCCTCGTGTCGCTGCTGGACGAGCAGATGCCGGTCGTGGCGGGAAGCGAAGTCAATGACGACCCGTTTCAGCCCATCTCCAAGTACGCGCGGCAGCTCATCGCCGAGCATGGCGACGAGACGCCCATCGCGTGGGTGTCGCGCGACTCGCGCTACGTCGAGAAGCTGGCCACGCCGGACGCGACCATCGCCGACATCATCGGCGACGTCGATCCCATCAAGGCGGCCCGCGGCGGCCACATTCTGGGCGACGAGCTGACCATCCACTACGGCATGCTCCCGCGCGCCAACCGCGGCATCTTCGCGCTGAACGAACTGCCCGACCTCGCCGGCAAGGTGCAGGTGGGTCTGTTCAACATCATGCAGGAAGGCGACGTCCAGATTAAGGGCTATCCGGTGCGCCTGGCGCTCGACGTGTTGCTCTGCTTCACGGCCAACCCGGAAGATTATACGGCGCGCGGCAAGATCATCACGCCGCTCAAGGACCGTATCGGCAGCGAGATCATCACGCACTACCCAGAGAGCGTCGAGCTGGGTATCGCCATTACGAAGCAGGAAGCGTGGACGCAGCGCGACGGCGGCATCACCGTGCGCCTCCCGGACCTCATTGAAGAAATCGTGGAGCGCGTGGCCTTTGAGGCGCGCAACGACAAGCGCATCGACAAGCGTTCAGGCGTGTCGCAGCGCATGCCCATCACGGCCATGGAGAATGTGGTCTCCAACGCCGAACAGCGTGCGCTGATTGCCCGCGATACGGAAGCTGTGCCGCGCATTGCCGATGTGTACAGCGCGCTGCCTGCCATTACGGGCAAGATCGAGCTCGAGTACGAGGGCGAATTGGTGGGCGGCGCGATCATCGCGCGCGAACTCATTCGTCGCGCGTGCGACGTGACGCTCCGCGAGCGGGTGGGTGATCTCGACACCGACGAGATCATCATGTGGTTTGATGCCGGCGGCGCGCTGCAGGTAGCGGATGACGTGCCACTCACGCTCGTCAAGCAGGGCTTTGATACGGTGCCGGGGCTGGTGAGCATGGTCACCGCACTGGGCCTCGCCCCGCGCGGCGACGATGCGATGATTGTCGTGGCGTGCGAGTTGGTGCTGGAGGCGTTGGTGGCGCGTCGCAAGATCTCGCGCAACGACGACGGCAAGTACGGACGCGCCGAACGTGAGCCGCGCCGGAAGGGCGGGCAGGACTACTTCGGGGGCTAGGCGGTTCTCTCGATCTGTTCGCGTTGGGACTGATTGACGCGAAAGACGCGGGGGGGCGCGAATTGATGCGTGAGGTTGGCGGGGCTCCTCGAGTGATCGGGGAGCCCTGTCTTTTTGTCGTTGAACCTCAAAAAAACCACGGTGCGGCGAGAGACACCCTCCGTCGACATCACGGAGCCATTCGCGGACATTCGCGCCGTTCGCGTCAATCCGTTGGCGTCAATCCGTCCGCTCGTCCCCAACCCCCTGCAACTCCCACATCGCCCGATACACCGTGCACTGCTCCAGCAACTCGGCGTGCGAGCCCAGCCCCACCATCTCGCCCTGATCCAGCACCAGAATGCGTGACGCCCCGCGCATCGTGGAGAGACGGTGCGCCACGACGAACGTGGTCCGACCCGCCATCAGTCGCTCGAGCGCATCCTGCACCACCAACTCCGACAGCGAATCCAGGCTGGCGGTGGCTTCATCCAGCAGCAGCAGCGGCGGGTTCTTGAGCAGGGCGCGGGCGATGTTGATGCGCTGCGCCTGACCGCCCGACACGCCGACACCACCGATGCCGATGATCGTGTCGTAGCCATTCGTGAACTGCAGGATCTCGTCGTGCACGCCAGCCGATTGCGCGGCCTGCTCGACCTCCACATCGGAGGCCTCGGGGCGCGCGCAGCGGATATTCTCCCGCACGGACGAGGCAAACAGGAACGGCTCCTGCGTCACGATCCCGATGCGATCATAGACGTCGTTCAGGCGCACCGTGCGCAGATCATGCTGATCGAATCGGACGGACCCCTCGGTGGGATCGTAGAAACGTGCCACCAGATTCAGCAGCGTTGATTTACCCGAGCCCGACGGTCCCACGATGCCGATGGTCTCGCCGGCGCGCACGGTCAGCGACACACCGCGCAGGACGGTTCGCTCGTTGTACGAGAAGCCGACCGCGTCAAACGAAATGCTGGTGAGCTCAGGCGCCAGCGCCACGGCGGTTGGCGTGTCCGCGACGAGCGGCCGCGTTTCGAGCAGTTCCGCAATGCGGTTGGTGGAGGCGGTGAGGGTTCCGAGTTCCACGATGCGGCCCTGCAGGTTGTTCACCGGACCGTACATGGCACGCACGGCCAGCATGAACGCCAGCAGCGACGGCCAGCTCAACCGCCCTTGTAATACGTCATAGCCGCCCACAACCACCACGATGACAATGCCCAACCCCGCGATGGATTCCATCAGGACGGTGGCGTACGACTGGACGCGCACCATTTCGATGAGTTCGAAGAAATACTGGCGGCTCTTATCCATCGTGCGGCGTGTCATGGCTTCATCGCCGCGATAGACCTTCACCACACGGATGCCGCGCAGCATTTCCATCAACGCATCGAATAGTGCGTAGCCCGTTTTACGAATGGAGAGCGAGCGCGTACTCGCTCGTCGAGCGGCCAGCAGCACCGGTAACGCGGCCAGCGGCAGCACGATCAACGACCACAGCGTGAGGCGCGGACTGATCCAGAAGGCCGCGGCGAAGAGCCCGAGGGCGCTGGCGGCTTCGAGCACAATGCCCGCGACGGCAAAGACCAAGGCGCGCAACTGCGTGACGTCCTGCCGCACCGCCTGCAACATGTCGCCCGGGCTCTGGCGGTCGAAGAACGACACCGACAGCACGAGCAGATGGCGGATGAGCTTCTCCATCATCTCGAGTTCCAGCAACTGCGCCATGCGCTGTTGCGTGACGCGATTGTCGAACGCCAGTAGGCTGGCGGCGAGGATGGACAGGAACAACAGCCCGGCGCCGCTCCAGAGCGCGACCATCGTGCCGGTCGGCGTCATCGCCGCCGCATGGGCGGCATCACCACCCAGGATGCGCGCGAGAAAGTCGCGCGTGAGCAGAATGGTGGCCAGTCCGGCCAGCGACTTGCCCAACGATGTGACCCCAAAGCGCAGCACGATCAGCCGGTTAGCGACCAGGCTGGCGCGGACGAGCGCGAGGGCGCGCTCGATACTGGCCTTTATGCGACCGCCCGAGTCATGCGATAGCACGTGCGCCAGAGCGCCCCCGTGCAGACCGCTCGCATTCGACGCCATGGTGTTGCGTGTCGGCTGGGCGGGGTGAAGGTCATGCCCAGCTCCAGTCGAACCGCCTCGTCCAGCAGGCGTGCCTTCACGCGCACGCTGATCGACGACGCCAAGACTCGGCCCCGCCACGCCAATAGATCAAGCAACGTCGCCGGCAGCTTGGGGCAGAGTGTCGGAGGGACGTCTACACCGGCAAACGCTGCCGCGATGGCCAGCCAGCGGTACACCCGCTCCGGCTCCACCACGAGTCCCGTTTCATTATCGACGATTTCGTTCGCCTGGATGCGGGCCTGGATCACAGACCAGTCGATACGGGGCACTTCGGCCAGTACGGCGGCCACGCTGAGGAACGTACGGAGGTAATAGCCGCGATCCCCGTCGGCCGCGCCATGCGACATCGCCTGCCATACCAGCTCTGTGGCGTTCGGCACGCGGACCTCATAGCCCGTCCACGATACGGTGTCGGCGCGGTCAGTCGCCCGTCGCCACGCTTCGTCCGGAGCGATGCTGTCGTTGAACGTACGATGCAGCTCGACCGACACGTTCGAATCATCCATGACCGCGGGCAGATGGTGGTGTACCACCCAATCGACCTCGCCCTCCTCGTAGATGCGCTTGAAGCCGCGCGCGCAGAGCATCTGCCATGCGGCGTCGATATGCGCGTTACTCACGAGCAGATCCACGTCGGCGATTGGACGGGCATTGGCCATCGGATAACGATCTTCTGCCGCACGGCGCGCCTGCCCTTTGATGAGCAACCAGGGCACGCCAGCGTCCGTCAGCATCGCGGTCACGGCCAGCGTCTGTGCATCAATACGCATATTTCGATGAACCGTACCCCGAACTGACGTGCGCAACGCGCTTCTGAAGGGCTCCGGCATGGACACCGCCAACTGCTGTACGCGGCGCGAGAACCAGATGTCCGCGCCTTCGTGCGTGAGCAGTTCCATTAAACCGGACAAGTCGGCGGTGGCCCAACGCTGTTGTAGTTGCTCAGACGAAACCCGCTCTCGCAGGCGCAACGTCTCCAGCAACAACTCGACGGTTTTCCGTTTCATACCGTACGTGCCTTTGGCTCGGGAAACTGCGCAATCACGCGATAGCGCTCAATCGTGCTGGCCGCATGCTCCAAATAGGGCTGCCCATCACGGACCAGCCACGCGTGCGCTGCAAACGCGCCCGCGTCGTCGCGTCTCACCCCAATGTGCAACTCGACCTCGACGTCTATGCGGCGCAGCAACGTGAACAGCACCGACGCGCGCTTGAGGCACGTGGTGCGCCACGGCCACCGCAACCATCCCTGCCAGCGATCGACTTC
>CALQGY020000091.1 GCA_943330235.2 Candidatus Kuenenia stuttgartensis
CGTCCATGGGCGTGCAGTCGGGATACCGGCGCTGCATGTGCTCGAGATACGTGTCGTAGTCGGGCACGCCGATGATCCGGCGCAGGGTCGAAAACGCCCGCTTCAGGCGGGTCGCGAACGACTGAGGGGCGGCGGCCTCCGATGCGGCTCCAGAGGCGGCGGCGCTCACGGCAGAAACATGGGACATGATAGGACCACCAGGTTCGGGAACGGGAGGCCGCAAGATCGGGCGGTCATCGCGCGCCGTGGAGATGGCGGTGGCGGCACGCGCGATGCGTGTCGCCACCGCCATGAGACCACTAGTCGATCAACGCCGTGGCCACGTACGGCGCTTCCGACGAGACCGGCATCGTCTTGCTGCTCAGCACCGAGTACCACGTCCGCATGGAGTCGGCGAGGATGATGATCACCGAGATCAGGAAGAACGCTGCGACGGCCGCGTCCAACCGGTCGTTGAAGATCATGCGCTGCGCGGCTTCCATCGACTTGATGGAGGCCGGCAGCGTACCGCTGGCGACCGCCGCCTCAACCATCCGCGCGTGCGAGAGGAAGCCCAGCTTCACCTCGGGCGAGAAGATCTTGGTCAGCCCGGCCGACATCGTCACGATGACCAGCCATGACATCGGGATCAGCGTGATCCACGAATAGCGGGCCTTGCCCATCTTGATGAACACCGTCGTGCCGACGCACAGGGCAATCGTCGCGAGCAACTGATTCGAGATACCGAACAGAGGCCAGAGCGAATTGATGCCACCGAGCGGATCGGTGACGCCCTGATACAGGAAGTAGCCCCACATCGAGACGAACAGCGCGCTGGTGATGATCACGCCGGGGTACCAGGACGTGCGGCCGAGCGGCTTGATCACGTTGCCCAGCAGATCCTGCAGCATGAAGCGGCCTACGCGCGTGCCGGCGTCGAGCGTGGTCAGGATGAACAGCGCTTCGAACATGATGGCGAAGTGATACCACAGCGCCAGCGAGCCGTCACCACCGAGCACTTTCGAGAACAAGTGCGCCATACCGACGGCCAAGCTGGGCGCGCCACCGGTACGCGAGAGCAACGAGGATTCACCCACGGACCGCGCGAGCGCTTCGAGATCGCTGGGCGAGACCACAAAGCCCCACTGCGCGATAGCGGCGGAGGCGCTGGCGACCGTCGTGCCGATGGCGGCGGCGGGCGCATTGATGGCGAAGTACACGCCCGGGTTGAGCGCGCAGGCGGCGATCAAGGCCATGATCGCGACCAACGACTCGGTGAGCATCGCGCCGTAGCCAATGAACCGCGCATCCGACTCGCGACGGAGCAGCTTGGGCGTGGTGCCCGACGAGATCAGCGCATGGAAGCCCGAGATGGCGCCGCAGGCGATGGTCACGAAGACGAACGGGAAGAGCTTACCGGCGAACACCGGGCCCGTGCCGTCGATGAACTGCGTCACCCGCGGCATTTCAAGCGGCGGCAGCGCGATCAGGATGCCGATGCCCAAGGCGGCCACGACGCCGATCTTCACGAACGCCGACAGATAGTCACGCGGCGCCAGCAGCAACCACACCGGCAGCACCGAGGCGGCAAAGCCGTAGCCCATGATGAGCAGCGAGAGCGTGGTGCCGCTCAGCGTGAACATCGGGGCCCACTCGGGGGACGCGGCCACCCACTTGCCGGCGTACAGCGCGAACAGGAGCATCACCAGACCGATGCCCGTTGCTTCCAGCACCTTGCCCGGGCGGGCCCAGCGCAGGTACGAGCCCATGAACAGGGCGATCGGGATGGTCAAGCCGATGGTGACTACGCCCCATGCGCTGTCGCGCAGGGCGTTGACGACGATCAGGGCCAGCACCGAGATGAGAATGATCATGATGCCAAGGACCGCGACCAGCGCGGTGCCACCGGCCACCGGACCGATCTCTTCCTTCGCCATCTGACCGAGCGACTTGCCGTTGCGGCGAATGGAGGCGGCCAGAATGACGAAGTCTTGGACCGCGCCGCCCATCACCACGCCAACCAAAATCCACAACGCGCCGGGGAGGAACCCGAACTGTGCCGCCAGCGTGGGGCCGACCAGCGGACCCGGGCCGGCGATTGCGGCGAAGTGGTGGCCGAAGACGACCCACTTATTGGTGGGCACAAAGTCGCGCCCGTCTTCCAGGCGTTCGGCCGGCGTCGCCCGCGTCACATCGAGCGCGAACACCTTGGCCGCGATGATCTTGCTGTAGAAGCGGTAGCCGATGAGGTACGTGCAGACCGCCGCCGTCAGGAGCCAAGCGGCGTTGACCTTTTCGCCGTTGGAGAGGGCGACCATCGCGAGGGCACCGGCGCCAAGGACGGCGGTGGCCAGCCAGGGGAGGTATTTCAGGATGCGAGACACGGCGGGGGGGAGGTGGGGAGAACGCGACCCGCGACAGGTGGGGCGGAACCGGGCTCAGGATTTCGGAGTCCTAGCCCACTACGGGTATGCGCTCGTGCGCACGCGCTGTCAATGCTACGGATTAAGGTTTGCGGTCGCTGAACCGCTTCACTGGGGGGGCGCCGTCGGTGATCTTACGGGCATGTCCATTCCCGTAACACTTATCGCTGGTGACGGCATCGGCCCCAGTATTGCCGACGCCACCGTCCGAATTCTTGCCGCCGCCGGTGCCGACATCGAGTGGGATCGTCAGGTCGCGGGTATGGCCGGCATCGCCCGCTGGAACGACCCCATCCCCGACGCGACCCTCGATTCCATCAAGCGCACGCGACTGGCGCTCAAGGGCCCCCTCGAAACCCCGGTCGGCGAAGGCTTCCGCTCCATTAACGTGGCGCTCCGGACGACCTTCGATCTGTACGCCAACGTCCGGCCGGCCTATACCATCATTCCGGGCCGGTTCGACAAGGTGGACATCGTGCTGGTGCGCGAGAACACCGAGGGGCTCTATATCGGCGTGGAGCACTATGTCCGCATCGGGGACGATCCCAAAGCGGCCGCCGAGTCGGTCGCCATTATCACGCGGCTGGGGTCGGAGCGGATCGTGCGCTACGCGTTCGAGTATGCGCTCAAGAACCACCGGAAGAAGGTGACGCTGGTCCACAAGGCCAACATCCTCAAATTCTCGCAGGGGCTCTTCCTCGACGTCGGTCGCATGGTGGCGCGCGAATACGAGGGGCGCATCCAGTTTGAGGAGCGCATCATCGACGCGATGGCTATGCACCTCGTCATGCGCCCGGAGCAGTTCGATGTCGTCGTGACGACCAACCTGTTTGGCGACATTCTCTCCGACGAGATCTCCGGCCTGGTGGGGGGGCTCGGGCTCGCGCCTGGGGGGAACATCGGCACCACGGCCGCCATCTTCGAGGCGGTCCACGGCACCGCACCGGACATCGCGGGCAAGAACATCGCCAACCCCGGGGCCCTCGTGCTCGCGGCGTGCATGATGCTGGATCATATCGGTGACGGCGAACGGGCCACGCGCGTGCGCAGCGCGCTCGAAGGCACGCTGCGTGACGGCGCCACGCTCACGCGCGACCTGGGCGGCACCGCCAGCACCGACGAGTTCACGAACGCCGTGATCGCCCGCCTCGCATGACCGTGGCGGGGACCGAGGTGGGGACCGAGGCGGGGACCGAGACGGGGACCGTGCGGGTGCTGCACCTGTCGGACATCCACTGTGGGCACCCGTTCGTGGCCGATCACGTGGCCGCGGCAGAGGCGCTTGCCACCGCGACCGGCTTCGACGCCATCGTCATATCCGGCGATTTTTCGCAGCGGGCGCGCGTGCACGAGTTTGAGCGCGCGCGCGTCATCCTCGACCGTTTCCGCGCCCTCGCGCCCACGCTGGTGGTGCCGGGCAATCACGACACCGCCTGGTGGCACGCGCCGTTTGGCTTCGGCGACTTCGGCCGCCTGCACGAACGCTATCGCGCCCACATCAGCGAGGAGCTGGAGCCCACGCTGCGCCTCCCCGGCGTGAGCATTGTCGGGCTCAACTCGTCGCTCGGCACCTTCGCGCCGGCGCTGACGTGGTACCCCCGCGACTGGCGCGTGAAGGGCGGCCTCACCGACGCCCAGCTCGAAGGCGCCGCCGCCCGACTCGCCGACAGCCCTGCCGACGACCTCCGACTGCTGGTCGTGCATCACAACGTGGTGAAGGGGCGCCTGTCCAAGCGCTGGGGGATGAAGCGGCCGCAGCGCACGCTCGACGCGGTCGCGCAGGCCGCGCCGCACGTGGTGTGCACCGGTCACGACCACGAGGAACGGGTGGAAGTGGTGGCGCGGCGCACGGGGCAATTCCTCATCAGCGCCGCGAATACGCTCTCCAGCCGCATGCGCGGACATCGCCCCTCGTCGTTGAATGTCATCGAGGCGAGCGCGACGCAGGTGCAGGTGACCGCATGGGTGTATGCGCGCGGCGCCTTCACCCCCGGACCGATGACCGCCACGATGCCGCGTGCCCGCCGATAAGGCGCCGTCCGCGTCACGCGGCACCCCAACGCCCGCCCACCGACTCGTTCCGTGACCGATCCGCACGCTGACGTCCCTGTCCTCTATGCCGGTGCGCCACTGGGCGAGGCGACGTTTGCCCTGATTCTCACGCACGGCCGCGGCGGCAGTGCGGAGGGGATGCTGCCTATCGCGCGGAACGCGGGCGCGATGGACGCCGCCCTGATCGCGCCGCGGGCACGCGACGCGTCCTGGTATCCGCACCGGTTTCTCGATCCGTTCGCGATGAATGAACCGTCGCTGTCGTCGGCGCTCCGCGTGATTGACCACGGGGTGCGTGAGGCGCTGCAGGCGGGCATTCCCGCCGAACGCATCGTGCTGGTGGGGTTTTCGCAGGGGACCTGCCTCTCGCTGGAGTACGCCGCGCGGCACGGGCGCCGCTTCGGCGGGATCGCGGCGCTCGCCGGCGCCCTCATGGGCGACGACGCCGACATGCGCCCCGTCCACCGCCCCGTCCACCCGGCGGCGTCGGGTGCTTTGGCCGGGACGCCCGTGCTGCTGGCGTGTGGGGACGACGACGTGCACATCCCCGAGGCGCGCGTGCGGCAGACCGCGAGCTGGCTCACGGCGCAGGGGGCGGAGGTCGACCTCCGCATCTACCCGGGGCTCGGGCATTCCATCGTCGGCGACCAGCTGACGGCGCTCCGGGCGATGGTGGACCGGGTGCGGACCCCGGAGGCGCACGTGGCGGCCCCGACGACCCCGTCGGCCGCTCCGCCTTCGGCCATCTGAGCCCCCGCGCTTGAACGTCCACCGGTTCCGGTCCATTCTTCTCCGAATGCGCGACGCGACCTTTGGCCAGCTGGGATTTGAGTTTGGCGACACGGACCGTGTCGCTGAACCGTCGTCGCGTGGCACATCGCCAACGGCGGTCTCCACGTCGGCCGCCACCTCGGCGGCCACCTCGGTGGCCGCGGTGCCTGCCGTTGCCGCGGCGCCCGTGTCGCTGGCCGTGGCACCGCGGGTCGCTCCCGAGCCGCCGCGCGATCGTCCCGCCCGCGGACGCACCGCGACGCGTGCGCGCACCGCGGTCCTCTTCTCGCGACTGCAGGACATGGGACTGCGCGGCGTCGAGTCGCTGGTGCTGATGCGCACGCGCACGGTGATGGTGTCGCTCATCGGGCGCACGCTGCGGGTGAACGAGGGATACGCCGACGCGCCGGAATCGGTGCTCCACGCCATCGTCGCCTTCGCGACCGCACGCACCAAGCCTGCCCGCGCGGCGGCGCGCGAGCAGATCCTCGCCTTTGAGGTGGATCGGGCGCCGGCAGCCCGTCGGGCGGAAACGCCGCGGCCCGGCGACCTGGCGCTCATCGCGCAACTCAGCGAGGCGCACCGCCAGCTCAATGCGCAGCACTTCGCCGCCGCGTTGACGGAGGTGCCCATACGCCTGTCGGGACGCATGGCCACACGACTGGGCCATTACGATCCCGGCACCAAACAGGTGGCCCCCGAAATCGTGATGTCACGCAAGCATGTCGTGAAGCACGGATGGCGCGAGGCCATGCACACGCTGCTGCATGAGATGGTGCATCAGTGGCAGCACGAAACGGGGGCGACGCTCGATCACGGGCCTGGCTTCCGCAAGAAGGCACGCGATGTGGGGATCACGCCGGCCGCGCGTCGGGACGTGATGCCGTTGGAGCATCGGACCAGACGCGTCGGAGGAGTCGAGGCATGAGCGGGAAACTGACGAAGGCTGCGGGCTGCGGAGTTGGAGACGGCCGTGCGGGTCCGCTTGCGCGGGGTATGGCGATGGTGATCGCGCTGTGCGGAGCGTTCGTCATCGCACCGGCCGTCGCGCCCACGCGGGCCATGGCGCAGGCCGATTTTCGTGCCGCGATTGATGTCCCCGCGTTGCTGAAGCAGCTCGACAGTCCAGTGGATACCGTGCGGGCGAATGCGTTCTACTCTCTCATCTGGGCCCCATCGCGTACGGGCATCCAGGCCGATGTGCAGACGCGTGCCCTCCTGGCCGCCACGCCGAAGTTTGCGCGGCGCATTCGGCACGACCTCATTTTTCTGCTCATGCGCGAGAATCGTCGCGTGTACGCGCCCGGGGCCGCCGCGATGCCGAGGTTGTACGCGAACTATCACGTCGACCTCACCAAAAGTGTGGGATCGATGAACGACCCCGCGGCGGTGCAGGCACTCGTCGGTGCGCTGCGCACCGGCGTGGCGGATGCCGGCATCCTGGCCATCGGCCCCAGCGCCGTGCCGCAGCTCAACATCGCGGCGCTCGCCGCCGACCCGGCCCAACGCGCCGCGGCCACTCGGCTGCTCGCGCGCCTCGCCGCCGCCCCCGCGCGATAGTCGTCGCGTCGTTGCCGCAGGATCGCCCCCCGCCGTCCCGGGGGCGCGTCGCACTCGGCCGGCGAGGTTTCAGCACACCTCGCCGGCCGCTACTTTTCAGGGATCCGGTCCTGTCCCCATTCCCGAGTGATCTGTCGTCATGGCCCACGAATCGCCCGCCGATATCCCTTCCGCGCTGCCGTCCGTCGATCTCACGGCCCACGCGGCCGATCTGTTCAACATCGATGCCGCGCTGACCGAGGAAGAACGCGCGATCCGCGATACGATCCGCGCGTTCGTCGATGAGAAGATCCTCCCGATTATCGGCGACTGCTACGTCCAGGGACGGTTCCCGAAGGAGCTCATCCCCGAGCTCGCCGAGCTGGGCGTGCTGGGCGCGAATCTCCCTGAGCAGTATGGGTGCGCCGGGCTCTCCAGCGTGGCCTACGGCCTGATCATGCAGGAGCTGGAGCGGGGCGATTCGGGTATCCGCTCGTTCGCCTCGGTGCAGGGCGCTCTCGTGATGTACCCCATCTTCGCCTTCGGCTCCGAAGCGCAGAAGACGCACTATCTGCCCAAGCTGGCCAAGGCCGAACTCATTGGCTGCTTCGGCCTCACCGAGCCCGACTTCGGATCAAATCCGTCGGGCATGATCACGCGCGCCCGTGAGCAGGCGGACGGCAGCTGGATCCTCAACGGCGCCAAGATGTGGATCACGAACGGCTCCATGGCCGACATCGCCATCATCTGGGCCAAGACGGGCGACAGCACCGAAGACACGAGCATCCGCGGCTTCATCGTCGATACGAAGACGCCGGGGTTCACGGCGCGTGATCAGAAGGGCAAGCTGTCCTTGCGTGCATCTGACACGTCCGAATTGGCGTTGGCCGATGTCCACGTGCCGGCCGATGCGTTGCTGCCGTTCAGCAAGGGACTCAAGAGCCCGCTCATGTGTCTGACGCAAGCGCGCTTCGGCATTTCGTGGGGCGTGCTGGGGGCGGCGCTGGCCTGCTTCGAGGAGGCGGTCTCGTACGCCAAGACGCGTGTCATGTTCGACAAGCCCATCGGCGGGTTCCAGATCCAGCAGGTGCGACTGGCCGACATGCTCACGGAAATCGTGAAGGGGCAGCTGGTCGCGCTGCACTTGGGGCGCATGAAGGACGCGGGGAATTTCACCCCCACGCAGGTGTCGTTGGCCAAGCGGAACAACGTCAGCATTGCCACCGACATCGCGCGCGAAACCCGTCGTCTGCTGGGCGGCAATGGCATTCTCGCCGAGTACGGCGCCCTGCGGCACATGGCCAATCTCGAGAGTGTCTACACGTATGAGGGCACGCACGACGTGCATTCCCTCATCCTGGGACAGGCCATCACGGGGTTGAGCGCGTTCAAGTAGTCCTCGAGACAATGCGACGCGACGTGCCGCAGTACGCGTCGCGGTGCGCGGCCCCGCGTCGCATTGCGTCGAACTGGTCACACTCCATTACCTTCACGACGGGCCCGACGCCGCTGGCGTTGCGTGCCTCTCGACCACCTGACTCTCAAGCCGGAGCTCCGCGGTGAAAATCGCCGTGTGCATCAAGCGCGTCCCGGTGATGGAAGTGAAGTTCGCCATCACTGCCGACGGCACCCGTGTCGATGAAACGGGACTCAAGTACGACGTAAACGACTTCGACCTCTGGGCCATCGAAGCCGGCCTGCAGCTCAAGGAAAAGAACGGGAACGTGGGCGAAGTCGTCGCCATCTCGCTCGGACCGGATGCCGCGCAGGAACAGATCCGGAAAGCGCTCGCCATGGGCGCCGATCGTGGCGTACTCCTCAAGAGCGACAACACGCCCGCTGACGGCCTTGCCGTCGCGCGCGCGCTGGCCGCAGAACTCAAAGAGGGCGGATACGATCTCGTGCTCATGGGACGCATCGCCATCGATTCGATGAATCAGATGACGGGCCCCATGGTGGCAGAGCTGCTCGATTTGCCGTGCGTGACGAACGTCTTCCGACTCGAGATCACGGGGCAGGCGGGGCGTGCCGAACGCGCGCTCGAAGGCGCCTCTGAAGTGGTGGAGTTTCCGCTGCCGGCGGTGCTCACCATCGACGATGGGCTCAACAAGGAACGCTTGCCGTCCCTCAAGGGCATCATGGCCGCGAAGAAGAAGCCGCTTGACGTGAAGCCCGCGCAGCTCGGGACGGCGCAGGTCACCGTCTCCAAGATGGCGCTGCCCCCAGAGCGCGCAGCCGGTCGCATCCTCGGCGATAGTTCCGCGGCGGTGCCCGAGCTCGTGCGCCTTCTCCAGACTGAAGCGAAGGTGCTCTGACCATGGCCAACGTTCTTGTTTTTGCCGAGACGCGCGGCGGTGAGTTGCGCAAAGTCGCACTCGAAGCCGTCACGGCCGCGTGCGCCCTCGCGGCGCAGTCGGGCGGCGGCAGCGTACACGTGGTGCTGGCTGGCGCGGCCGGCATTGGCGCCAAGGCCGAGGCGCTGGCCCAGCATGGCGCTGATAGCGTATTGCTGCTCGAGCATGCCGGCTTCACGCAGTACAATCCCGAAGCGCTCGCGGCCACGCTCGCGCAGCGTCTGTCTGGCGGTCCGTACGGCTTCGCGCTGTTCAGCGCGACGGCGCAGGGACGCGATCTCTCGCCGCGCGTCGCGGCCAAGCTGGGCACCGGGCTCATCCCCGACCTGACCGGCTTCCGCGTTGAAGGCGGAGCGGTCGTTGGTGAACATCCGCAGAACAACGGCAAGGTGGTGGCCACGCTCTCCCTCAGCGGTGCGCCGGCCATCATTCAGGTGCGGCCGGCGGCCTTCCAGCCGACGCTCAACGCCAAGCCCACGGTCACCGAAGCGATCACGTCGGCCACCGAGCCGAGTGCGTCGCGGGTGAAGGTCGTTGAACTCAAGCAGGGCAGCGGCGACAAGATCGACCTCAACGACGCGCCGGTCATCGTGGCCGGCGGTCGTGGCCTCAAAGCCGCCGAGAACTTCAAGCTGTGCGAAGATCTGGCGGAGGCGTTCGGGAACGCGGCCGTTGGTGCGACGCGTGCCGTGACCGATGAAGGCTGGCGTCCGCACACCGATCAGATTGGACAGACGGGCCGGAACGTGAGCCCCAATCTGTACATCGCGGTGGGTATCTCCGGCGCCATTCAGCACCTCGCCGGCATGCGGACCTCCAAGACCATCGTCGCGATCAACAAGGACAAGGACGCGCCCATCTTCAAGATTGCCGATTACGGCATTGTCGGCGATGTCTTTGAAGTGATGCCGGCACTCACCGCTGCGGTGAAGGCGGCAAAGGCGCAGGGGTAAACAACCGCCGCGGCGGGTTCGCTGCCGTGGCGTGTGGCGCAGGATTGAGGAACTGATGCAGGGTGCCGGTGGTGAGTGGCTTTTCGACTCTCCTCCTGCACCCTGCATCGTTTCCTACCCCACTGCGTCCTTCGTCGGATCGCCGTCGCCGCGTCATCCAACCCGCCATTCCCGCTTGTCGCACCGTTCTCCTCGCCCTAGCTTCGCCAGATGACCTTGTCCAACCTCCTCTTCGCGGTCATTCTGGCCGTCGCGCTGGGCTTCTTTGCCCGCAGCGCACGTCGCCTGGCCCGCTGGCTCAAGATCGGTCACGCGGAAGTCCGCACCGATCACCCCGACGTCCGCACCCGCAACTTCCTGCTCATCGGCATTGGGCAGTCGAAGATTTTGCGCGACCCCATCGGCGGCATGATGCACGCCCTCGTGTTCTGGGGCTTCTGCGTACTCGGGTTAGGAACGCTCGAAATCATGATTCAGGGGCTGTACACGCCGTTCACCTGGAATGTGATTCTGCCGCGCTTCCTGTATCTGCCGTATGTGCTGTCACAGGAACTGTTCGCCGTGTTTGTGCTCATCCCGGTGGCGTTCCTGCTGTATCGGCGCCTCGTGATCAAGCCCAAACGCTTCCATGTTGATCCGGTGCACGGCGGCGACGCGGTGTTCATCCTCAGCATGATTGCGGCGCTGATGGTGTCGCTGCTCATCCTGTTCGCGGCCGAGCTGCAAGCGGGGACCTCGTCCGCGGATTGGCGCGTGATCTCGCCCATGATCCAGTCGCTCATGCGCGGCTGGTCGCCGGAGACGGCGCACGTCGTCGCGCGCTCGGCGTGGTGGTTTCATGCGGTGCTCATTCTGTATTTCCTGAATCACCTGCCGGGCTCCAAGCACCTGCACGTGCTGACGTCGCTCATCAACGTCTGGTTCTCGAACACCAGCGGTCCGGGACGTGTGGGCGCCATGCGCCCCATGGATCTCGAAGCGGAAGACGCCGAACAGTTCGGTGCGTCCGACGTTGAACACCTGTCGTGGAAGAACCTGCTCGACGGCTACTCGTGCACTGAGTGCGGCCGCTGCACGGCCGTGTGCCCGGCCAATATCACCGGCAAGGCGCTGTCGCCGCGCATGATTGTGGTGAAGACGCGGGCGCGTCTCACCGAGAAGGCCATGGTGCTCGACGCCATGGGGCTGGGCGGCACGGCCACTGACGAACAGCAGACGATGCTCGATCGCAAGCTGCTCGACGGCTTCATCACCGAAGAAGAGCTCTGGGCGTGCACGAGCTGCCGCGCGTGCGTGCAGGAATGCCCGGTGTCGATCGATCAACTCGATATCATCAACGAGTTGCGTCGCGATCTGGTGCTCATGGAGTCGCGCTTCCCCGAAGAGCTGCAGCCCGCCATGACGTCGCTCGAGCGGAACGGCAGCCCGTGGGCGTTCAGCGCGTCCGATCGTGAACAGTGGGCCGAGGGGATGGATATCCCCACCATGGCCGAGATGGCCGCGCGGGGCGAGAAGGCCGACATCATGTTCTGGGTCGGCTGCATGGGCTCCTTCGACGATCGCGCCAAGAAGATCACCGTGGCCTTCGCGCGCATTCTGCAGGCCGCCAACGTGAAGTTCGCCATTCTCGGACAGGAAGAAACCTGTCACGGTGATCCGGCGCGTCGCATGGGCAACGAGTACCTGTACCAGATGCTCGCCAAGGGCGTGATCGAAACGCTCAACGGCTACGAGGTGAAGACCATCGTCACCTTCTGCCCGCACTGCTTCCACCAGATGGGGAAGGAGTTCCCCGATCTGGGCGGAAACTATGAAGTCATCCACCACACCGAGTACATCGAGCGCTTGCTGGAAGCCGGTCGGGTGCCGCTGGAGACCGAGCACGGGCAGCGCCTCAAGGTTGCCTATCACGACTCGTGCTACCTCGGTCGCTACAACGAGATCTACGACGCGCCACGCAACACGCTGAAGAAGGCGCTGCCCATCATCGAGCTGGTCGAGCCGGCGCGCACCAAGAGCCGCGGCATGTGCTGCGGCGCCGGCGGTGGCCGCATGTGGATGGAAGAGAACGTCGGCAAGCGCGTCAACGTCGAACGCAGCGAAGAGTTACTGGCGACCGGTGCCGATCAGATCGCGGTGGCGTGCCCGTTCTGCATGACGATGATCACCGATGGCGTGACCGGCGCGGGCAGCGATGTGCCGGTGCTCGATATTGCGGAAGTCGTGGCCGGTCGACTCGCGTCGGCGACGGTCTCGGCGTAGCGCCGAGGCGCTGTCATCAGGGTGTAAGGGGGCGCGACCAGATTGCGCCGTGATCGATCACGGTCCGTCCCCCATCCCTTGTGCTCAGGAGTTCGAATGCATCACGCTATCACGCCGACCGTTTCGCGCGCGTTCATGGCCGCGAGTCTGCTGCTCTCGCTGACCGCCGCGGTGGCGTCTGCGCAGCCGGCCAAGCCGGCCGCCGCCGTGAAGATCTCGGAAGACAAGCCGGGATTGCTCGCGAAGGCCAAGATCAAGCCGGACTCCGCGATCGCGCTCGCCAAGGCGACTGTCCCCGGCGGCACCATCAGCGATGCCGAGATCGAAAACGAAGACGGCGCGTTGATCTACTCGTTCGACATCAAGGTCGCGGGCAAGAAAGGCATCGAAGAAGTCCACATCGATGCCATGACCGGGAAGATGCTCAAGCGCGAGCACGAGTCGCCGTCCGACGAGAAGGCCGAAGCCGCGGCCGACAAGGCCACGAAGGTCAAGCCGCCGACCGCCAAGAAACCGCCCGTCTGATCTGCCGTCGCACGCGAACCGCCAGGCGGCCGTTCGCGTGAACTAGGCCGCCGATGGGAGCACGATACGAAACGTGCTCCCATCCGCCCCCGTCGCCCGCAGCGACAGCGTGCCCCCGTGGGCGCGCACCAGCGACTGGGCAATCGCCAAACCGAGGCCGGCGCCGTCGTGTGTCGGCGCGCCCGCGTCCGGCCCTCGTCGTCGAAACCGGTCGAAGACGTGCGGGCGCAGCGACTCCGGCACGCCGGGGCCCGCGTCCTGCACCTCTACGCACACCGACGGCCCGTCGCGCAACACGGTGACGCGAATGGTGCTCTCGCGCGGCGCAAACCGCAGGGCGTTATCCAGCAGATTCAACATCACGCGCTCCAGTTGCGCGCTCAGCCCCAGCACCGGCATCGGCTCGGTCGATTCGACAACAAGCTGCACGCCACGCTCCTCGGCCAGCCCGGTCAGCAGATCGCAGGTCTCATGCACGAGCGCGGTCATGTCCAAGCGATCCTGCGGCATGGTAGATCCGCCCGCATCCGTGCGCGCGAGCAGAAAGAGATCCGCGACGAGTCGCTCGAGGCGTCCCGTCACCCCGTGCACACGCTGCAACGTTTCGCGGTACTCCGTGGCCGATCGGTCCGCGTTGGCGCGGGTGACGTCAATCTCGGTGCGCAACACCGCAATCGGGGTGCGGAGCTCATGCGACGCGTCCGCGACAAACTGTCGTTGTTGCGCGAACGCACCATCAATGCGCTCCAGCATGCCGTTGAGCATCAGCGACAGTCGTCCGAGTTCGTTGTCCACGTCGGCGCCGGGGAGCCGCTCATGCAAATCACCGGAGCCCAGTGTGGCCGCGCGTGCGGTGAGTGCTTCCACAGGCGCTAATGCGGCCGATGCCAAGCGCCACGTCACGAGCGCCGAGAGCGCGATGGCCAATGCCGCGGCCAACAGATAGGCGCGTTGTACGGCCTCCAGCGTCTCCTGGTCCTCAAACAATGAGCGGGTCGCCGTGACCTCAAACCGCAACGGCGATGCCTCCACCACTTCGGAGCGCACACGCGTATCGCCACCGTCCGTCGGGCCGCGAACGGTCGAGAGCAGTACCGCGCCGGTAAGTCGCGGATCAGTGGGTGTGGCGAGGCGAATCTCCAGCGTCACGTCACCAAATCGCAGATCGTGCACGGCGGTCTCGATCGCGGCGGCGGCCGGCTTGCCGCGCTCGAGTTCCGTTCGCAAATCCCGCACGAGCGCATTGGTCGCGGAGGCGAGCAGGCGGTCGCCGCGCTGCGCGAGTAGCGTCACCACCGCGAGATACGACGCCCCCTCGATGAGCAGCACCACAATCGCCAGCATGGCGGCATGGCGCAGAGCCAAGCCTACGCGGATGGAGCGGAAGAAGCGCGATGAAGCACTCACGCGTCGGTCGCGCGCGGTACTAACCGATACCCGGCCCCCCGCCGCGTCTCGATCATGCGCGCCTCACCCGGCGCCTCCAGCTTGCGACGCAATCGCGCCATGAGCACTTCGATGTTATTCGAGAACGGATCGTGGTTATCGTCCCAGACGTGCCCACTGATGGACGCGCGGTTCACCAACGCGCCGGCGTGGCGCGCCAGATGCTCCAGCAGGGCGTACTCCCGTGTGGTCAATGGAAGTTCGCGCGGCCCGCGGCGCGCGCACTGACTGCGCGTATCCACTTCCAAATCGCCGATGCGCAGCACGTCAGCAATGGTGGCGCGTGGACGTCGTAACAACGCACGTAATCGCGCCACCAATTCCGCGAACGCGAACGGCTTGACGAGATAGTCGTCCGCGCCCGCGTCAAAGCCCGACACTTTGTCGTCGATGGCGGTACGCGCCGTCAGCATGAGCACCGGCACGCCGATCCCGCGCTGTCGCAGTTCGCGGCAGACCGCCAGCCCATCGCGCCCCGGAAGCGTGAGGTCGAGCACGATCGCGTCATACTCGTTCAGGGAGGCCTGCGCGTTCGCGTCCACGCCGTTGCCGACCACATCAACGGCAAACGAGAGCTCCCGAAGTCCGCGCGCCAGCGATTCCGCGAGCAGCACCTCGTCCTCCACCAGGAGGAGTCGCACTTACGCGAAGCGCAGGCGCATGATCTGCACTTCCTGCTTCACCACGCCCGCCTCGTACTTCACCTTTTCGACGCTTTCGATGCGCAGCCCCAACTCCTCGATCCGCTCGCGGAACGCCGGCAGCGCCAGACGCCCCGGGTCGGCCACCAACGCCACGCCGTCGGGCTTGAGCGCCCGTACGAGACACTCCGCCACCAGCGACGCGTACTCCTTCTCGTACAGCACATCCGCCGCGATGACCACGTCAAACGTCCCCAGATCGGCCGGCCACTCGCGCCAGTTCACCAAGCGGACCGTCGGCTCCCGCTGAAGATTGCGTGCGGCGTTGCCGCGCGTCACATGCAACGCGTCGTCGTAATAGTCCGTGGCGGTCACGTCGAAACCGGCCTGCATCGAGGCCACGGTGGCCAGTCCCAGACCGCAGCCCATCTCGAGTAAGCTGCGCCCAGCGCCCTGTTCACGGAGGAGCGTGGCCGCCAAGATGCGCGAGGAAGGCCACAGATCCGCCCAGTAGGGCAAACGCTCATCCAGCACGTAATCCGCTTCGCTGATCAGGTGATCCGCGTTGGCGGGCTTGAAGAGCGCCCACGTGGACTCTCCGACGGTGACTTCCTCGGTCGCGGTCGTCCAGCGACGAGAAAGCGCGGCGTCCAACTCGTCGCCGGTCAAGCCGATCAGTGATTCCATTGGTGTCGTCATGGGAGGAGCACGGCATCGAAGACGTCGCCTGGCCGCGCGGCCGACCAATCATCGGGAACGACCAGCAACGCTTCGGCCAGCGCCATCGTGCGCAGCAGATTCGAACCCTGCGGGCCAGCGAGTCGCGCGTCGTAGCCGCCGTCGGCACGACGGTCGAGGAGCACGCGCACGAAGTACGTCAGCGGAGCGGGGGTCTCGAAATGGTCGGTGAAGGTCACCGACAGCTGTCGATGCGCCGTCCGCGCGTGGCCACCCAAACGTCGCAGCAACGGCCACGCAAAGAGCGAGCCGGTCACCATGGAGGACACCGGATTGCCGGGCAGCCCAAGCCACGGCACGCCCAGCACGTGCCCCGTGCCAATCGGACCGCCTGGGCGAATGCGTGCGCGCCAGAAGTCCAACGTGCCGCCAAGTTGGACCAACGCGTCACGCGTGTAGTCGTGCGCGCCAACCGACACGCCGCCGGTCGTGACCAGCACATCACACCCCGCGGCCACCGCCGACTCAATCGCGCGCATGGTATCGGCCAGCGTATCGGGCATGAGCGGCGCCACCGTGACGTCGGCACCGGCGGTGCGCAGCAGCGCCGGCAGCGCGTAGGTCGACGACGACACAATGCGTCGTCCCGCCAGCACCTCGTCAAAGCGATCCAACAGCACCAGTTCGTCGCCACCGGACAACAGCGTCACACGCGGCCGCCGATGCACGGGCACCAGCGCGCACCCCACACTCGCGAGCGCACCGAGATGCGACGGCCCGAGCGTCGTGCCGTCCGCAAACAATGTGTCGCCGCGGGCGATGTCCTCGCCGTTGGGGCGAATGTTGCCGCGACCATGCAGGTCGCGCGCATCACCAATGCGCACCTGCGTCAGTCCGGCGTCGGTATCCTCAATGCGCACCACCGCATCAGCGCCCGGCGGCACCGGCGCGCCGGTCATGATGCGCACGGCCTCACCCACTCCAACGGTCGGTAGCGCCGATGGATCGGCGCCCGCTGCCACCGTGCCGACCACCCGCAACGTGACGGGCGCGTCAGCCGTCGCGGAGTGCGCATCGGCGATGCGCACGGCATAGCCGTCCATGCCCGCGTTGTCCCACGGGGGGAGCGCGACCGGACTGACGATGGGCTGCGCAAGCGCACGTCCGTATGCGTCGGCCACGGCGACCTGCTCACGACCCACCGGCACCGCGCTCGCCAGGACGGCGGCTAACGCGTCGGCGTATGACAACGCGCTAGCGGCCACGCGCGACTCCCAGCTGCATGCCCGCCAACGTGCTCACGAGCAAGTCCTGCACACGCTCCACCTCGCGGTTGGGCACGGTGAAGCTGTTGCACAGCAACGCGAAGATCACGACATGCCCGTCCGCCGAGTTCACGTACCCGGAGAGTGAACGCGTC
>CALQGY020000092.1 GCA_943330235.2 Candidatus Kuenenia stuttgartensis
GCGGCTACTCCGCGCGCTTCCGGGCCGTGATCACCACGCGATACGCGTTTTCCGCATTGAGATTGACCAGCGCGACAAACACGCGCCCCTGATACACGCCGACGGTGCCCGACTGTGAGACGGCACTCACGTCGTAGCCGACCGGCAGCAGGAACGTATTGCGCAGCCCTTTCACCTGACGGTCGAAGCGCAGTTCGCCGTTCACGACCGTGTAGCCCGCGTCCGTGAGTGTGCCGGTGACGCGCAGATGGGCGCTCTGTTTGTCGTTGACGATGGGCTCTTCGAGTGTCACGACGGTGGCGCCGCCCTGCTTGCGCTGCGCGAGCGGGTGCGCGGTGTCCAGATCGGTCACGGTCACATCGGTGAGCGCCGCGTACGACAGCAGGTCCACGGGCAGCGTGGTGCCCAGGCGGCCGTCGCTGTAGGTCTGCTCCACCAGGATCCGATGTGCGGCGGGCTCACCGAAATCGTAGAGCGTTTTCACGTCGTCGAGGAACATGTCCACGTATTTCGTGGGCGCGAACGGTGTGGCGGTTTTGCGCGCATGAATGGTGAACGGGTTGCTCAAACCGCTGGGGTTGGCGAAGTGCAACGCCACTCGACCGTCGGGGGTGGTGCTCATCTGCGCGGCGATGCTGGACGAGAGCAGGCGATAGCCAGCGGGCAGGATGACTCCGAGCCGGTAGCCGCTGAGGCTACGCACCCATGAAATGTCTCCGGCCTGAATGCCGGAGGGCGCGTTAGCCTCGGTGTAGCTCTGGTAGGTGCGCGCGTCTTTGTACGTCTTGTAAATGAGCACGCGACCGATGCCGCCGGCCGGCACGGGCGCGGTGAGCTTGGCGTGGATCGCGTGCCCGTCGCCCTCGACGTCGTACGTGAAGGGGAGCGGCTTGCCGGTGCGTGGATCGAAGACTTCGACGTCTGTGCCTTCACTGCCGCCGCGCGTGGCGTTCACCAGTTCGGTGGCCCCGACGCGCGTCTCTTCGGTGAAGAACTTGATGCGGAATTGCTCGCTGCCGGGCTGCAGCAGGGCGTACTCGGTGTAGGCGTCCTGCGTGAACAGGCGCTGCAGGCGACTGGTGGGGCGGAGCGATCCGTCGGGGTTTTCGCCGCCGGGGAAGGGACCGGCCGCAGCGCGCTGCGCGCGGGCGGACACGGGGGCGAGCAGCAGTGCGGCACCTGCCAGGAGCCGGCTAACTCGCTGACGCACGAGCGGCAGACGACGCATGTGAACGATCTCCAGGACGAGTGTGAGCGCGGACGCAGGACGGTTCCGGCGTGCGCGGCGAATCGCCGAAGTATGTCGCGCATGGGGCTACCGCGCGACGGCACGGGCTCGAGTAACGGCCAATGCCGGTGGCGTGACGGTGATCCGGCGCCGCACACGGCATCCGGCGCCGGATTTCACGGCGCGCTGTCACCGCAGCGGCACCAGCGTTTTGATCTGGGCGCACTCGGCGAGGGTTCGGAGGCGATTCGTGACTTCTGTGACGATTACGAGTGGCGTGCGTCTGAGGGGGAGATCGATTCCCCGGAGAGCAGCGTGCGTATCAGGCATTCATACCCGACAACGATGGCCCGCGGCAGCACGATGCGCCGCCGGTCCGGCGTCACGATCATCGAGTTGGTGATCGTGATGATCATCATTGGGATCGTTGCCGCGATCGCGCTGCCCAAGCTGCGGGTGGAACGCGCGCAGGTAGACGGCGCCGTGCGGACGATGAGCATGGCCTTCATGGTGGCCCAACGTGACGCCGTGTCGCGCGGGCACAATGTGCTGATCGTGTTCGACACCGTGAACCACACGGTACGCACCGTATGGGACGCGAATAACAATTTGCGCATCGACGCGGGCGAGCATACCCGCCCCTTTGAGATTCCTGAGCGCGTGGTGTGGGGCCGAGGGAGCGGGGTGCCGGCGTACGGCACGGCGACCGCGGTTGTCCCGACGCTGCGTACGGTGAACGGGCTGCCGATGATCGTCGTGCAGCGCAACGGCGGGACCGATCGCGCCACCACCATCTATCTCACGTCGCCGCGCGCCCGAGCCGGGGTAGGCACCGACAAAGACACGCGCGCCTTGCTGCTGGCACGCGCTACGGCGCGACCGGTCTGGTACGTGTACACGGCCAGCGGCTGGCGGCGGAATTGATGATGCACCGGCGATCGCGCCGCGGGTTCACGCTGATTGAAGTGGTCTTTGCGATCACGCTGCTGATGGGCGTCGTGCTCGCGCTGTCCATGGGGACGATCAAGTTCCGGGCGAATGTCAGCGACTCAAATGTGCGGAGTCGCGCGCAAGCGCGCGGCGACATGCAAGTGGCCATGGCACGCACCTGGCCGACCTGGAGCACGCTCGAAAATCTCACGGGCGCCGCGTACAACGAAACGGCCGATGGCATTATCACCAGCACGACGGTGGTCGCCGACACGTTGAACGGCAAGCGCATCAAGCGCATCACGGTCACGATCACGTCCAGCCCAGCCTCTGCCATGCCCATTCCGATCCGGCGTATGATTTCGGTGGCGGCGCCATGAGCCCGCAGGTGCGACTCGGTGCCGTCTCGCCTCGGCTGGCACGCCGTCATGGCTTCACGCTCGCGGAACTCCTCATCGCGATGGCGGTGTTCGGCGTGGTGATCGCGTCGGCGACGGGCTTTTTGGTGGCGCAGAGCAAGGCGTTTCGCAGTCTCGCCAACAAGGCCGCGGACGTGCAGAACGGACGGTTCGGCCGCGATGTCTTGCGACAGGAACTCCGGACGGCTGGAACCAACGTGATGGAGGAGCAGCCGGCGGCCGTGTTCGCGAACGATTCCGCGTTCGCGTTCAACACGGATTTGACGACCAACCGGCAGGACTCGGTGCGGTACACTGGGGCCGTTTATGTGGACCCGTATGCAACGGATGCCGAGGTGTCGGCGCTGACCGTCGACCGTGCGATCACGATCCCCGGATCCAGCCCGGCGTTCGTGTATCCGCAACAGAGCTACTCGCAGAGCAGCGTCATCTTCATCAACTCGGATGCGGAGCTGGTGTCGTTCCTCTTCGCGCCGGATACCACGACGGGCGCGTCGGGGACGTACGTGCTTTATCGCCAAGTGAACAACACCGTCCGGGAAGTCGTCGCCACCGGACTGCGGAAGTCGCGCACGACTCCGTTTTTTCGCTATTGGTATGATGCGTCCAAATTCGGTGCCACCAGCCCGAATGTCGATACGGTGCCACGCAGCTGGTTGCCGTTGTCGAAGTCGGCGGCGAAGCGCGGGGTGACCCCGGATACCGGGACCGCCGTCTCCATGCGGATCGATGCGCTGCGTGCCGTTGAAGTGAACTACGAGGTGACGCCGGCTCGCGGCACGACGCGGGAGGTCGTGCGGTACATGGTGCCCATGCCCAATCTGGCCAATGCGCGGCAGGCGCGGGCCTGTGGGCGTACGCCGGTCACGCCGACCACGCCGGCGGTTCAGTGGCGGTCCGACAGCAACGCGGTCATGGTGACCTGGGCGCGCGCCACGGATGACGGGAACGCGGAGAAGGATGCCATTCGCTACGTGCTGTGGCGTCAACTGAACGGGGCGACCTCGTGGGGGGATCCGATCACGACCGTCGGCGTCGTTGCCAGTGGAACCTATGCCTACAAGGATGCCAGTGTGGATCGCGGGACCAGCAAGAGCTACAAGTACGCGGTGGCAGTGCAGGATTGCACGCCGAATCTTTCGGGGCTTGCCATTTCCTCGGCCGTGACCGTTCCATGAGCCGCCACATCGCCATCGCGCCATCCACCGACTGTCACGCAGGGCGGCGTACCGACCACGGTCACGCGCTATGCGGCATACGATTGCGAGGCTCACGGCGAGTCAGCAGACCGCGGCGCGGGATCGCGCTCCTGACGGTCTTGCTGGTGGCGATCGTCGGCGCGGTGATTGCCGTGGCGTCGGCCATGCTGGTGATGAGTGGATCGCTCATTCAATCGGCCAGTGAGCGGTCGGCGGCGGTGGATGATGCTGCGCTCTCCGGTCTGGAGGAGGCACGCAACCGATTGAATGCCAAGCTGGATACCGTGCCGCTCTCGGGCTACAAGACGGTCGAGTCGAACGTGTCGATTGCCAATACCAACGCGGTGACCCGAACGACGTGGATTGCGCGCATCGGTAACGTCGACTCGCTGTCGAATGCGGGCGAGTTCGGCGTACAGGCGGAGGTCGTTTCAAAGGCGGTCGATGCGAGTGGCAACGTGGCGATCCGGCGCTCGCTAATCAGTCAGCAGTCGTTTGCGAAGTACGCCTACTTCACGGATCAGTCGAAGCTCTGGGACGGCAGTATCCTGTGGTTTGCCAACGGGTGGACCGCCCAGGGACCGCTGCATTCCAATGATTCGCTGTACATCTACAGTGGCACGCCGCCGCAAGCCATCTTCAAGGACGTGGTGTCGACGGCCAAGGGCGTCTATAACAAGAGCAACGGGCAGTTCGATAAAGGCGCGCCGCAGGAGTTTGCCACGCCCATTGCGATGCCGGGCACCGCGGACCTGAACATTCTGAAAACCATCGCGACGAACGCGGGCTATGTGTTTACGCCGAGCGTGGTCAGCGGCGACTCGGCGCTGGTCACCATGCGCATCGAGTTTCTGGCCATCGATTCCGACGGCGATGGGAATACGACTGGCCCCAATGACGGCTATTTCCGCGTCTATCAGACGAAGTCGACATCGACGGTCGGCCTCGAGTATGCGATGGCGCGGACCTCGCCACCGGCCAGCAGCGGGCCGACGCCGGGTGGCGATGCGGTCAAGGACAGCATCCTGTATTCGCCCAATTGCGGGGTGACGGTCACCACGGGGGCGGTGACCTCGATGCCCACCACCTTCGCCAACATTCCTGTGGTGACGGCCGGTTCCAATTACCGGGCGAAGATGCTGAACAAGCAGAACGCGTATGACAACGTGAATGCGTTCTGCTTTCTGGGCGGGGATCCCCGCTTGAGTCCGACGGGCGTGTTCGCCGCCGCAGATGCCGGTGGCAATTGGCTGCCGCGTACCTCGGGTACGGTGCCCGCCACGATTGCCGCACGTGCGGATGGCGCGTATCTCTGGCCGCTGGGCTCCACCTACAATCCGAATTTCCGCGGCGTGATTTTCGTGGAAGGACGGGTGGGCGTGAGCGGCACGGTGCGCGGTCGTGTGACGCTGGCCAGTCGCAATAATCTCGTGGTGTTGCATGATCTGGTGCAGGCGACCAATCCCGGTGTGACCACCGGATCGTGCAAGCCGGACGACGACATGATCGGACTGTTTGCCGGCGACAACGTGCTCTGGGCCGACAACGCCCTGTCGTCGCCGCAGCAGCGGCGCGATAACTCGAGCAGCGGTGCGGCGTGGCTGCTGCCGCGGAAGGACTTCGACCCGTCGACCTCCACCGACTTGCAGGTGCATGCGGTGGTGTTGGCGCTCAAATCCATCGGCACCGAGCGCCCCAGTCCGCCAAGCGGCCTCGCCACGACGAACTGGGTGAACCGCGGGTTTGTCCGGCAGATCGGCGGCCGCATCCAATATCGGGCGGGGCAGGGCGGCACGATCAGTGGTACGACGACCTACGGCTATACGTCGGACATTTCGTTCAATCGCTGTGCGCTGAACTATCCGCCGCCGTACTTCCCGACGACGGGGCGTTGGGCGCTGAGTCAGTTCTACGAGATCGATCCGCTCAACTTCAGTCCGGCGGTGTGGTTCTCGTATTAGGGAACGCGCGGGCGACGCTGGTTACCCGGGGCGCCGCCACCGCAGTCCGGGAAATCGCGCGAAGTCTGCGTCGTCGGTGACCCACTCGCAGCCGTGCTCGATGGCCAGCGCCGCGTACCACGCATCGGAGACGAGATTGCCGATGGCCTGCGTGTCGTGGAGTAAGGCGCTGAACAGCGCCCAATGCCGCGCCCCCGGGGCGACCATCACAGCATTGGGCGTGCCGCGGAGTGCGGCGACGTACTGCTGCGCGAGCGCGGGCGGCGTCGGCGGACTGAACACCCGCGGATGCGTGAGCACGCGCAGCGCGCCGCTGAGTACGAGGTCGGATAACCCGAAGGGTTCCGGCGCGGCACGCAGCGCATCGACGTAGTCGCGCGCCACGCGATGTCTGGGGGCGTCCTCGCGCATGGCGTTGACCAGCACATTCACGTCGAGCAGCACCATGGTCAGCGCCCGTTCATCCGGTCTTCCAGCGCGCTCGTGTCCGACAGATCAATGCCGGGTTGCAGTCCCTCGCCGCGGTAGCGGGGGAGTGGCTCGCACACCCGCGCAGCCGAGGCCGGACGCTGCAACTCATGCCGCAACGAATCGGCCAGCATGTCCGTGAAGGTGCGCCCAGATTCGTCAGCGCGACGCTTGACCGCGTTGAACAGCTCCTCGGGGAGTCGGACGGTTGTGCGGATCATATGTTCCGAAGTTATCGTGTTGACATATATATGTCAACACGATTCGCCCGCCTACCACTCCGTCGGCTTGTAGTCCTTCAGGAACTGCCCCCACACATGCGTGCCGGTGTTGATGCCATCGATGATGGGATCGACGATGCGCGCGGCGCCGTCGACGATATCCAGCGGCGGGTGGAACCGGTGCTCGGCCACCTTGCGGGCGGCGATTTCCGCGGGATCCTCGTCGGTCACCCAGCCGGTATCGACGGCGTTCATGTGGATGCCGTCGTTGAAATAGTCGGCGGCCGCGGTGCGCGTCATCATGTTGAGCGCCGCTTTGGCCATGTTCGTGTGCGGGTGGCGCGTGGTTTTGAACTTGCGATAGAACTGGCCTTCCACGGCTGACACATTGACGATGTGCTTGTCGCGGTTGTCGGTGCGCAGCATGAGCGGCTTGAGGCGTGCGTTGATGAGAAACGGCGCCACGGCATTCACGAGCTGCACTTCCAGCAGCTCCACCGCCGGCACCTCGGCCATCAGCATGCGCCACGAGTTGCGGTCGCGCAGGTCCACCTGCTGCAGATCCTGGTCCAGCTGTCCCTGCGGAAAGAGATGCGCCTGCGGTGAGGCTTCATCCGGCAAGAGCGCGATCTGCGACAGCTCGGCGGCGTGCGTGAGCCCGGCCACCTCGGTGAGCTGGCGTGCCGCCAACGCACCTGCGGCGCCGGGATCGAGCGGCGTGCTGTCGGGGAGCATGTTGTACGAGCGCACGCCCTCGTAGGCGCCCAGCAGCTGGCGCACATGCTCGGGCATGGTGCCGATGGACGCCGTCTCGAGTTCCATCATGTGGCGATAGAACTCGGGCGGACGCCGGACGGTCTGGCAGGCGTTGTTGACGATGAAGTCGAGCCGCGTGTGCGTCTCGTTCAACTGGTGACAGAACGCCTCGACGCTGGGCGTGTGGCGCAGATCGAGCCCAAAGATCTCGAGGCGGTGCCCCCATTCGGCGAAGTCGGCCTCGGCGGCGTAGCGTGCGGCCGAGTCCCGCGGGAAGCGCGTGGTGACGATGAGGTGCGCGCCGGCGCGCAGTAGCTTGATGCCCGACTGATAGCCGATCTTGACGCGGCCGCCGGTGAGGAGCGCCACGCGACCGGTGAGGTCGGCCAGTTCGCCGCGCTTGGCGAAGTTGAACGTCGCGCAGCTGGGGCAGAGCTGGTCGTAGAAGTGGTGCAGCACGGTGAAGCTCTGCTTGCACACGTAGCAGTGCTGCGGCTCCAGCGCCTCGCGGAAGTCCGGATCGTCGACGGTGGTCTGCTCGTCGGTGCGCCCTTCGAGATAGAAGTTGGGCGTCGTGAAGACCGTCTGACGGCGGAGCGCGCGGATACCGGTGGTGTTGAGCTGCGCCTCGGCGTCGAGGACGTGATCGCGGCGATCCTGCTTGCGTTGCCGATTGGACGCCTTAACCATCTGGCGGCGGAGGCGGGCGTCGGGGCGCGAGACTTCGCCGGCGGCCCGGAGCAGGCGGTTGCGATCTTCCTCGTCCAGCTCGAGGAGCTGCGCGCGATCGACGGCCAGTGATTCAAGGAGCGCGGTCGCGGCGCGGACCTGCTCGGTAAGTTCGGGGCTGTGGGGCATAGCCTTGAAAGCTAGCGGGGGAGGGAACCCGCGTCGCCCCTTGGTCGCGGGTCCTTCGGCGTGCCGAACGGCACGTCGCCGCCTACCAGTCTTCCGGGTGGTCCATGGGCTGGCGGTAGTACCACCACTCGCCGCTGGGCGACCAGCCTTCGTCTTCCGCGTTGGCCTCACCCCAGACGCATTCGGGGGTCGGTTCCGTGTGTGCGACGAAGCGCGTGTCGAGCGCCGTCAGCTGGGCGCGAAGTGGTTCGAGCTGCTCGCGCGCGCCGGGCGGGACATTGCGGACGCTGCGCGCGATCAGCTGGCGGAGGTCCAAGTCATTCAAATAATCGTCAAAGCTGAGCGCGTATCCTCGCTCGATCTCCTCCACCACCTGCGCCCAGCGCTCGACCAGCATGGGGAGTGTGGGGACGGCGACCTGTGCCTGCGGACTCATCGGGAAACGCTCATGGCATGATACTCACGGCGATGGCCGTCGTTTCGCTTGCCGACGGAAGTAGGACTCGCCGTCGTTTGGCTTGAAGAATGTTCGAATCGTCCCGTCGGCATCGGCGGCAAGAAAGGCCCCGGTCACTCGATCGAAGCGCGACACGACACCATCAACCGGTCGCGTCACTTCGATGACGTCGCTGCCTACCGGTGCGTCACGAAGCGATTGCGCGAGCGACAGATATTCGTTCATGCTGACGGTGCCGAACTCGGCGCCGTGCTTGTGATAGTGCTCTGCGAGTTGCTCGCGTGAGCGGAATCCGACGGATGATGTGACCGCAGACGGCGCACGAGTTCCACCTGGCGCCCTCGCGGACACCGCGACGTTGGGGGCACGGGACGCGACGGTGGCATGGGACGAACCGCGGCCACTGAGCGCGATCCAGACGGCAATCGCGGCGCCGAGCAGGGCGAAGAACTTTCTCACGGCGCGAGCACCTGCTGCAGGGCGCGGTCCAGTGCGCGCACCTGCACGCGCACGGACGCGATCCACGGCGGCATGTCCTTGGTCCAATGCCCGTACGTCGTGGTGACGAGCGCGCCATCCGGCAGGCGCACCAGCCCGGGGTACGCGGCGTCCCACGCATTGGTGTTGTCCATCAGGCGTACCCGATAGCCGGCGCCCACGGGCTCCAGCAGTTGCGCATACGTGCCAATCCACGCCACCCAATCGCCCTGCGTGGGGCTCTTGGGCGCCATGTCGCGAAAGGTGACGAACAGTCGCCCATCGGGGAGATACTGCGCGACGTGGCGATCGCCGGTGAGCGCCAGCGAGAGGGGACGTGGCGCGCTCCACGTCTGTCCTTCATCGTCGGAGGTGATGACATGCGAGGGCTGCGCCCGCCGATTCTCGCGCAACAGCACCACGAGGCGCGCCCCATCGGGGGAGCGCAGCAGGCCGGGCTCGCACAGGTCGACATCTGGGCGGGACGCGATGGCGATGGGCGCATCCCAGTGGAGGCCGCCGTCGTGTGACAGCGTTTTGTAGACGATGAACGGACCGGTCTTCTTGCCGCTGTTGGCGATGAAGCGCCCGTCGTCATGGAAGAGCGCCATGTAGTCGCCGTTCTTCAGCCGCTCGACGGAGCCCATCGCGACGATGCCGCCGAAGTCGCCGATGGGGGCGAGCGGCGTCCAATGGACACCGTCATCCTCCGACACGCTCATGCGGATGGGATAGAGCCCGGAGAAGAGCACCAGTCGTTTGACGCCCTGTGCATCGATGACGCGATGGATGGTGGGCGTTTCTTTGGACGTGCTCCAATTGTCCGGCACCGGGAGGCGTCCGCTCCAGGTACGTCCGCCGTCGGTGCTGCGCTTGAGCTGAACGGCGCCCTCGCCATGACCGCGCGGATAGACGGCGAGGATGGTGCGCCCGTCTTCCAGCAGGACGGTGGTAGGGTGGCCGAGGTACTGTCCCGGTTCGCGGTCCACGACGACCTGTCGCGCGGAGTCGGCGGCGAGGTCGAGGGTGGGGACGCCGAGGAGCGGGCGCGTGTCGATGAGCGACGCTACGAGCGGGGGAACGAGCGGGGGGCCGAGCGGCGCGGCGGTGCGGGCGCTCCCTGCGTCGGTGTTGATGGGCCGGTGGGTGCAGCCCCAGAGCAGTGCGCTGCAGGACAGGACGGCGAGGGACGCGCGGACCACCGGGGGGAGTCGCATCAGGCCAAGGCGGAGGATTCGACGCGGTTGAGCCGGCGTAGAATGTCGCGCAGCGCGGCGAGTCGTTGAATGGTGTAGGGAATCGTGTCGAGCCCGGTCGTGAAGCGCAACACATAGTTGTACAGCGACACGAGGACGCCGGCGCGGAGCGTGTTGCCGTGCTCGGTGGAGACCAGCAGGGCGCCGGCGAGCACGCAGATGACGACGAGTTCGGTGGCCCCGAAGTTCCAGGCCTCCTGATTGGACAGGCGGACCTGCCAGTGGCGCAGCCGCTCGTAGTGCGCGCCGATGAGGGATGTGTTGTTGCTGGAGATGAACTCCACTTGGCGCTCGAGTTCGTCGTGCTTGCGTATGTTGAGCGCGGCGGTGCGACGCCCGTAGACGGCGCTGAAGATCGCGATCGGGACCAACGCGACGAGGCAGATGAGCACGACGGCGCGATCATAGAAGGCGAGAATCACCAGCGCCCCGATGACGTTGTAGAGCGCTTCTATGACGTAGACGAGATCGTACTGCAGGAACTCGATGATCTCGCGTGACAACGACGAGTAGGCGCTGCGCCGCGAGACGTCGACGCCGGCCATCGACCGGTCGAAGAGTCGCGTGATGAAGGCCGTGTAGACGCCGGCGAAGGTGCGGGTGTCATAGACATGCCGCAGCATGCCGATGCACATCCAGATCACATGGATGCCGACCAGTTGGAGGAGTCCGTCACGACGGCCGACCAGGAGATCGTCAATGGCGACGCCCAGAAAGTACGGGCGCGCCAGACTGCCGAGCATCTCGAGGCCGAACAACGCGTACGTGAGGGCCAGCGACCACCGGTACTCGCGCAGGATGCGCCCGATGGGGGACTGCGAAACCGTCATGTCAACGTCACGTGGTGGAACGGTCCTGTCGATCCGTCACCGAGTTGTGCGGGGTCCCGACAATGCGGCCGCGACAGTGCGGCGATCCGCAATGGCAGTCGAATGGCTCGCTGTGTTCGTTCATGGCGGCGCCGTAGTCGAGGGTCAGTTCCTCGTCGCGGGCGATGGGGCGTCGCGCCACGACGTCGAGTCCGTGAAACATGGTGTTGGGATCACACGAGTGATTTTGCGGTCGCCACTGCGCCGGGTCGTCAGACCAGAGCGCATAGACTTCGCGGCTGAGCGGATAGGCATAGCGACGGAATTCCCGTTGCCGGTCAGCCGTCCAATACCGTAAGACGTGTGAGAGGGTGGTGATGTTAAGCGCCTGTTCTTCACCCGCGAAGACGACGTCGCCGGTCTCAAAGGGTACCCGCGCGAAGCTGCCGTACCCCGCGATGGCGTCGCCGCGCATAGCCGTGACCGGCTGCCGCCGCTGATGCCGCGCGATTCCTTCGGCGATGATGAGCTCGAGAAAGCCTGCCGACCCGATGCCGTCGTACCGAAGAATGTGGTCGGCTGACCCTTCCAGGCCGGCGGGGTAGAACACCGAGCAGGTAAAATTGATTTCGAGGAACGACAGCGTGCCGTGTGCGTCCTGCCGGAAGTCGAGCCGCGCATAGCCGACGCCTTGAAAGCCGCGGAAGATGCGCCTGGCCGCATCGCCGAGGCGCTGGGCGAGTGCGTCGTCCTCGACCGGGCGGTTGGCGTCGGGGTGAAGCGCTGACGTTTTGTGGGCGTAGGTCTTGAAGTGCACGCCGTCGGTGAAGTGATACTCCACCGGGCGGAAGACGCGCACGTCGCCGTCGGCGGTGGCGGCCAGCAGCACGGTGAACTCGCGACCGTCGACGTATTCCTCGACGAGCAGCGAAGGAAATTCGGGGAGGTGCCGCGCGACGGTCTGGGTGAGCGCGTCGAGCGTGTCGGCGCGTGCGTCGTCATCGATGCCACGACTGTCGCCCGCATGCGCGGGTTTTACAAACACCGGGAAGTTCAGGCCGCGGTCGGCGCGTGCAAAGGCGGCGGCCACGTCGGTGTCGGCCGTCACGAGGAGATGGCGCGGTGTGGAGATGCCGGCGGTGTACGCTACGTACTTCATGAGTGGCTTGGCCGGATCGTACAGTGCGACGGTGGGGCCGGTGTACGGCAAGCCGAGCTGCTCGAGGGCGTGGATGACATCGATGGACGGGATGTCCCAGTCGAGATAACCCTCGCACAAGTTCACGAAAATGTCGTAGCCCTGCGATGCGCACGCCTGCAGCTGCCGGAACGTGGTGCGTTTGTCGAGGAAGACGTGGTCGACGGTGGCGCCGGGGAGCAGCGGAGCGAGGTCGCGCGGGGGATCGTAGTGACGGTAATCCACGGAGGACGCGCTGTAGTCGGGCTGCAGCACGCAGACTTTCAGCCAGGCCATCATGCGATCACGCGCGCGCGGTGCCGCTCGTCCGCGTGCTGCAGCAGCTGCGCCACCAATGTGTGATAGGGGACGCCCGCGAACCGGAGGATGGCCCCGATGGACGTGAAGTTTTCGTCCTCGGAGAGCCCGCATTGCGCGTTCACTTCGAGGACAATGAGTTCGCCCGTCTGCGCGTCTTCGCGCAGGTCAACACGTCCGTATCCAACGCCGCCGACGGCGACATACGCGTCCCAACTGAGCGCTTCAATGCGTGCGACCTCGTGCGGGGAGACGGCCGCATATTCCCAGAGGTATTGGCCGTCGGGGAGCGGTGACTCCTTGTCGTAGAACTCCCAGAGCCGATCGAACGAGAGAAACTGCTCCGTGGGCGGCAGCACGGCGTTGAACACGCGCTCCACCGGTGCGTAGATGCGCCGGTGGTGCGGGCGATCATGATCGCCCACGATGAACGTGGTGAACTCGCGGCCAGCGATGAACTCCTCCGCGATCAGACCGCCGGTGGTGAGGTCCCACCCACGGTAGCCGCCAGCGAGCGCTCGCACACGCGCCTCCAGTTGCTCGGGCGTGTGCACGACGTTGTCTACGCTGATGCCCAAACTGCCGGCGGAGACGGCGGGTTTGACGATGAGCGGTGCGCCGGGGCGATGAAACGGCGTGGTCCAGTCAGTCTGCGACGGTTCCACGATGGACCACGCGGCATTGCGCACCCCGGCCACATCGAAGGCGCGCTTCATGTCGATCTTGGACGTCGTGAGATGATAGAAGTCGCGATTGGAGCCGGTGTACGCGATGCCCGCACGTTCGAGGGCATCGATGACCGAAAGCCCCGGCACCCCCTGCACCTCGTCGCCGTCGCACAGATTGATCACGCAGGTGACGCCCGCCTGCTGCATCCGCACCATCATGTCGTCGATCTCGGTGATGGTCACGGGCTGCCAGTGCCACGGCAGCCCGAGTGCCTCGAATGCGCGTGCGTATTCGGCGCGACTCTGTTCGTAGTCGCCGTAGTACTGCAGGTGCTCGTCGGCCGATGGCATGGTGGGGATGAGCACCCAGACCAGCGGCGTGTCGTGTGACGTGGGTGCGGCCGTGCGTGGCGTCATCGATGGATTACTTGCTGCTCTTTTTGGATGGCACGACCGGCACGAGCCGAATGGCGCCCTGCGCTTCGCGGGTCTTGAGCACAGCCATGACCTCGTTCATGGGGAGCGGCGTGAATTCGCCCGAGAGGAAGTCGCGCAGCTGCAGCGCGGTCATGCCGCCCTTGCGCAACAGCAGCCCCAGCTCGGCGGAGAACTCATCCGGCAACTGCGGCCCACCGGCGCCGCCGACACCGCGTCCCGCACCACCACCAGCACCCCCACCGGCAGCCGGCGGGGCGCCGGCGCCGCGTCCACCGGCGGCCGGAGCGGCGCCACCACTGGAGGGGAGTTCAATCATGAGCAACGACGCCTCTTTCTCGTCGGCGCTCATCACGGGTTCCACCGCGGCCACGTTGCGCTGCATGGCCTGGAGCGTGAACGCGGCTTTGATCTCGTTCATGAGTGATGCGGCGCGCTGATCGATGAGCGGCTGGAACGCGGCCGTCTTCTTCTCGCCGTCGGCGACGTTGGTCCAGAGTACGCTGGCCGACTTCACGACGGCCTTCTCAATCTCCGCCTGATGACGGATGGCGTTCTTCGCTTCTTTGTACGCGATGGCGAGCGTGGCGGCGTCTTTGGCGTCAGCCATGTAGCCCATGCCCTTGATGTGCGACTCGCCCATGCGCGAGAGGCCGCGTCCCATGTTCTCTTGCACGATGCGCGCGGCCATGTCGTCGGAGCCGACGGAGAGGGCGGCCAGCGAGCCTAAGCCCACGGAGGCGGCCCGCTTGTACTGCGTGGGATCCTGTTTGTCGGGGGTGTCTTCCGACGAGTGATACCACATGTCGGGCCACGTGATGAACATGACGGCGGGAACGCCGTTGGCCATGTAGGCAACGTGATCGGACGAGCCGTAGTGCTTGTCGATCTTGATGTAGAACGCGTCCTTGCTGCCACGCGGGGACTCCACCGGCTGCGTGGGCGCGTAGCCGGAGAGCGACCGACGGAAGCGCACGCGTTCGCGCGACACGTCCGCGATGTACTCCATCATGCTCTGCGCGATGTCATTGAGATACGACGGGAACGTGTCGGGCGTGCGCTGCAGCACCCAGAAGCTCCGGCTCATGGCGACGCGAATGCCTTCCATGTCGAAGTTGAGCGTGCCGATGACCGTCTTGCGCTTGTCGGGGTTGGCCTGGAAGTACGCGTTGGTGCCGGCGATTTCCGGGACGAAGAGGAAGTTGATGGTGCGCTTGGGGCGCGGCAGCTTGCCTTCGGCGATGAGCTTGATGTACGCGCGTCCGATTTCGAGGATGAGCGCGCAGCCGGAGTTGTCATCGTTGGCGCCCTGCTTGATGACGCCTTCGTACAAGTGGCCGCTGATGTTCACTTCCTGCGTGGTGCTGCCGTCGCCGGGTATCTGCGCGACGACGTACTCCGACTTGGCGGGCACCTGCACGCTCTTAACGATGGAGCGGATGGTGATTTTCTCACCGCGGGCGATGAGCGCCGAAAGATTGTGCTGCACTTCGGGGGTGACCGACCAGGCTACGGTGCCCGGCTGCGCGTTGACGGTGGCGCTGACGATCTGGTTGGGATAGTCCGCCGCGCGCTGGTAGCCAATGGCACTGACGGCGAGCACGCCCACCGCGCCGCGCAGCATGGCGAGCGAATACACCGATCCGGTCGCGCCCCACGAGAGCACGAACTTGCCCTTCACGTCCTTGCCGTCGAAGTCCTGACTGCGGCCGGCGCCGACGTCCACGAGGTCGGCACTGATGTCGCCGTTGGCGTTGAGCGACGAGAGCGAGAGCGCGAGGTCGTGCACGTCGAAGAGCTTGGTGAGCTTTGGTGTGGTCATCCACAGCTCGCCCTGCTGCGGCTGGTAGGCCATGCCGCCCTGCTGGTACACCACGGTCTTCACGTTGCTGTAGCCGTATTCCTTCGCGAACTGCTCGATGACGCGGCTTTCGCGGAAGGGGCCGTTGTACTCCTCGGGGGGCCGTACCCGCTGGTAGGGCACGAGCTCGAGGATGTGGTGCATGGCGCGCTCGCCGGACACCTCATTGATGATCGCAGTCATCTGCTCCTGCGTGAGCAGCGTGCGGTCCTCGCGCTCTTGGGCGGCGACGGACGTGACGGCGGTCAGCGAGACCGAGAGCGCGGCAAGAGACAGCCACGAAGCTTTCATGGGGACGGTGGGGTGAAAGGGGAGACCCGAAGACTGGAGGCGGAGGGGGATGGACGGAAGAGGTGTCGCGATGGGCTGGCCCTTTCCCCTCGTGATTCGCCACTCTTCACGTAGTGATGGACATTGCCGCGCTTGTGCGGCCTGAACTCCGGCTTCCGGACGTTGCCCCGTGCCTCTCGTACAGGATTTGCTGTCGCTGCTCGAGCTCGAGCCGCTCGAAGTGAACCTCTATCGCGGACAGAATCGCGATTTGGGGACGGGTCGCGTATTTGGCGGCCAAGTGTTTGCTCAGGCGCTGGTGGCGGCGCGCCGCACAGTGGAGGCGCCGCGCGAGGCGCATTCTGTGCACGGGTATTTTCTGCGGGCCGGCGATTTGAAGGCCCCCATCGTGTACTTCGTGGATCGCCCCCGTGATGGCGGCAGCTTTACCAGCCGACGCGTGACGGCCATTCAGCACGGCGAGGCGATCTTTCACCTGTCGGCGTCGTTTCATCTATCCGAAACGGGGCTGGATCATCAGGGCGCGATGCCGGACATCCCGGGGCCGGAGGATTTGCGTCCGGAACTGGACATGTTGCGGGAGCGCGCCGACGAGCTCCCCGCGTCGATCCGCACGGTGCTGACGCAGGATCGTCCGGTCGATTTCCGGCTGGTGCCGCCGAGCGAGCAGGACTGGCGCCACGGCGCCCCGGCGCGGGCGTCCTGGTTTCGGGTGATCTCGCCGTTACCGGACGATGTGATCGCCCATCAGGCGATTCTGGCCTACGTGTCGGATTACGGATTTCTGCCCACGGCGCTGCTGCCGCACGGGGTGTCGTATCGCGATCCGCGGTTGCAGATCGCGTCGCTGGATCATTCGCTGTGGATGCACCGTGCGTTCCGCGCCGACGAGTGGCTGCTGTACGTGATGGACAGCCCGTCCGCGGCGGGCGCCCGGGGATTTGTGCGGGGGCAAATCTTCACGCAGCAGGGGGTCCTGGTGGCGTCGGTGGCGCAGGAAGGCTTAGTGCGGGTGCGCGGGACGGGGACGGCGGGTACAGCCACGGCGTGAACAGCCACGGGCGTGAACAGCCACGGGCGTGAACAGCCACGGGCGTGAACA
>CALQGY020000093.1 GCA_943330235.2 Candidatus Kuenenia stuttgartensis
ACCGTCAATCCGGCCGAGCGCACGATCACCAGCGAGTCGCAAAACTGCGTCTTCATGGTGTTGGTGTCGGCAATCTGGAACACACCACTCTTCACGGTGATGTACCAGTCCGACTTCCAGGCCATCTTCACGTCCTGCACCATTGGGCTGTCGCTCGGATCCTGCGGCAGCACCAACGTGATCGGGTCCATGTTGGCCGGCAGAGGCAACTTGAGCGGACGCACGCCGAACGCATGGGTCATAAGCCGCGCGTTGAACTTGGTCGTGCTCTGTGTTTTGAACAGCGGTTCGGAGAGGCTTCGTGAATCGAACGTCAAATTCACGGCGGTGCCGGCGGCGTTGTTGATGTACACGCCCGTCAGACGCTCATTGCGGTCTTTTCGCTGCCAGAACACGCTGTCCGGCGTGGTGAGCTGGCTTTGAAAATTCACGCTCGCCGACTCGATGTACAAATTGCCGTTGGTGTGCACCCAGCCGGCGAACGTCATCGGTGAGCCCGGTGCGATTTCCAGATCGTTCTCGTAGAACACGCCGAACTGGAACAGCGGAATGGTCTGCGCATTCACCGAGAGCACCGCGCGCGCCTTGTTCCCCGAGGTATCGCGCGCCGATACGGTGATGTCGATAGGCTGGTTCAGCGAATACAAGCCTGAGAACGCGCCGGAGGTGATCGTGCGCGTGACCGGCACGCCCGTCGACTGCGTCGTCTGCGTCATCGCGAAGCCGGTGAGGCTCGGCGTCTGGATGGACGCGATATCCTGTCCGTCGATGATGCCGTCCTGCATCGCCGCATCCAGCTGCGACATGACATCATCCGCTCCTCCCTCGGCGGCGTAGCTGGCGCGCGCGCCGCGATAATCGGCGTTGGACGTACGAGACAATGACGTGACCGCCGATAGTCCTGCCAACACGATGATCGAGAACATGATCAACAGCAGGAGCACAGTCTCTAGCGCGAACCCCTTTCTCGGGGTCCGAGTCGTCGTGTGGGGCGGGTGATGCCGAGTGCGCTGCATATCGAGTTCTCCGTGCCGGTGGTGACGATTGGCAGAAGAATTACGGTTGAGCGCACCCAGCGTCACACGCCGCGCGGGTACACGGTGCGTCGATGGAATAAACCGGCGCTGTGACGTGACACACTAGGCCCGTGCTGGCACCTTCGTGCCGCCAGTGTAATAGTGTCGTTACGCCTTGGGCTCGGTCGGGGCAGGGCGGGGGAACAGGCCATCACCCTTATGTACCGTCCATCCCGCCGGCTCGAGCGCTGACAACGCGTCGAATCGCTGGGCTGCGACGGCGCCTGTACCACCCAACTGCTCCCACAGCGCTTGTGCCTTGTTCGGCATGAACGGCGCCAGCAGGACGGCCTGACGCGCCAGGCGTCGAATGAGCGAGGCGAGGCACTGCTCAAGATCGGCACGACGCGCCGGATCCTTGGCCAGCTGCCACGGCGCCATCGCCTGCGTGTATTCGTTCGCGCGCGCGGTCATGCGCGCGACGGCGGAGAGCCCATCGTGAAGCAGCCATCCGCGTGCGCCATCCATCGCCACGTGATAGGCGAGGACATCTGCGTCGTCCTCCGCCTCGACCTCCGGTGCGGCGGCGATGGGCACCACAGCCTCACAGTACTTCTCCACCATCGCCATCGCCCGACTGGCCAGATTGCCGAACGCGTTGGCCAGGTCACTGGTGTAGCGCTCCTCAAAGCGCTCCCACGAGAAGTTGCCGTCGCCGTCGTACGGAACTTCACGCAGCAGCACATAGCGAAAGGCGTCGGCACCGAAGCGGTCGATGGCTTCGCCCAAATCGAGTTTGACGCCGGCACTCTTAGAGAACCGCTCGCCGCCCAGCTGCACAAAACCGTGCGCCCACACTTGTCGCGGCAGCGGCAGGCCGGCGGCGTGCAGCATCGCCGGCCAGATCACCACGTGAAAGCGCGTGATATCCTTGCCGATCACGTGCAGGTCGGCCGGCCAGCGCGTTTCGTATCCCTCGTCGGGGAATCCGGTGGCCGTCAGATAGTTTGGCAGGGCATCAAACCACACGTACGTGCCCTGCGTCTCCCCCGTGGACAACGCGAGCGGAAACGGCACCGCCCAGTCGAGGCGCGAGCGCGACGCCGAAATGTCCTCGAGCCCCTGCGCGAGCAGACCGAGAATTTCGTTGCGGCGGCTTTCGGGCTCAATAAACGACGGGTTGTCGGCCAGCAGCTGCTGCAAGAACGGCTGGTAGCGCGACAGACGGAAGAACCAGTTCCGCTCTTCGACTTCTTCCAGCGTGCGCGTCGGATGATGCACGCACCGACCGTCGGCGATGTCCGCGTCCTGCTTGAAGGCTTCGCAGCCCACGCAGTACATCCCGCGATACGACCGCTCGTAGAAATCATCCGGATTCCGCTCGGCAATACGCCGGATGAGCGCCTGCACGCCGGCCTTATGATGCGCGTCGGTGGTGCGGATGAATTGATCGTACTCAACGCCCAGGCGCGCCCACATGGACAGGAAGCGCGCCGCGATTTCATCCGTAAACACCTGCGGCGCGACGCCCTGCTGCGCCGCCGTCTGCTGTACTTTCTGGCCGTGCTCGTCCATCCCCATCAGCAGGTGGACATCATCACCGCGCAGTCGGCGATAGCGCGCGATGACATCGGCGCCGATCTTCTCCAGCGCGTGTCCGATGTGCGGATCGCCGTTGGCGTAGTCGATGGCAGTCGTGAGATAGAAACGGGGCACGTCAGCGGCTCAGTGGAGTGTCGGGCGATGACGAAGCGGCACGATCATCGTTGCCCTCGTCATCGTCATCATCATCATCGGACGGATCGGGATGTCCGTCGCCCGTACCGCCGGCCTCAATATCAAGTCGTCGCGCTTCCGCCGCGCGCAAGCGACGGCCACCGCGACGACCACGCCGACGCTTGCGGCGCGGCTCGCCATCGGCGTCCAGCGCACTCTCGGATTCCCCCGCGGATGACGAGGCGTCCGCGGGCTCGGGCGTGGGCGCTGAAGGCGCCGAGACCACGAGTGTCGGCGCAACCGGAGGGACAACCGGTGCAGCCACTACGGCAGCAACCGGTGCAGTCACGACGGCCGCAACCAACGGTGCAACCAACGGTGCAACCAACGGCGCGACCAACGGAGCAACCGACACGGCGGCCGGCATCATGGACGGAATCGGCAACGCGTCCGAGTGATCGAGCACCGCATCGCTCGCATCATCGTGTTCGCCCTCGCCGTGCATCCGCTCCGCGTGGCCGTCGGCATGGCTCTCCGCGTGCAGCGACTCGCCGAATCCGCCTACGGCTTCACGCAACTCGGCCAGCGGGACGATGCGTGTGTCCCCTTCGGCCGATCGCAGCGTGACCCGATCGTGGAAGATGTCGCAGGAGATGACCTTCTCTTCACCGAGGGCGGTGACGAGGATGCGCCCTTCCTTCGGAAAGCGACGCCGGCTCTGCACATAGAACTCGTGCTCATAGCGCAGGCAGCACATGAGGCGCCCGCAGGCACCGGAGATCTGCTGCGGATTGAGCGAGAGTTTCTGGTCCTTGGCGACGCCGAGATTCACCGGGCGCAGGTCCGGAAGCCACGAGGCCGAGCAATACTCGCGGCCGCACCGCCCAATGCCCGACAGACGCTTGGCTTCATCGCGCACGCCAATCTGCTTGAGCTCAATACGCGCGCGGAACATCGCGGCGAGATCGCGCACGAGGGACCGGAAATCGACCCGTCTCTCCGCGGTGAAGAAGAACGTCAGCTTGCGGCGATCCCACTGCCACTCGGCGTCGGTCAGCTTCATCACGAGATGATTGGCGCGCACGCGCTCCATCGCCCGACGACGGGCGCTCTCGTTCTCCTCCACGAGCATCGCGTCGCTGGCGTCATCCGCCGGCGACGCCAGCCGGAGCGCTTTGCGCGGTGGTGGTGCGGTGCCGCAGCCGTGCACGCACCCGCGGCAGCGGACTTCCGCCAGCTCGCCGGTGGAATGCACACGTCCGTAATCCTCACCGCGGTCGGCTTCGACGATCACCCCGACATGCAGCGAGGGGACCGCGTCACCATCCCACTGAAAGAACTCTTTGCGATTGCCGCGGAACGCGACTTCGATCAGATGCGTCACATCGACCGCCCTGCGGAGTTACTCCGCAAACTGCCCCATGCGCAGGAACTTCTCCCGACGCCGGCGCACCAGTTTGTCGGGCTTGAGCCGACGAAGTTCTTCAAGATTGCGCACGAGCGCATCCTTCAGGTTGGTCGCGGTCGCGTCGTGATTGGAGTGCGCACCGCCAATGGGTTCGGGCACGATCTCGTCGATGATCTTGAGGTCGATCAGATCGCCGGCCGTGATACGCAGCGCGGTCGCGGCTTTCTCGCGCATCGCGGGGCTCTTGCCATCCTTCCACAGAATCGCGGCACACCCTTCCACGGTGATCACGGAGTACACGGCATTCTCCAGCATCAGCACTCGATCCGCGACGCCCAGCGCGAGCGCGCCGCCCGAGCCGCCTTCGCCGATCACCGTCGCGATGATGGGCACCTGCAGCTGACTCATCTCGAACAGATTCCGCGCGATGGCTTCGCTCTGGCCACGCTCTTCCGCGCCCAGCCCGGCCCACGCGCCCGGCGTATCGATAAACGTCAGCACCGGGACCTGGAACTTCTCGGCCAGCTTCATCAGGCGCAGCGCCTTTCGGTACCCCTCGGGATGCGGCATACCGAAGTTGCGCTTGAGATTCTCCTTCGTGTCGCGTCCGCGCTGGTGTCCGATGATCATGACCGTCTCGCCTTCGAGACGCGCCCAGCCGCCGATGATGGCGGCGTCGTCACGGAACAGACGGTCGCCGTGCAGCTCGATGAAATCGCTGAAGGCGATACGGATGTAGTCGGCGGTGAACGGCCGACGCGCGATGCGCGCCACCTGCACGCGCTGCAGCGGTGTCAGGTTGCGGTAAATCTGGACGCGCAGGTCCGACAGCTTCTGCTCGAGGGGGAGGAGATCGGCAGACACGTCGAGCGACTGCTCACCAGCGAGCTTCTTGAGCTCCTCGATCTGCTTCTCGAGCTCCGCGAGCGGACGCTCGAATTCGAGAACCGGGGCAACAGCCATGGCGAGGCGGGGCTAAAGGGACACGTGCGCGGATCAGCCGCCGGCGCGCACGAGGCGCGCACGGTCGGCGCCCAGCAGCGCGCGAAGATCAGACAGCACGGCCGGTGACGCGGCGACCGTAATCGACCGCGACCGGAAACGAACCGGCGAACCATTGCCGTCCTGCCACCGCAGTTCGAGCGGTGCCGAGCCCGGATGGGACTCGAGCATCACGCGAACGTCGTCCATCACTGACGGGGCCAGATCGGCCCCAAGGCTGATATCCAGACTCACCGCAAGATCGCCGCTGGCCCGCACTTCGGCGAATCTGGTGACCGATTCGACGATGAACGTCGGCGAATCGGCGTCCTGATCCTTCCGGGAGTAGCCTCCCTTGACCAGCAGCGGCACATCAGGCCGGACACGTTCGGCGATGACCGCCCACGCCTCCGGGAATACCAGAATCTCGGAAGATCCGGAAAAATCTTCTACTGTCAACCGGGCAAACTCGGCGCCGGAGCGCTTGGAGACCTGCCGTTTGATGGCCGTCACCACAATCCCGATGGTCAGCGGCTCCGGCGACCACGTACCGAGCTGTGCCACGGTATGCGACGCGAAGAGCTCGCATTCCGTCCGGAACGGCTCGAGCGGGTGCCCTGAAATGTAGAAGCCCAGGAGCTCTTTTTCCCGCTGCAGGCGCTCGCTTTCGCTCCAAACCGGGATATTCGGCAGCGGCGGCGGCGCCGCCGGGGCCCCCTCGGCGGACGCCGACGTGCTGGTATCCCCGAAATCACCGAACAGCGACACCTGACCCAGCTCGGCCTCTTCCTGGCGCAGCGACGCCTCGCTGATCGCGTGATCCAGCGCGCCGAACAGCTGGGCGCGGTGTCCGCCCAGGCTGTCGCCCGCACCCGCCGCCACCAGTGCTTCGAACACGCGCTTGTTGCACACGCGCAGATCAATCCGCGAGCACAGATCGTACAGCGACGTGAACGTGCCATCGACGCGCGCCGCCAGCAGCGAATCCACCGCACCCTTGCCCACGTTCCGGATGGCGCCCAGCCCAAACCGGATACGCTTCTCGCCCACCACCGTGAATCGCCAGCGCGATTCATTCACGTCCGGGGCCAACACCTCGATCCCCATCTCGCGGGCTTCGGCGATGTACTTGATGACTTCTTCCGTCTTGCCGATGTTCGACGACAGCAACGCCGCCATGAACTCGGACGGGTAGTGCGCCTTGAGCCACGCGGTGTGGTACGCCACCACCGAGTAGGCGACCGAGTGCGACTTGTTGAAGCCGTAGCGGCCGAAGGTTTCGATCTGCCCGGAAATCTCGTCGATGATCTTCGCGTCGTGTCCGCGCGCGACGGCCTTCGTGACGAACTTGCCGAGCTCCTTCTTGATGAGCTCCGAGTCTTTCTTGCCCACCGCTTTTCGCAGCACGTCCGCTTCGGCCAGCGAGATACCGGCCAGCACCTGGGCAATACGCATCACCTGTTCCTGATAGGTGATGACGCCGTAGGTGTTGGACAGAATGGGCTCAAGCTCGGGCAGCGCGTACGCGGTCGGTTCTTCGCCGCGCTTGCGCTTGATGTAGACGTTGTGCATCCCGGCATCGAGCGGGCCGGGACGCAGCAGGGCGTTCGAGGCGACCAAGTCGTCGAATCGGTCGCAGCGCATGCGCTTGAGCACGTCCGTGGCCAGCGGCGATTCAAACTGGAACACGCCCGCCGTCCGCCCCGCGCGCAGCAACCGATAGGTCTCCGGGTCATCGAAGCCGCGCTCCTCGAGCACCACCTCGCGGCCGTGCCGCTCCTTGATCAGCGCCAACGAATCGCTGATCACGGTGAGGGTGGTGAGCCCGAGGAAGTCCATCTTGAGCATGCCGGCCTTCTCGAGCGCCGTCATGTCATACTGCGTCACGATGACCCGCTCATCATCGCCCGCGCCCGCGCCTGCGCCCTTCGAGGCCTGCGTGCAGATGGGCACGAACTCGTCGAGCGGTCCCGGGGCGATCACTACGCCGGCGGCGTGCACGCCCGTGTGGCGCGAGAGCCCTTCCAGTGAGATCGCGAAGTCCAGCAGTTGCCGATACCGCGGGTCATCCTGATAGAACTTCTTGACCTCGGGGACCTGCTCAATCGCTTCCTTAACCGTCAGCGAGAAGTTCGGCGCATTGGGGATCAGCTTCGCCAGCGCGTCGGTCTCGCCCGGCATGAAGCCGAGCGTGCGTCCGACATCCTTAATCGCCGCGCGCGACTTCATTGTCCCGAACGTGACGATCTGCCCGACCGATTCCTTGCCGTACTTCTGCCGCACGTACTCGATCACTTCGCCGCGTCGCTCGAAACAGAAGTCGACGTCGACGTCAGGCATCGACACGCGCTCCGGGTTCAGGAAGCGTTCGAAGAGCAGGTCGAACTCGAGCGGGCACACATCGGTAATGCGCAACGCGTACGACACCAACGAACCCGCCGCCGAGCCGCGGCCTGGCCCGACCGGGATCCCCATCTCGCGGGCGGCCCTGATGAAGTCCGCCGTGATCAAGAAGTAGCCGGCATACCCGGTCTTCGTGATGACGCCCAGCTCGTACTCGAGGCGGTCCTTGACCTCGTCGCGGAACGGATCGCCATACCGGGCCTTCGCGCCGTCCGTGGCCAGCCGCACCAGCAGTTCGTTCTCGCTGCTCACCCCCTCCGGGAGCGGGAACGAGGGCACGTAGTACTTCTTCTCGAACACCACGTCCACCGTATCCGCGATGGCGAGCGTGTTCGTGAGGACATCCTCGCGCCCCGGAAAGAAGGGGCGCACCTCGTCGGCGGACTTGAAGTACAGGCCGTCGTCGTAGCGCATGCGATCGCGATCGTTGCGATCCTTGCCGAGGCCGATGCACAACAGCACGTCGTGCGCGTCATGATCCTCATGTCGCAGGAAGTGCGTGTCGTTGGTCGCCACCACCGGCAGCCCCAGATCGTCGGCCAGCGACAGGACCTTGGCGTTGAGCGTCGACTGGCCCTGACTCGTGTGCGCCTGCACTTCAAGGAAATACCGCCCCTTGAACAGTTCGGCGTACCACGCGGCGGCCTCGCGCGCTTCCGCCATCCGATCGTCCATCAGATGGGTCGCCACCTCACCAGCCAAACAGGCGGATGAGACGATCAGCCCTTCACTGTGCGCCGCCAACAACTCGCGGTCGATCCGCGGCTTGGTGTAGAACCCCTCGGTGTACCCTAACGAGGAGAGCTTGACCAGATTCCGGTAGCCCTGCAGGTCGCGGGCCAGCAGCACGAGGTGGTAGTACGGCTTGACCCCAGGGGCGGGACGCCCGCGTGTGCGACGGTCGCCCGGCGCCACGTAGGCTTCCATGCCAATGATTGGCTTCAGGCCGGCCTTGCGCGCCTTCTCCTGGAATTCCCAGGCGGCGTGCATGTTCCCGTGATCAGTAATCGCGAGCGCGGGCTGCTCGTAGAGCTGCGCACGCTTGATTAGATCATCGATACGATTCGCGCCGTCAAGCAGCGAATACTCGGAGTGGCAATGCAGGTGCACGAACGACATAGGACGCGAATGATAGCCGCCAACCCCCCGCTTCGGCACCGTGCGCGCGCACGTTGTGGCCGCCTCTCTTGGCGACTGCTGCGGCGCGTGACCGGCGCGCTGACCGCGCTCGTGGTCGCCCTGCTCGTCCTGTCACCCACGGGCTGCTACATCTCGCGGGCGGCGTACGAGGAGGCGCGCATCCTGTCGCGGCGACAGCCCATCGACCGCCTGCTGCGCGACGGGGCCGACGGGCCGCTGGCGCCGCGCGCCGCGTCCGTCACCGCGACCGAGACGCGCACCATCGACGCGGGCACGCTGGCCAAGCTTCGCCTCGTCAGCGAAGCGCGTGCGTTCGCCATCGATTCGCTCGGGCTCACCGCGGGCCGCAGCTTCACGCAGTACAGCCGCCTGGATCGCGATACGCTCGTCCTGGTGCTCTCCGCCGCCTTCCGTGATCGGCTGGAGGGCAAGACGTGGTGGTTCCCGGTGGTCGGCCGCTTCCCCTACACAGGCTTCTTCGACTTCGCCGAAGCCGCGCAGACGCGCGATCAACTCCTGCGCGACGGGTTCGACGTCAGCATGGGCCCATCCTCCGCGTTCAGCACCCTCGGCTGGTTCAACGATCCGGTAGTGAGCACCACCATCAAGTCAGACTCGGTCACGCTGGTGAACACGGTGTTCCACGAGTTGCTGCACAACACGTTCTTCGCGAAGGGGCGCGTGTCGTTCAACGAGTCGTTCGCGTCGTTTGTCGGGGGACGTGGCGCCGAGGCGTTTTTCCGCGCGCGTGGTGATACCACGCTGCTGCGTCGAGCCCAGGAAGACTGGCGCGATGATCTGTTGCTGGGTGGCTTCTGGGCGCAGCTGTCGCATCAGCTCGATTCCGCCTTCACCGCGATCCCCGATAGCGCGGCGCGTCTGGTGGCGCGCGACGTGATCTACGCGGCGGCGAGACGGCATCTGGTCGATTCCATTGGACCGCAGTTGCGCGGGTACCCGCCCGGATGGGTCGAGCGGGTCCCGCTCAACAATGCGGTCTTACTGTCGCGGCGCGTCTATGCCGCAGGGCTGGACGGCTTCGACTCCGTATTCGTGGCGCACGCGGGGAGCGTACGCCACGCGGTGCGCGCGGTCATCGCACGCGAAACCGCTACGGCTGCTTCACCTCGGCCTTCGTCTCCGGCAGCAGCACGAAGCGCGCCCGGTTCGTCTCGCTAAGGTACTTCTTCGCGGCCGTCGCCAGCTTCTCGGGCGTGAGCGTCGTAATCAACGCATCGGACGCCAGAATCGCCGTCACATCGTCGCCGTTCTCAATACGTCCCTGCAACGCGCTCAACCACCACGCGTTCTGCTTGCGCGATACTTCCAGCTCGCGACGCTGCTGTTCTTTCACGCGCTCCACCTCGGCTGCCGTTGGCGGCAGGCGACGCAGCGAATCCAACTCTTGGCGCACGGCCGCGAACATCGTATCGGCCTTCTCCGGCGCCGAGCCGTAGCTGACCACGACCTGCCACTCCTGCCGCGGCCGACGTGAGAATGCGGTGTTCACGCTCACGCTGTACGTACCGCCCAGCGCCTCGCGCAGTCGGTCCAACAGACGCATCTCCAGCACTTCGCCCACCGACGACAACAGGTAGGCCTCTTCGCGCGTCCACGGGGCCGCGCCGGCCAGCACCGCGACGGTTTGACTTTGCGGCGCGAGTCCCTTGCGCACGGCCTTATCGATGGTGCCCGTAAATGTCTTGGGCCCCACATCACGGAACGTTTCCGTGCGCCCGGTGGTCGGCAGCGCCGCCAGCCACTGCTCCACCAACGGCTTGAACGTGGCCATGTCCACATTGCCCACGAACACAAACGACATCCCGCTCGCATCACCAAAACGGTCCTTGTACGTCGCCAGCATCTGGCCCAGCTCCAGCTCCTTCAGCATGGACACCGAGATGGGACGCGCACGCGGATGCCCGCTGGCCAACGTCACCTGCACGGTGTCGCTGAACACCGCCGACGGATTGGCGTCCTTGTTCTTCAGCACCGACTCGAATTGCTGCAGCAGCGCTTGCACGGCCACCGTATCCGCGCGCGGTGAGGTCAGGCGCAGCCACGTGAGCTGCATCAGCGTCTCGAGATCCTTGGGTGACGCGCGGCCGTTCAATCCCTGATTGAGATCGCCGATGAACGGCGACACCGCGGCCACTTTGCCCGTCAGCTTCTTGTTCAGATCGATGAGCGAGAACTCGCCGACGCCGCCTCGCTCAAGCGCGGTCGTCGTGAGCGCGGCACGGAACACGGCGCTGTCGGCGAACAAGCTGGCGCCGCCCGGGCTCCACGATGTCATCAACACCTGATCCGCATTGAAGTCGGTGCTCTTCACGAACACGCGCACGCCGTTCGACAACGTCCACTCGGTGAGGCCGATGTTCTCATACCGCTTCTCCGCCACCACGCGACCAGCCGTCGGTGCGCGCTTCACCAGCGCCCCCTCGGCGACCGTCTCCGTCCACGGCGTAATGGTCGATGCGGCCACTTTCGCAAACACGGCCCGCACCGCCTGCTCCGTCGGCACCGCAAGCCCGTCCTTCTTCGGCAGCGTGACGGTCACCACCCGGTTGGCCTCACCACTACGCGCCTTCCCCAGCGCGTTGACTTCGGCCAGCGTGACGGTCGGCAGCAGCGCCTTCGCCGCCGAGTATTCGAACGCGACACCCGGAATGCCCTCATTCGACAGGTAGTGGTCGATGTACTCGTCTACAAACGACGCCGACGGCGTCTTGTCCCGTTCCGTGTAGGCCCGCTCCAGCGATCGCAGCATGTTGGTGCGGCCGCGATCCAACTCGCTTGGCAGGAACCCGTGGCGCTGCACGCGCGCCGCTTCCGTCAGCAGCAGCTGCAACGATTCCAGCAGCTTGCCTTCCTTCGCGCCTGCGTCCAACGAGTAGTAATCACTACCCCGCACGAAATTGCCCGCGCCCGCGCCCGCGCCGACAAACGGCGCATCGGGCTTCTGCGACAGTTCGCTAAAACGCTGATTGAGCATGCTATTGTACAAGCGGCGCATCATCAATTCGCGCAAATCACCCACCGTGCGCGTGCCGCTGGGCGGCAGCTTCCACAGCACGCCCACCGACGACGACGTCAACTCGGGATCCGTCGCAATGGTGACGAGCGTCGAGTCATGCTTCGGTACCGCGGCAATCGTGCGCGGGCGCGCATTGGCGCGGCGCGGGATCGTCCCGAAGGTCTTCGTAATCAGCGCCACGAGCTGCGACGGATCGGCATCACCCACGGCAATCACGGCCATGAGGTCCGGGCGATACCAGTCGCGCCAGAAGCGCCGCACCGGCGCCGGGTTGGCCGACTCGATCACCGCCGGCAAGCCGATCGGCAACCGGTCAGCGTAGCGCGATCCACGGAAAATCACGGGAAACTGTTGGTCGCGAATACGCTCGCCGGCACCAAGCCCCGTGCGCCATTCAGACAGCACGACCCCGCGTTCGGCGACCACCTCAGCCGAATCGAAGAGAATGCCCGTCGCCACATCGCCGAGAAAACGGAAACTCTTCTCGAGAATACCCGCGCTGTCGGTGGGTACCGGCAGGATGTACACGGTTTCGTCAAAACCGGTTTGCGCATTCAGATCAGCGCCGAAACGCACGCCGATAGACTCGAGGTACTTCACGATGTCGTTTTTGGCGAACGATTTCGTGCCGTTGAAGGCCATGTGCTCGAGAAAGTGCGCGAGGCCGCGCTGATCGTTGTCCTCGAGAATAGAGCCTGCATTCACCACCAGACGCAGCTCGGCGCGCTGCTCCGGCTTTGCATTGCGGCGTACGTAGTATCGCACGCCGTTGGGCAGCGTGCCGATCCGCACCCCCGCGTCAACCGGTAGCGGTCTCGTTAAGCGAAACGAGTCGAGCGCCGCCGGTTGAGCCGGCGTGGCTTTTGCCTTGGCCTGTGCCTTGGCCTGCGCCTTGGCCTGCGCCTTGGCCTGTGCCGCGGGCTGCCCGTGTAGCGGCGTCGCGAGCAGGAGCGCGGTAATCGCGAGAGTCACACGCATTGTGCTGTTCTTGGGCGAATGGTGGTGAATCACATCGGCAACGGCCGCCGCGGACGGCGCGGACGGGCGCGGATTGGGGTGGAGCAGACGACGCGAGTCCAAAAATATTACCGGAAAATCCCGCAACCGAGCGACATCCCCCGCCGCCTCATCGGCGTCATCCGCGCCTTCCGCGGCCCCACGAAGCCAACACCGTCACGACGTCCCAAACCGCCCGCGCAGCAAGGCGCGCAGATCGATAGACGGATCCTCGCGCATGGCCGGCAGGGCGGGGGGCATGTCGACGCCGATGGTGACGCGTTGCATGGTGCCGCGTACCCCGGGATCGAGGAAACGTGACAGCTGACCGAACGAATAATCGGCCCCCATGCGCGACGGGTAGCTGTGCAGCGGGTACGTGACATACAGCTGATCGCGCGCGCGCGTCATGGCGACGTACAGCAGGCGGCGCTCTTCGTCCACCTCGTCCTCTTTGTCCGCCGAGCGCGCCATCGGAAAAATGCCGTCCGCCGCCCAGATGACGAAGACCACGTCCCATTCCTTGCCCTTCGCAGAATGGGCGGTGGAGAGAATGAGCGCGTCCGATTCGTCGTCGCCGCCCACCGCCAGATCCTGCGTGTTGGCCGGCGGCTCCAGCGCCAGCGCTGCCAGAAACGACTGGCGGTCCACGTAGCCCGCCGCGATGACCTCCAACTGGTCCAGATCGGCCAATCGGGGCGGCGCGTCGTCGTAGGTGGCTTTCAGAATGGGATCGTACAACTGCCGCACCAGTCGGATGGCCTCGGCGGGCGCCTGCACGTTCACGCGTCGCATGCCATCCAGTAGCGCGGCGAGCGCCTGGAGCGCCGGCCGCGCGCGCGACGGGGCCCGCACCGCGCCAATGGCCATGGGCGCCCACCCGTGGTTGGTCAGCAGCTCCACCGCGGCGCGGGCCGTGGCATCACCTACGCCCGGCAGTAACCGCAGCAAGCGATACCAACTGACCTCGTCGCGAGGGTTCTCGAGCACCCGCAGGAACGCGAGCATGTCCTTGATGTGGGCGGCCTCCAGGAACTTGAGACCACCCCACTTCTCATACGGAATGCGCCGGTTGGACAGTTCGATCTCAAGGTCCGCCGAGAGATAGCCGGCGCGAAAGAGTACGGCGATCTCGCGCAGCGGAATGCCCTCGTCGTGCAATTCCAGCAGGCGGTCCACAACAAATCGCGTCTGTTCGTGCTCGTCCTTCACGGTCACCAGCCAAGGGGCTTCACCACCCGTGCGCTCAGTCCAGAGCTGCTTGGAGTAGCGCTCGCGACTGCGCGAGATGACCGCGTTGGTGGTCTCGAGGATGGGCGCCACCGAGCGATAGTTGCGCTCCAGCGTGACCACATGCGTGCCCGGAAACTGCTTCGGGAAATCGAGAATATTGCGGATGGTCGCACCGCGGAACGCGTACACGCTCTGGGCATCGTCCCCCACCACGGTGATGCGCCCGTTGGTGCAGAGTGCCCGCAGAATGCGCGACTGCAGCGGGTTGGTGTCCTGGTATTCGTCCACCAGCACGTGGTCGTACTGCGCGCGGATCTGTGTGGCGATGTCGGGCGCCTGCTCCAGCAGCAGCGCCCACGACAGCAGCAGATCGTCGTAATCGAGGAGATTCCGCTCCGCCTTCCGCTTCACGTAGTCGCCGAAGAGCTGCTCGATATCGCCGGCCCAGGCGATGAAGTGCGGCCACTGATCGCCGAGGATATCGGCGATGGGGCGATCGGTGTTGACGTGTCGGGAGTAAATGGAGAGCAGCGTCTCGGCGCGCGGGAAGCGTGGCGCGGAGCGCGGGAGCTTGGCCGAGTCGGCGTAGCCGAGGGCGGCGCGGGCCAGCCCCATGAGGTCGGCGGCATCCCCTTGGTCGAGGATGGTAAAGTCGGCGGGGAGGCCGGCGGCGGGGCCGAAGCGTCGCAGCAGGCGGTGGGCCACGCCGTGGAAGGTCCCGCCGTGCACGTGGAGCGACGCCGTGCCGACGAGGCGCTGGCAGCGGTCCAGCATCTCTTGGGCGGCGCGTCGGGTGAACGTCAGGAGCAGGATCCGGCTGGCTGGGACCCCACGACCGATGAGGTGGGCGACGCGGTGGATGAGCGTGCGCGTTTTCCCGGAACCGGCCCCTGCAACTATTAATAGCGGCGTATCCCCGTGGCTGGCGGCCTCGGCCTGGGCGGCATTGAGGGCCGGACCGAGTGCGTCGGCCGCGGGCGCGGGGATCTCCCGATGGGTGGGGAGGTGGATCCGGGTAAGGTCGGCCATTGCGGGAAATATAGACGGGAAATGTTCGGGCAAGGGGTATTGGGGCGTTCGGCAGGGGGCGTCGGGCCCGATCTGTGACGTTCCGTCTGGCCCCCCGTCCTGCTCGTGACCTATGCTGTGGCTTGGCGGGCGTCCAAAATGTGGACAACGCGGGGCCGGCGGCCGATGTTTACAGAACTGTGATGGGCCGGCGAAAGCTGGGCGATTCCTCCGGCTTGACCGGCCGGGGAATCCGTCCTAGCTTTGTCGCTTGCTACCCATGCCCGTTCTCCGCCCGGAGGTGTGTCCGGTCGGCGCGGGCGCAGCAGCTGCATCGATGACGTGTGTGAGGATGTCGATGCGGTGAAGACAACGAGTAGGAACTCCGCTGTTGGATGCAGGTGCTGTGCAGGTGTTGTGTGCAGGTGTTGTGTGCAGGTGTTGTGTGCAGTGCGTTTCTCGTTGTGCGGGCATCGTGCTCTCATCGAGACGTGAATACCAACCGGCCGCTCCCCGGAACGTGTTCAGTTCGACATGAGATATGCGATGAGGACGGCGTCACTCGACGTCTCTTTTCATAAGCAGTGCGTTTGCATTGGGCCACCCGCTCTAAAGCAGACAGACAACTCCACGACCTCGTAAGAGGGGGATTAATGCAACTCTTTTCTCGGAAGACGGCGATTCTCGCTGTGAGCTTCGGCGCGATGACCGCGCTGGGTGCTTGCGGCGATGACGTCACGGTGACCCCAGCGCCTGTTGCGCCGGTTGTGATCTCGATCACGCCTGCGAACGTGACGCTCAACATTGGTGAGTCGACGAACCTGGCGGTTCAGATCACCGGTGGTTCTGGCCCGACGTTGGCGAGCTGCACGTCGAGCAACACGGCCGTTGCGACGGCCGCGGTGTCTGGTTCTTCGTGCCGCGTGACCGCCGTTGCCTCGGGCAACGTGTCGGTGACGGCGGCCGCGTCGACGGGCGGCGTTGCCGCCGCGGCAGTGACGGTGGCGCCGGCAGCGGCCGCCATCAGCGGTTTGCAGTTGTCGCCGACGGCGGCGAGCGTTGCGGTGAACCAGTCCGTGACGATCGTGCCGACGGTTACGAAGGGTAACGGCGTCGCGGTGACGTACGCCTTCGCCAGCAGCAGCGCGACCATCGCGTCGGTCAATGCGACGACGGGTGTGGTGACGGCTGTCGCGCC
>CALQGY020000094.1 GCA_943330235.2 Candidatus Kuenenia stuttgartensis
AGGTCATGATCAACCAGGCCAACATCGTGAAGACGGACATCATCGCGAAGAACGGCGTGATTCACGTGATCGACGCGGTGATCCTGCCGCCGGCGAAGTAACGCAGAGTAGAACTGCTACAGCGTCAACAGGGTGAAAGGGTGAAGGTGATCGGTGAGACGTTTCACTGATCGCTTTCACCCTTTTCCTTTGGGGGTCAGAACTGCTACAGCGTCAACAGGGTGAAAGGGTGAAGGTGATCCGTGAAACGTTTCACTGATCGCTTTCACCCTTTTTTCCTTGTTGACGTCGTTGCTGTCTTGAGGGTGATCGGTGAAACGTTTCACTGATCGCCTTCACCTTTTTCCCTTGTTGACGTCGTTGCTGTCTTGAGGGTGATCGGTGAAACGTTTCACTGATCGCCTTCACCTTTTTCCCTTGTTGACGTAGTTGCTTTTCCCGTGGTTCCAGGCAGACTTGGGGAATCCCCCTTCCCCCTGCCATGCGTCTTCGCTTCGCTTTCGCCCTCGCCGCGCTCAGCGCGCCCGCGCTCCTCTCCGCCCAGCCGACTCGGCCCGCACCGGCCGACCTCATCGTCACCAACGCCCGCGTTTACACCGCGGATGAAGCCCGGCCGCTGGCCGAGGCGTTTGCGGTGCGTGATGGACGCGTGGTGTTTGTCGGGTCGCGTCAGGAAGCCGATGCGCTCAAGGGCAGCGCCACCCGCGTGCTAGACGCCGCCGGTCGCACCGTCATCCCCGGCATGGTGGACGCACACGGGCACTTTGGCGGACTGGCGCAGAAGCTCCGCGCTGTGGACCTTGTGGGTACGCGTTCGTACGACGAGGTCATTGCCCGCGTTGTTGAGCGGGCCAAGACCACGCCCAAGGGCACGTGGATTCAAGGGCGCGGCTGGGATCAGAACGCGTGGGGCGACACCCGATTCCCTACCCACGAGAAGCTGTCGGCGGCGCTAGCGGATCATCCCGTCGTGCTTGAGCGCGTGGACGGTCACGCGACGCTGGTGAATGCCGCAGGCATGAAGCTCGCCGATCTCACCGCCGCCACGAAAGATCCCACCGGTGGCAAAGTGCTGCGCGATGCGCAGGGCGCCCCCACCGGCGTGCTGATCGACAACGCCACCAACATCGTCGAGCGCAAAGTGCCCGCGCCCATTGCCGCCGAAACGCGAGCGGCCATCAAGGACGCCATCAGCCTGATGCACAGCGTCGGCCTAGTGGGTGTGCACGATGCCGGTGCGTCGCGCGCCTCCATTGATCTGTACGAACAGATGGCGCAGGCGAAGGAGCTCAACCTGCGGTTGTATGTGATGATCGGCGATGACTCGAGCGCGCTCGCGCACTACATGCAGGTCGGACCGCGCTCGGCACTCTACGACGGGCAGGTGTGGGTGCGTGCGATCAAGCTGTACGCCGACGGGGCGATGGGCTCGCGCGGTGCGGCGCTGCTGGAGCCGTACTCCGACGATCCGAACAACACCGGCCTGCTGCTCAGCGCGCCCGCGCACATTCGCGACGTCGCCGACCGCGCGCTCAAGGCGGGCTTTCAGGTGAACACGCATGCCATCGGTGATCGCGGCAATCGCGTGGTGCTTGATGCGTACGAAGGCGCACTCAAAGCGAATCCCACCGCTGACCATCGCTTCCGCGTGGAACACGCGCAGATCATCAACTACGACGATATCCCGCGCTTCGCGACGCTCGGTGTCATTCCGTCCATGCAGGCCAGTCACCAGACCAGTGACATGTACTGGATCGGCAAGCGACTCGGTCCCACCCGTGTGCTGGGCGCGTATGCGTGGCGGTCGTTGATCAACTCGGGTGTGATCATTCCCAACGGCAGCGATTTTCCGGTGGAAGACGTGAACCCGCTGATCTCGTTTCATGCAGCCATCGCGCGTCAGGATGCGCGTGACTGGCCCGCCGGCGGATGGTTTCCGGAGCAGCGCATGACGCGCGAAGAAGCGTTGCGCAGCATGACGCTGTGGCCTGCGTATGCGGCGTTCCAAGAGAAGGACATGGGAACGCTCACGCCGGGCAAGTACGCGGACTTTGTCGTGCTGGATCAGGACATCATGCGCGTCCCGGCGGAACTGGTACTTAAGACCAAAGTGATCGCGACGTACGTGGGCGGAAAGTCCGTGTTCGAAGCGCGGAAGCCGTGAGCGCCATGAACATCGTTTCGCTGCTGCCGGCGGCTACCGAAATTGTCGCGTTTCTCGGGGCATCCGATCGCTTGGTAGGCATCACACACGAATGCGATTACCCGGACGTGGTGGGGTCGCGTGCACGCGTGACGCGGAGCGCCATTCCGCACTCGCACGATCCCGCGGTGATTGACGCGGCGGTGCGTGAGCAGTCGGGGCAAGGGCATGCGCTATTCACGCTCGATGAATCGCGCATTCGTGCGTTGCATCCAACGCTGTTGCTCACGCAGGCGCTGTGCGACGTGTGCGCCGTGAGCGAAACCGATGTGCGGGCGCTCGCGAATCGCTTAACGCCCGTACCGATCGTGGTGACGTTGGGTGGCACGACGCTGGACGGGATTTACGCAGACATTCAGGCCGTTGCGGATGCGGTGGATGCGCAGAGCGATGCCGAGGAGTTACTGGCGGGGCTGCGTGATCGCGTGAAGCATGTGCACGAGACGCTCAAGGCCGCGAAGGCGCCGCGACCGCGCGTCGTGGTGATTGAATGGACCGCGCCGGTGTTTGTGGCGGGCCACTGGGGGCCGGAGCAGGTCAAGCGCGCCGGCGGCATTGATGTCGTAGGCACGGCGGGCGCGCACTCCACTACGGTGTCGATGGACGCGCTGAAGCTGGCGGATCCGGAAATTGTGCTGATCGCACCGTGCGGCTATTCGCTGGCGGCGGCCACTGCGGAAGCCGAGCAGCTGCTGCGCCTTGAGGCGTGGAGCTGGTTGGCCGGCCGTCAGGTGTGGGCGTTGGACGCGAACGGGTTGGTGAGCCGCCCGGGGCCGCGCGTGGTCGATGGCATCGAAACCATGGCGCGGATTTTCAACCCTGGGCTCTTCAGCACCGTCGACGCGCGTCACGCGCGTCGCATCGCGTGATCAGCTGAACCACATCTTCGCCGCCATCACCACCATCAGCACGGCGAAGCCTTTTTTCAGCAGCGAGGCATCGACGTGCAGCGAAATCTGTGCGCCAAGCGCTGCGCCAATGGTCATGCCGACCACGATGAACAGCGCCGCCTTGATATCCAGCTGCCCCGCCTTGTAGTACGAGAGCGCCCCGATGGCCGCGGCGACGGGGATCACGAGGGCAGCGAGCGAGGTCCCCGCTGCGCGCAGCGGCGGGAACTTCGCGAGATAGATCAGCGCGGGCACAATCACGATGCCGCCGCCGATGCCGAACAGGCCCGAGAGGATTCCAGCGCCGAGCCCGATAGCGAGAAGGATGAAAGTCATACCGCAAAAGCTCTCTCCCCCCGCGCTGTCTCGCCAGTTACTGAGTATTTTCCGGCATGCTCTCCGACTCCTCGTTCGTTTTTCTCAAGCGGCTGCTCGACACCCCGGGCCCGTCCAGTTTTGAAGCCGCTCCCGCCCGCGTGTGGCGTGCTGAGGCCGCTTCGTTCGCCGAGGTGCGCGCCGACGTGGTGGGCAACAGCTTCGCCACCGTCGAAGGCCAGGGCGGCCCCACCATCCTGCTTGCCGGCCACATCGACGAGATCGGCATCATCGTCACGTGGGTGGACGACAAAGGCTTCGTGTACTTCGAGCCCATCGGCGGCTGGGATCCGCAGGTGCTCGTCGCGCAGCGCATCCGGTTTCTCGGACGCCACGGTGATGTTTTCGGTGTGATCGGCAAGAAGCCCATTCACCTCATGAAGCCGGACGAGCGTGAGAAGGCGTCCAAGATCACCGACTTGTGGGTGGACATCGGTGCGTCCAGTCAGGCCGAAGCGCTGGAGCATCTCGCCATCGGCGACGCCGGCGTGATTGACAGCCAGCTGATCGAACTGCCAAATCGGAAAATTGTGTCGCGCTCCATCGACGATCGCATCGGCGCCTTCGTGGTGCTGGAAGCGTTGCGTCGCTATGCGGCCAATCCGGGTGTGGCGCGTGTGGTCGCGGCGGCCACCACGCAGGAAGAGATCGGTTATGCCGGCGGTGGCGCGCGCGTGGCGGCGCAGTCGCTGGAGGCGCACATGGCCATTGCCGTGGACGTGACCTTCGCCACCGATCATCCGGGCATGAAGAAAGAAGAACTCGGCGAGCACAACATCGGCGGTGGTCCCGTGCTCACGCGCGGCTCCGTGGTGAGTCCCGTCGCGTTCGGCCTGCTGCGGGATACCGCGGAGCGCTTGAAGATTCCGTACAGCGTGCATGCGGCGGGTCGTCTGACCAGCACGGATGCCGACGCGATTCATCTCACGCGGCACGGCGTGGCGACGGCGTTGCTGTCCATTCCGAATCGCTACATGCACTCGCCCAACGAGATGGTGTCGCTGGACGATCTCGATAAGGCGGCCGACCTGATCGCCGAAACCTGTCGGCAGGTGACGCGCGAGACGGACTTCACCGCGCGGTAGTGCCCACCGTACCACGCATCGATTCCTCGATCGCGAGTGCTTCGGCGATGCGACTGCGCCTCTGGCAGACCATCGCCCTGCTCCTCACCCTGCCGCTCGCTCGGGCCGGCGCCCAGAGTGCCACGGCGAGCCTCCGCGGCACGGTCTACGACAGTGTCGCCGGCCGCCCGATGGCCGGCGCCGCGCTTCACCTGGTCAACGCCGCCGCCCCAGAGGCCAACCGCGTCGTCCGTGCCGACAGCCTCGGCCGCTTCCGTATCGACAGCATCGCTGCCGGGGAATGGCTCATCGGCCTCATGGGCGCCCGCCTCGACTCCCTCGGCATCGAACAGCTCGTCAAACGGATCACCCTCCGCGAGCGTCGTACCTCGCGCATCACCGTCGCCATCCCCTCGGCGCACACCCTCATCGCCCGCATCTGCGGCGATTCGGTCGCGCGCGATTCCTCGGGGATCCTCCACGGCGTTCTGCGCAGCACGGCCCCCGGTCGCCCCGGCATCGCTGGAACCGTGCGCGTCCAATGGGCGGTCTTCACCCTCACCCGCGGCAGGATCGTCCGCTCGCTCCCGGGGCTCGAAATCGCCACCGCGCCCACCGGCGAGTTCAGCCTCTGCGGCGTCCCCACCGGTGCCATGGTGCGCCTCCGCGCGTGGAGCGACACCGATTCCACCGGCATCCTCGATGTCGAGCTCGAGCCCACCGGGATCGTCTATCAGGAGCTCTCCGTCGGTAGCGCCCGCCGCATCACGGTGCCGCTGAGTGGACGGGAACGCGATTCCGCCGCCGTGGCGACCGCCACCGCCGCACAGATCCCCGCCGAGGAGGCGTTGCTCCCGGACAGCGTCCCGGCGCTTCGCGGCACCGGACGCCTCGAAGGGCTACTCCGGGGCAACGGGGGACAGCCAATATCGAATGCCCGCGTGACGGTCTGGGGGAGCGGACTCCTCGCGATGAGCGGGGGCGACGGTCGCGCGCGCCTCACCGACCTGCCCACCGGCTCCTATCTCGTCGACATCCGCGCCATCGGCTACGAACCGCATCGCCGCATCGTCGATCTGATGCCTGATTCGATGGTGACGATCGCCGTCCGCATGGACAAGCTGACGCTACTGGACACCGTCCGCATTCGGGCACTCCGAGAGTCCATGGCGCCCAACCTGCAGGAGTTCTTCCAGCGCCGGCAACAGGGGATGGGACGCTACCTCGGCCCGGACGAGCTGGAACGGATCAGACCGGAATTTCTGTCGGACGTCTTCCGCAGCATCACCGGGGTGCGCGTGCAAGCGGGCGGAAGGGGGGGCGACCAGATCTACATGCGGGGCGGTAGCCGCATGAACCTCTGCTCACCGGACATTTTCGTCGACCGGTTCCAGATCTCCCACGAGGATGGACTCGATTTCGTTGTCCCGCCGTCGCAGATCCGCGCCGTGGAAGTGTACAGCGCCAACTTTGTCCCCCCGGAATTCAGCTCGAGCCTCGGGCCCACGTCTGGGTGCGGCGTGATCCTGATCTGGACTGGAGCGCGACGGTAACCGGTCTGGCTTCACGCGAAGACCCACCGGTATGCGCTTGCGGGTTTTCGCGCCCTACCACGCATCGAGTGCGCGCACACCGCCGCGCTAGCGGTGCGTCGTCGCTGGCAGGATGTCTTTGAGGGCGGCGGCGGCGGCGGCCACATCATCGTCCAGGTCGGTCATCAGAATATCGATCACGGGATGCATCTGCGCGCCACGCGCGCGCACCAGCGCTTCAAGGGCCGCAATGCGCACCCACGGATCGCGCGTGGCGGCGACATCGCCCGACATGTCCGGTATGATCGGCAGCGCGATGCGCAGCAATCGCTGCACGGCGTCGGCGCTGCCCAATCGACCAAGGGCCGCCAGCATTTCCAGAGCGACGTCCTCGTCCATCTCGCGCTCGAGCGCGGCTGAAATCTTGGCTGCGGGTGGCCGTACCACGGCACCCGTGGCGGTGCCCGCCAGACCGAACGCGGCGGCGGAGAGCCGACGCACTTCGGCGTTGGGGTCGTCGATCATCAGGTGCAGCGCTTGAATCGCTTTCACGGTGCGCAGGCGAATGAGCGCACGCGATGCGGCGATGCGGATGCGTTCGTCGACGTGATGCAGCAGCGGGATGAGCGTCTCATCCGCATGCTCCACTCCCATTTCGCCCAAGAGCGCCGCGGCATTGCGCACGACGTACCAACGACTGTCGCGCAGCGCGTCCATCAACTTCACCGAGCCCACGTCGGTCGCGACAATGCCGTCGAAATACGCGCGACGGGCATTGGCATCATCCGTGGTCAGGAGCTGCTGCACGAGCGTGGAGACGCCTGCGTCGCCAGCGCGCGCGAAGAGCTGCACGAGCAGCGGTCGATCAGGGCTGAGCGGAAACTGGCGCGCCAGCAGCTCTATTAACGGTGCGCGCATGAGTAGACGTACAGCCCCCTCCAGCGCGACGCGCCCGCCCGACTCTCCCACCGCCTGCACCTGCGCGAGCACCGCACGGGCGATGCCATCCACCAGCGAGGCATCGCCGCGCCGCTGCGCATCGTCCAGCACATCCTGCACGGCATCAACGACGGCGCTGGCCGCCTCGTCGCTGCGCGCCGCCGCCAAACGCGAGAGGACAACCCCCGCCCCCATTGCTCCGGCACGATCGTCGCCATCCAGATCGCGGGGCGGAACGACGCGCGTGACCAACACACTCCACGTGCGCATCAGCTCGCGCGGCGACTCGTCGTCATGCGCGTGCGCGTTCGCGTGCGCGTCCGAATCCGCGTGTGCGGGCTCGATGGTGGCTCCATCGATGACGGCGGCGCCGAAACTCGGCGTGCGCATCACCCCCACGGGCGGGTGCGATTGTGCCAGCAGGCGCGCCAACGTCAAGAGCTCACCGGGCGAGGCGCCTTCGCGGACGGTGACCGCGCCCACCTCCAACGCGATCAGCCGTTCGAGGAGCAACTGCAGCCACCGCTCATCCGACGCACTGGAGCGATCCAGCACGGCGCCTTCCAGAACCAGGCGGCCATCGACCACCCGACAGAGCATCGCACCGTCGCGCGATCGGGCAGACACCTGACGAATCGAGTCGCGCAGACCGCTCAGCAGCGGGCTGGTCGGGTCCACTCCCTCCAGACCACCCATCTCGCCCTTGCTATCCGGCCCGAGGGCGAGGATGCGGTCGATCAGCTGCCCCAGCGTGCGCGCGACGGCGCGGGACGCGCGACCTTCGCCCGAGACTCGCGAGGTTCCCGAATCGGGAGTTCGCGAGGAGGGCGTGGCGCGCGCGGAGGGCGCTCGAAGAGTCACTCGGTGATCACCGGTGGCAGCGTGTGCATATCGGCAAGCTAGTACCCACGACCGGAGACGGAAGACGGGAGCGAGACAACGCGATATCGTTCCATCATGCCCCTGCTCATCCCCGCGCCTCGCGCTGAAGGTTTCACCACCACGACCGACGTGCCGCTCTACTGGCGCGAGGACGGTCCATCGGATGCCCCGCCCCTCGTGCTGTTACACGGCGGGCCCGGTGCGCATCACGACTACCTCTACCCGCAGATGCTCGCCCTTAGCGCGTCGCACCGCGTGATCACCTACGACCAGCGCGGCGGCGGTCGCTCGAAAACCGATGACCGGGCCCCGATCACGTGGCGCACCCACGTGGCCGACCTCGCGGCCCTCATGGCCGAGCGAGCACTCGTCGACGTGCCGGTGGTGGGGTATTCCTGGGGCGCGCTGTTGGGCATGCTCTACACACTCGAGCAGCACGAGCGTCACCCAGAGTGGCCGGCCCCGTCGCGTCTGGCTCTGATCTCGCCGGCCCCCATCACCCGCGCGTGGCGCCACGAATTTGAGACCGAACTCGCGGCTCGGTTAAGCGGCCCGGTCATCCAGGGGCTCCGAGCGGCGCTGGCCGACTCCGGTCTGCGCGAGACCGACCCGGCCGCCTACCGGCAGCGTAGCTTCGAGCTCAGTGTGGCCGGCTACTTCGCCGACCCCCTCCGGTCCGAGTCTCTCACCCCGTTTCGCGTCCAGGGGAAAGTGCAGCAATCGGTGTGGGAGAGCCTCGGCGACTTTGATCTCCGGGAAGCACTCCGTGCCGTCCGGCTACCGGTACTCGTCGTCCATGGGCGCAACGATCCCATTCCTCTGGCCTCCGCCGAGGCGGTGGCTGATGCGCTCGACGCGCGGCTCGTCGTACTCGATCACTGCGGGCATGTCCCGTATGTCGAGCAGCCGCAGGCCCTGTTTGACGCGATGCAGCGTTTTCTCGGCTGAAGGTTCTCATTACCCCGCGGCTCACTGTCATGCTGCCTTTCGGGACCGTCACCCATTCGCCGCTGGGCACCATCGAAGCCGATGAACGCCCGGTGCGTGTGTCGTTGCACATTGCCCACGATAACATCGAATACGTGGGGCGCCTCTGGTTCGCGGAGCCGGAGTGGACCAATTCCGGCATCCCCGACCGCGGCATTGTGTCTGGGCGTTCCGAAGCCGAAGTCTTGGAGCGCGCACGGGACCTGCGTCCGGATGAGCTCCTGCAGCGCTTCCGACGTGCCCATGCAGAGAAGCGCCGGTTCCACGGGCTGCGACGGCTGACCAACGAGGTGCTGACCAAGGTGCGCTACCTGAATCAGGTGGCGGTCAGCATGCGCAGCGGGCTGCTCGATCGCGATGCGGCCGCGCAGGAGATGCTGCTGACAGAAGAGCAGCTGGTGGCATTGGTGCGCCAGGCGCGCATGGTGGCTGGCGTCGAGGGGTAGCGCGGGCGCGTAGGCGGGCGCGTGGGCGCGCGCGCCTGATATCGTGATTCACGCCGCCGAGTCGTTAGATTGGCGCCATGGATTGTCGGTCCGCTGCACACGCCCTCACGCAGGTCGCCACGCTGCTGCAGCTGCATGGCGAGGATCAGTTCACCGTGCGCGCCATGCAATTGGCCGCGCGCGCTGCGGCGGCCGCCGGTGAGCGTGCCCTGAGCGATGCCCTGCTCCACGGGGAGTTCGCCACCGCGTCGTTGGCCCCGGCAGCGCTTGAGGTGCTGCGTGACCTCGCCGACTCCAACGGATCCAGCCTGCTGGAGCGCCTGCAGGAGGAAACGCCCGAAGGGTTGCTGGAAATGCTGCGTGTCCCCGGGCTCGGACCGGCACGCATCCGTCAGATTCACGACGGACTGCACATCGAGTCGCTGCAAGAGCTCGAGCAATCCGCGCGCGACGGGCGATTAGCCGCGTTACCGCGTTTCGGTGACAAGACCGCGGATCGCATTCTGAAAGGCATCGCCGATTTACGGGCCACGGGCGCCTACGTCCTCTGGCAGCATGGGTGCGCGCAGGCGGAGCGCCTGCGCGCGCAGATGGCGGTGCACCCTGATGTGCTGCAGGTGCAGATCGCGGGTTCCATCCGGCGCCGTATGGAACTGGTGCGTGACATCGACCTCGTGGCCGCGGTGCGCGGGTCCCCGTCGGTGGTCGCGGCCGCGCTGGCGCAGCTGGGCGGCGTACGCGAAGTGCTGGGCGGTGGTGGACGCTCGCTCACGCTCCGCCTTGAGGATGGCGTCTCGGTGGATCTGGCCTGCGTGCGACCGGAGCAGTTCGCGCTCGCGCTCTGGCGTGCCACGGGTAGCAGCGCGCACGTCCGCCAACTCACCGAACGCGCCGCGCAGATGGGCATGGTGCTCGCGGGCGACGAGCTGCGTGGTGCCGATGGGGCGTTGCTGCCCGTGCGGACCGAGCAGGACCTCTATGCGCATCTGGGCCTCGCGTACTGCGAACCGGAGCTCCGCGAAGGCGCCGGCGAACTGGAGGCGGCCGCGCGCGATGCGCTGCCATCGCTCCTCACGCGCGCCAATCTCGCGGGGGCACTGCATTGCCACTCGCACTACAGCGATGGCGGGGCCACCATCGCCGAAATGGCCGCGGCCGCACAGGCGCAGGGGCTGGGCTACTTGGGGGTGAGCGATCACTCGCAGTCCAACACGTACGCGGGCGGGCTGTCGCGCGACGCCATTCTGGCGCAGCACGACGAAATCGATGCGCTCAATCTTGCCTTCGCGCGCGACGGGGTCGCGTTTCGGGTGCTCAAGGGCATCGAGGCCGACATCCTCCCCTGCGGCCGCGTGGACTATGACGCGCAGTTTCTGGGGCGATTCGATTTCGTGATTGGCTCAGTGCATACGCGCTACGGCATGAACGAGCAGCAGATGACTGAACGCGTGCTCAAGGCGCTCGATGATCCCCACCTGACCATCCTCGGCCATCCGACGGGGCGTTTGTTGCTGACGCGCGAGCCCTACGCCATCGATCTCCGTGCGGTCATCGAAAAGGCCGGCGCCGTGGGTGTGGCGGTGGAACTTAATGCCGATCCGCACCGACTCGATATCGACTGGCGCGCCTGCCGGTTAGCGGCGGAGTACGGCACGATGGTCTCCATCGGTCCGGATGCGCACTCGCCGCAGGGCTTCGAGAATCTCGAGATGGGCGTGGCAATCGCCCGTAAAGGCTGGCTGAGTGCGCACAACGTGCTCAACACCCGCGACGCCGCGTTCGTGCTGGCCTTCTCCGCGGCGCGGCGGCAGCGTGCGTCCGGGCCGCGCTTGGCGGCGCCGGCGCGTCGTGCGGCGACACCCGGCTGATCATGGCGAGAAGTGGAGGGGGGAGCGGTCCGCGTCAGCCGTTGTCGGTGAAGAAGCCCGGCACGCGTGCCACGAAGACGCCGACGAAAGCCGTATCGAAAGCGGCATCGAAAGCGGCGTCGAAGGCGGCAACGAACGCCATGACGACGGCGCCTGAGACCTCGACGCTGCGGCGAGGCGCCAGCCGCGCGAAGTCCAACGGTCAGAAACCGTCGCAGAAGGCGCCGACGGTGGCCAAGTCGCCGCGCACCAAGGCGGGCAAACAGGTCATTGCGTCGGTCGCGCTGGAGCGCCTGCTGGCGGAGTACCCCGACGCGCACTGCGAGCTGGACTACCGCAATGCGTTTGAGTTGGTGTGCGCCACCATTTTGTCCGCCCAGTGCACCGACGTACGGGTCAACATGGTGACGCCCGAGCTCTTCGCGCGCTATCCCGATGCGGCAGCGCTGGCGGCCGCGGCGCCTGAGGACGTGGAGGCGATTGTGCGCACCACGGGCTTCTTCCGCGCCAAGGCCAAGAGCCTCGTGGGGATGGCGCGGCGACTGGAGACGCAGCATCACGGGCAGGTGCCGCAGACCATCGCCGAGCTGGTGCTGTTGCCCGGCGTGGGGCGGAAGACCGCCAACGTGGTGCTTGGGAATGCCTTCGGTATCAACGAAGGCATCGTGGTGGACACGCATGTGCAGCGGCTCGCCCGACGCCTCGGGCTGACGCGTGAGCCCGACCCCGTGGGGATTGAGCGCGAGCTCATGCCCCTGTTCCCGCGCGAGCGCTGGGCCATTCTGAGCCATCTGCTCATCTGGCACGGACGGCGGCTCTGTTTTGCCCGTAAGCCGCAGTGCCCCACGTGCTCGCTGCGCGATGTCTGCCCGAGCGCGGATATCGAGGCCTCGGCGGGTTCGGCCGATCTTCCGGCTGGACACGGTTGATCGCACTCCCACCCATTACGTAGATTTGCAACTTCCCCTACGAGGATCTTTCCGTGTCAAAGCTGGCCACGTTTGAAACCACCAAGGGCACCATCGTCGCTGAACTGTTCGCCGATGCGGCCCCCAAGACTGTCGAGAATTTCGAGAAGCTCGCCAACTCGGGCTTTTATGATGGCGTGAAGTTCCACCGGGTGATCCCGGAGTTCGTGGTGCAGGGTGGCGATCCGCTCTCGCGCGACTTGCCCGAAGGCGATCGTCGCGTTGGCACGGGCGGCCCGGGGTGGAACATCCCGTGCGAGACCGCCGGCAACCCGCACAAGCACACGGTGGGCGCGCTGTCCATGGCGCATGCCGGCAAGAACACGGGCGGCAGCCAGTTCTTCATGGTGCTGAGCGAGGGGAACACTCGTCACCTGAACGGCGTGCACACCGTGTTCGGCCAGATCACGTCGGGCCTCGACGCGATGAACGCCATCGTGGGAAATGATGCGATGACCTCGGTGCGCGTCGTCGACGCGCCCGCGACGGCCAGCTGACCCTCTCTCTTCCAGACAGACCCATGGCACACGATCATTCGAAGGGCGGCTCTGACATCGGCGCCGCATTCGCGGGGCTCATCGGCGGCGCGCTGTTCATCGGCGCCATCATGTACGGCATCGTGGTTCTCACGAACAATCACTTTGCGAAGGAAAAGGGCGAGAAGGCTGAGGCCGTGGTGACCACGATCGGACCGATCGTCGGCTAACCCTCGGCGGTGGCTGTGCCAGCGGGCGACCTCCGGGATTCGGAGGTCGCCCGCTTTCTTTTGCCTCACCGTCTTGTAAATCACGTCACAACAATGCTTTCCCTTTACCGGAATCGTAAATACCCCACGGTGCGCCTTGCACGGGAACCCGGCATCCCCTAGGATCGTTCTAGACTGACCAGTCAGTCAGTAACGACTTCTCTTCGGGACAGGCATGTCGGTTGTAGCAGTTCACGTCGGCGAACCCGCCGACCACAAGCGTCGGCGCGATCCGGAATCGCGGCCACAGCAGATCCTGGACGCGGCCTTCCGCGAGTTTGCCGAGCACGGCCTCGCCGGGGCGCGTCTCGACGACATCGCACGCCGCGCGAATGTCGCCAAGGGCACCATCTACCTGTACTTCCCCAACAAGGAAGCGCTCTTCCGCGAGATGGTGCGGACCACGACCATCGCCGCGCTGGAGTCCGCCGAGGCGCGCCTGGCCGAGTCGGACGGGCTGGCGGCGGCGGAGCAGCTGCGGATCGTGGCGACCGGTTGGTGGCACTTTCTGCGCACGGAGCGCTTCGAGGTGGTGCAGCGGCTCGTGCTCGCCGAGCTCGGCCATTTCCCCGACCTCATGCAGTTCTACGCCGACGAGGTCGTCGCGCGCGGCCGCCGGCTCATCGGCCACATCGTCGCACGGGGCACCGCCCGCGGAGAATTCCGTGCGATTGATCCCGAGGTGGGCGCGCGCATGCTCTCCGCGCTGGCCATGACGCACAGCACCTGGTGTTCGCGCCGCCAGTACTTCCCGACGCTCGAAAGTCGCACCGACGAACAGGTCTGCGACGAGATCATCGATTTCTATCTCCATGCGCTGCGCCCCGATGCGCAGGTCGCCGCGCCGTTTCCCACGCCCTCCACGTCATGACCGTGTCATCCCGTCCACACCACGTCCTTCCCTCGCTGCGCGCGGTCAATGGCGCACGATTCCTGAGCGCCGGTGCCCTCCTGTTGCTCTCGGCGTCCGCGCCGGCCATGGCGCAGGGCACCGCGCTGTCGCTGGGTGATGCCGCTCGGCTCGCGGCCCGCCAAAACGGTGCGGTCGAGGTGGCCCGTACGCGCATCGCCGCCGCTGACGCCCGCGTGCTGCAGCGTCGCGGCGCACTGCTCCCCGATCTCGCCGCCGGTATTCAACAGGCCGGGCGCACGACCAACTCCGCCACCTTCGGCTTCGAGTTCCGTGACCCGACCGGACGGCCACTGCTCAACCCCAACGGTCAGCTGATCGGGCCGGTGCGGACGATTGATATGCGGTACCGCCTGCAGCAGCCGTTGCTCGATCTCGGCAACGTGGCCAAGTGGCGCGCGGCGCAGTCCGCGTCCGCCGCGGTCACCGCGGAGGTGAACGCGCAGGCCGATGCGTCCGCCGCCCTCGCGGCCTTGGCCTATGTCCGTGCGGCGCGGTCCGAAGCGCACGTTGCGGCGCGCGCCGCCGACTCCACCCTCGCGGCCGACCTGTTGCGCATCGCGCGCGACCAACTGCAGGCCGGCGTGGGGATCGCGCTGGATGTCACCCGCGCGCAGTCGCAATTGGCCGCCACGCACGCGCAGCTCATCGGCGCGCGGAATGATCGCGACCGTGCGCTGCTGGAGCTCAAGCGCGTGCTCGGACTCTCGCTGGATGCGCCGCTGACGCTGCGCGATTCGCTGGGTGGACTGCCTGAGGAAGCCGCCGCGGTGGACGAGCGCGCGGTGATCGCGCAGGCCGCCGACTCGCGCGCGGATGTGCGCGCCCTGATGGCACAGGAATCGTCGCAGCAGCGCGCCCTCTCCGCCATTCGCTGGGAGCGCACGCCGCAACTGGGCCTGATGGTTGATCAGGGTGTGATCGGCAAGAGTTTGGGCCACCTGCTCCCCACGTACACGTGGGGCGTGCAGATGTCGGTGGGATTGTTCGACGGCTTCCGTCGCGAAGGACGTACGCAGGAGCAGATCGCCGTCACGCGTGAAGTGGAAGCGAAGCTCAAAGATCTGCGTGCACAGAGTGCGCTGGACGTGCGGGCGGCCTTGCTCGATATCGCCGGCGCGCGTGAACAGCTCGATGCCGTGCGCGAGCGACTCGGTCTGGCCGAGCAGGAAGTGGCGCAGGCGCAGGAGCGCTTCCGTGCCGGCGTGGCGGGCAATGGCGACGTCATCATCGCGTTGCTGTCGCTCAATCAGGCGCGCACGCTGCGCGTCGATGCGCTGGCGATGTATCAGAGCGCGCGCGTGAGTCTCGCGCGGGCGCTTGGGAAAGTGCAAGAATTGCCGTGAGGGTACGGCTACTACGTGAACGGTGAAAAGGTGAAAAAAGGGTGATCGGTGAAAGGATCACGGGTTACCGAGCACGTGTCACTGATGGCTTGATGTATCGCGTTTTTTTCTCTTCGTTTTTCCCACGATTTCTTCGCCATGACTTCCGCTTCCAAGCCTAACTATTTCCGCATCCTCATCCCGCTCGTCCTGTTCTCGGGCATCGGGTACTGGGGTTTTCAGCGTTGGTCCTTCGCGCGCATCCATGAGTCCACGGATAACGCGCAGGTCGATGGTCACATCGTGCCGGTGGTCGCCAAGGTGGGCGGCTATGTCCTGCAGGTGCAGGCGGCTGAGAACACGCATGTCGATGACAAGAGTCTCCTCGTGAAGCTTGATGCGCGCGAGTTCCAGGTGCGTGTGGCGCAGGCGGAGGCCGATCTGGCCGCGGCGCTTGCGGCAACGGGCGATCGCACCAGCGAAGGACAAGCGGCGACGCAGGTGCGGACCGCCTCCAACCAGCGTGATGTCGGTGATGCGCAAGTCATCGCGGC
>CALQGY020000095.1 GCA_943330235.2 Candidatus Kuenenia stuttgartensis
GCGCGCTCCACCTCGCGGGCGTCCGCCGCATCAAACAGCCAGACATCGGCCCGCGGCGCGTAATGCCGATCGGACATCCCGGGCGCGCGTTGACTCACGGTCGCGGGGTCGTCGGCCCGCACTGGGGCGTGGCGCGCGGGCTCGTGCACGTCCACCGGCGCACCGAGGGCGGCCTCGAGCTGCGATCGCGAGATCATCCCCGGACGCAAGATGACCGGGCGTGGCCCCGTGACGTCAACGATGGTGCTTTCAATCCCCACCTGCGATGCGCCGCCGTCGAGAATGAGTGGGACGCGGTCGCCCAGGGAGGCCAGCACATGTGCCGCGGTGGTGGGCGACAGCTGCGTGAACCGATTCGCACTCGGGGCCGCGATGGGGCGCGCGACGGCGCGCAGCAGCGCCAGCGCGACCGGATGCGCGGGGACGCGCACCGCCACCGCCGGAAGGCCCGCGGTGATGATGTCGGGGACGTTGGCGGCCTTGGGAAGCAGCAGGGTGAGCGGGCCCGGCCAAAAAGCATCCGCGAACCGTTGGGCGGTGTCGCTCCACTCGGCGGCGAGCGCACGAGCCGCTGCCACGTCGGGGACGTGCGCAATCACGGGATTCCAGGCCGGACGCCCCTTTGCCGCATAAATACCCGCGACGGCCTCGGCGTTGAAGGCATCGGCCCCAAGCCCGTAGACGGTTTCGGTGGGAAAGGCCACCAGTCCGCCGGCCAGCATGATGGCCGCCGCCTGCGCGATAGCGGCCGGATCCGGGTGCTCGGGGTCTACGCGGAGGATCGTGGACGACATACGCCCAAGATAGTCGCCCCGCGCGTACGGCGGGTTACTGTCGCGACTCGATGGCGCGGCGCGCGATGATATCCACGAGCGCGGGCGAGATGAGCTTGAGGATGCGTCCGATCTTGCCGCGGAAGGTCATCACCAGATCGCGCTGCCGGCGCACGGTGGCGCGCAGAATCAGTCGCGCGCACTCGGCGGTCTCCATGGTTTCGCCGAGCTTGCGCTGATAGGCCCGTTGGCCGAACGGGCGTCCGTCGGGCTGCAAGGCGCGCTGGTTGATCTCGGAGAACACAAAGCCCGGGTAGATGACCGTGACGGTCACGCCCGTACCGGCCAGCTCAATGCGCAGCGAGTCGAAGAACCCCGCCATGGCGTGCTTGGTGGCGGCATACGCGGTACGCTTGGGCACCCCGGTGAGTCCCGTGAGGCTGGAGATCGCGACGATGCGCCCCTTGGACCGCTTGAGATGCGGGAGCGCGTACGCGGTACACCAGACGCTGCCCAGATAATTGACCCGCATGAGCGTGTCGTAGAGCGCGAGATCGGTGACGTCTTCCAGACGGCCGCTGGACCCCAGCCCGGCATTGTTCACCAGCGTATCCAGGCGCCCGAACCGTGCGATCGTTTCGTCGACCATCCGGCGACAATCGTCCTGGATACTGACGTCGCCGGTGACGACGAACACCTCGGCGCCCCGCTGACGGCACTCGTCCGCGACCTGTCCCAGTCGTTCGGCATCGCGGGCGGTGAGGGCCACGCGCGCTCCGGCGTCGGCGCACTGGCGCGCGAGTTCGGCGCCGATGCCGCTGGAGGCACCGGTGATGAGCACCACATTGCCTGCGAGTTGATCAGTCATCGTCCGAAAGGCGCGGATCAGGGGCGACCGCTGAAGTCGCGGGGACCGAGTGCGTCGTCGGTGGCGGTTTCGTCGAAGGGCGCGTCGAGAATGAACAGCGCTTGCGTGACGTCATGGACACGCACCGCGAGGCGCACCGGATAGAGCAGGTGCATGGCGGGCAACATGCCGCCGGCATCGTCGCGCAGGACGACGGCGGGAATGTCGTGCGCTTCGAGCACGGAGCGCGCGACCAGCGCCTCCATCTCGTTCAAATATTGCCGTATGACCGCCATCGCCTCGCCCATGTCGCGAACATACCGCGCACGGCGCGACACCGTGAGGGGTCTTTCGCTAGATTGCGGACATGGCCGCGTCGTTTGGCATATTTATTCTCGCAGAACTTCCGGGAGAAGCAGGCTCCCACGTCCGCGCCCTGCAGGAGCGATTCGACCCGAAGTTGGCTCGGTTGACTCCGCCGCATATTACGCTGGCGGGATCATCGGGTGTGGGGACGATTCCCACCGATACGCCGGTGGATCGAATTCGCGAGGCGTTGATACCGATCACCACCACGACCGCGCCGATGGCGCTGCCGTTCGGATTGCCGCATCGGTTCATGCAGACGGAAATCGTCTCGCTGCCGCTGGATCCGCACGGGCCGCTGCGCGCGCTGCACGAACGCATTGCGCGCTGCGGGCTGCCGTTTCGCCAAGCCCGCTTCATGTTCTCGCCGCATTGCACGCTGAGCTTCTATCCGACGCTCACGCCGAAGAACGAGCGCGAATTGCTGGCCGTGCGCGTGGATGCGCCGGCGCGCATCGAACGGTTGCAGATCTACCTGACGCGTGATCCGCAACCCGCCCGCAAGCTCATGGAACTCGAGCTCACGGGACCGCTCATCGTGTAGCACCGGAGTGTAGACCCGGAGTGTAGCACCGGAGTGCAGCACCGGATGCGGCGCGACACGGCCGTCTCCGACCTCCTACGGTGAGCGCTTAGGCCTTAGCGCTTAGCGCGCGTCGGCGCGGAGTTTGCCGAAGGCGGTGGTGGCCTGTCGCAGGGCGAGCAGCGCCGACGCTTCGAGTTCGTATTCGAACTTGAGCACACCCAGCTGCTCCACGTCGTGGTGCGTCAACTGCTGCGACGCGCGCTCGGCGATGGAATGCCGGCGGAGATATTCCCGCGCCGCGAGCCAGAGCGTGTTCGCGGTGTGGCGCACATCGACGTCGTCCGAGACCTGCACCTTGGCGCAGCTCTTCTCGAACGCCTGTACACACTCGGCCAACGCGAGATCGATGGTATCCACCAGCGCGTGCGCGGCCGCGAGCTCTGCGGTCGATACGCCCAGGTCATTCAGTCGCGACAGCCGTTCGTGCTGACGACAGGTTTCCACCGCGGTTCGGCCGAGCGCTTCGGCGGTGGCCAGTGGGCCGTTCGCGTGCGTCGGTTCATCCAACAGTTTCGCAGCAGCGCTCAAACGAGAAGCAGCCATTGTGTCCGGAAACGGAGAGGAGCACCGACCGAAGTCGGCGGTACGAAACAGCGTCGCGCTAGACACACGCGGTAGGTAGGAGGTGTGATCTAGCCAGCGGGGGGGGCGGAACGGTAGTGGGCGCCGGGAAGTGCCCACGTGAAAGAGAACCAGTCGCGCCGACCCGCCCACGCGGATAGCGTTCGCGCATAGCGTTCAGCGGTGGCGATTTTCCCTCTCCCGACGGAGCGTGTCGCGTGTCGTCGTACCAATACTTGCGGATCGAGACCTCGGTGGAGGGCGTGCGGACCATCACGCTCGATCGTCCCGATCGATTGAATGCGGTGAATCCCGGATTGGCGGACGAGTTGCCCCACGCGATGGCATCGGCGGCGGCGGAGGATGCGGTGCGCGTGGTGGTGATCACCGGCGCCGGGCGCGGTTTCTGCGCGGGGCTCGATTTAGCAGAGCCGGTGCCCCTCGATAGCGGGACCCGCGCGACGCGACTCGACCCGTACTATTGGGTGGGGCGCTGGGTGATGAGTATCGTGCAGTGCGAGAAGCCGGTGATCGCCGCCATCAATGGCGCCGCCGCCGGCGCGGGCTTTGGGCTGGCGCTCGCGTGCGACCTGCGGCTGATGCAATCCGATGCGAAGTGCACGGCCGGGTACGTGCGCCGCGGTCTGTCGCCGGACGCTGGGGTGAGTTGGATGCTCCCGCGACTGGTGGGCCACTCGCGCGCGATGGACATCGTGCTGACGGGTCGTGATCTCGCGGCGGACGAAGCTGAACGCATTGGCTTGGTGGTGGGCGTGTATGCGCCCGAGTCGTTCGCCTCAAGCGTGCAGGCGTACGCCACGCGTCTGGCCTCCGGACCGCCGATCGCGCTGGCGCTCACGAAGCGCCTGATGTTGCAGAGCCCCAGTGCCACGCTGGATGATCAGCTGCGTGACGAGCTCGCGTCCATCAAGACCTGCTTTGCCACGGGTGATGTGCAGGAAGCGATGGCGGCATTCCGGGAGAAACGTCTGCCGGTGTTTCGCGGCGTGTAGCGGTCGGATCGCGCCGCGTGTCGCGCAGCGTGTCGGGCCGTGTGTCGCGCCGCGTGTCGCGCCGCGTGTCGCTCGTACGGATTACGACGGCTGCCCGGGATTGAAGCGCAGGCTGCCGGGCAGCGCGTTGAGCAAGGGCCCCAAGTCGGACGCACGATCGAGGGTGGTGACGAAGGTGATGCCGTTGACGGACACGACGAGCATGCCGGAGATGCCGTAGACGACGATGCACTGTCCGTCGGCATGGATGACATTGCCCGACGCGTCGACGCAGTGGACCGGTCCCATGACGCCGTTGCCGGTGTCATCGAGTTCACGCACGCGACGCAAGGCGGCCCAGGTGCCGACGTCGTCCCATCCGAAATCGCCTGGCAGGACCACGACGTTGGCGCTGCGTTCGAGCAGGCCGCGATCGATGGAGACGGAGGTGACCGCGTCGGCAAAGGCATCGAGCGCGCCGGCGGCCAGCAGCGGCAGGCCGTGTACCAATTCGCGGGCGTGCGCCTCGAGTTCCTCCAGCACGACCTTGGCGCGCCACACAAAGATGCCGCTGTTCCAGAGCGCGCCGCGTTCGATCAGCGTATCGGCCAGTACCGCAGCGGGCTTCTCGACGAAGTACTCGACGCGGCAGGCGCCGCCTTCGGCGCGCGAGACCAGCGGATCGATGGGGGCACCGGGCTGGAGATAGCCGAACCCCGTTTCGCAGCGCGTCGGGCGCGCACCGATGGTGACGAGCACCGACTCCGTCGTGGCGATGACGGCGGCGCGTCGGATGGTTTGCCGGAAGGTATTGGGCGACGCGACGGCGAGGTCAGCGTGCAGCGCCACGAACACGGTGTTGTCGCCGGCGCGTTTGGCGACTTCGGTGGCGCCCCACGCGAGCGCAGCGGCGGTGCCGAGCGGACGTGGCTCGACGAGCATGTTGGTGCGCGGCACTTCGGGGATGACGTCGTGCAGCGTGTCCACGATGTCGGCACTCGTCACCACGAGCACGCGCTCGGGGGGGATCAGCGGCGAGAGCCGGAGGACGGTATCGGCGATGAGCGGTCGTTCATTGACCAGCGCCAGGACCTGTTTGGGACGACGCGCGGTGCTCAGTGGCCAGAAGCGCGTGCCGATGCCTCCGGCGAAGACGACGGCCCAGAGTCCGAGCGTCGTGTCTCCAAGCGGATCGGGCTCCGTTTCGGGCTCCGAATCCATGTCCGTCTCATCGAGCGTCTGTCCCATGCCACTCGAACCGACAACGCGTATCGGTTCTGCGAATGGCCCGGCGTGGAGTGGGTCCGTCATCGCGATCACTGGAAGTGTTGGGAGAGCGCCCGACGCGGCTGGCGCTGACGCACCGTTCCATGCAACATACGTATGACCACGCACCGAGGGGTATCCGCGACGATACTTCGCGAACCCACAGTCCGATACGGCATGTTCACCTTGCACGTCACGAATGGGGATTTTGCCGCGCAGGGGCTGGCCCGGTCGGGCTTGCCCGGCGACGTGTTGGCGTGGCGCGATGTGCTGCACGATGGCCCGGTGCCGCTCGACGATCATCGACCGCTCTTCTATGCCACACGCGCACGCTTTTTGGCCGAGCGGCGGTGGGCGAACGAGGCGGATATCGTCCAGGATCTGTTGGATCGCGATGCCCGCCTCGACGGGGTCCGGGCTCCCGACGCGATTGTGCTGTGGTTTGAGCCGGATCTGTACGATCAACTGCAGCTGATCCAGGTGTTGTCGCATCTGTGGCAATGTCCGGCGGCTGAGCGGCCGTTCATCAGCATCGTGCCGGCGGATCTGCTGCTCGGGGCGCTGCCACCGGAGAAGTTCCGGCCGCTCTACGACCTCCGGCGGTCCATTACTGATGAGGATCTGGCGCGCGGGCGGCTAGCCTGGGAGGCGTTTACCTCGTCGACGCCTGAGGCCCTCTTGGCTGCGGTGGAGGGGTTCGCCCGCTCCATTCCGGCGCGAACCTACGCGGCGGATGACCACGAGCGGCTGCCCCACCTGACGGCAGCCTTGCGGCGGGCGCTTGAGGAGTATCCCGACGCGGAGACTGGGCTGTCGCGCAGCGAGCGGCAGATCTGCGAGGCGCTGATGCCCGGCGCGACCACTCTAGGCAAGCTGTACCAGATGTCTCACCACGTAAGCGAATCGTGGGTGTGGCTGGGTGATTGGAGTTTTGCGTGGTATGTGGAACGTCTGGGGGAGGGTAGTCGTCCACTGGTTACCCATCCCAACGGGACGCGGGTGTTGGCGCCAACCTCTGGTGCTGATGCTCGGCTGTTCTGGGAGCGTACCGTCACCCTGACCCCGTTCGGTCACGATGTGGTGCGCGCACGCGCGGATTCCGTGGCCGAAAATGGCATCGACCGGTGGATCGGTGGTGTCCGGCTGACGAATGCCGCACATTGGCGCTGGGACGAACGCACGCAGCAGCCGATATTCCGAGAAGTCACGCCGTAGCTGGCGAGCTCCTGACCCTTTTCGCTTCGTAACGCCTCCCGACAATGCCACGATACCCGACTGGATCTTCTGCTTTACGCGCTATTCCCGACCCGGAAGCTCTTCTCGCGCAGCTCGACGAAGAGCTGGAAGCGGATACGACGCTTGAGGCGGCGGAGCCGATTCTGGCGCTGGCGGCGAAGTATCTGACGGGGACGAAAAAGGGCGTCGGGCCGGTGTCGACGTGGCACAGCGCGCAAACGATCGCGGACCGCCTCGATTCCGAGATGCCGCTGCGTGGGCGTCCGCTGGACGAGGTGGCGCAGCGTCTGGCGACCCACCTGCTGGACGACGTGAATCGCCTCGCGCACCCGATGTACATCGGGCATCAGGTCTCGGCGCCGCTTCCGGCGGCGGTCTGGACGGACGCGCTGATCAGCGCGTACAACCAGTCCATGGCCGTGCGCGAGATGTCGCCGTCGTTCACGCCGCTGGAGCGTCAGGTCATCGCGTGGATGACCGACCTGGTGGGCTGGGATTCCCGCGCCGGTGGCACCATGACGTCGGGCGGGACCGAGGCGACCTTCTCGGCGCTGCTGGCCGCCCGTACGGCGGTGATTCCCAATGTGTGGACGCACGGACTGCCCGTGATGCCGACGCCGGTGTTGCTCTGCGGTGAGCATACGCATTACGCCGTACTGCGCGCGGCTGGTGAGATGGGGCTGGGCACGAATCGCGTGATCACCATTCCGTCGCGCGATCACAGCATGGATGTGGCCGCGCTGCGCGTGAAGTTGAAGCAGCTGAAGGACAAGCAGACGCCGGTGATGGCCATTGTCGCGACGGCGGGGTGCACGGCCACGGGTAGCTTCGACGACATCAATGCCATCGCGGACCTGTGCGCCGAGTACAAGGGCGCGCGCGGGGACATCTGGTTGCATGTGGATGCCGCGCATGGCGGGGCCGCCATCCTGTCGGATACGCAGCGCTTCCGTGTGGCCGGCATCGAGCGCGCGCGTTCGATTTCGTGGGACCCGCACAAGACGCTCAACCTGCCCATGGCCGCCGGCATGCTGCTGATGCGCGACGAGAGCGAATTGGCGGCGGCGTTCTCGCAGCAGGCACCGTACCTGTTCGCCTCGGGCGATGAAGCGCGTGTGTGGGACACCGGACCGCGCAGCTTCCAGTGCTCACGTCGTGCCGACGTGCTGAAGCTGTACGTGGCGCTGGAGCGCTACGGCATTGAGCCGCTGGCGGCGCTGTATGATCGCACCTGCCGCGTGGCGTTGGCGCTGCACAAGATGCTGGAAGAGCATCCCGACTTCACGACCATCCATGAGCCGCAGTCCAGCATTCTGTGCTTCGCGTGGACGCCGAAGGATGTGCCGACGCCGAAGCTGAACGAACTGACCGATGTGCTGCGCGAGCGGTACAACCGATCGGGGCGCGGTTGGATTACGGTGACGACGATGGACAAGCGCCGCGTGCTACGCGTGGCCGTGATGAATGCGCGGACGACCGAAGCGCACGTGAAGAAGCTGGTGGATGGGTTGGTCGCGGAAGGTCGCACGGTGTTGCAGCACGCTGGGTACTGACCTTCGGCGTGCCGACCTGCGGCGTGCCGACCTGCGGCGTGCCGACCTGCGGCGGCCGGGGGGCGCTCGTTAGAGCGCTTTCCTGACCGCCGCGTCGACGTTTTGCGAGCCGCCGACCCCGGTGTAGACCACCTTGCCGGTCTTGTCGAGCACGACCACATAACTGGTGGCCGGCGCATCGTACGCGCCGCTCACCTGTCCCGCTTTATCGAACAGCATGATACCGGGCAGCGTGTTGAGCTTCTGCCAGGCTTTCACGCGCTCGAATGACTGATTGACCGACACGGCAATGGTGATGAATTGCGCCTGCGCGCCGTACTTCTTCATGGCCGCGCGCATCGCGGGCTCCATCTGCTTGCAGTTGCCGCACCAGGTGGCCCAGAACTCCAGCACGACCGGGCCTTTGCCTAGGTAGCCGGCGAGGTCGACGGGTTTGCCCTCGAGCGTGAGGAGCGGGCCGCCGGGGCCTTTTTCGCCAAGGGCGATGCCGGTGTCCTGGGCCGCGAGCGGCGCGGAGGCGAGCGGCGCGGTCGCGCTGGCGACGGCCACGGCGGAGACAACGGCGGCTACACGGGCGAGGCGCGTGATGGCGGAGAAACGCATCATGAGGCGTGGTTGAGCGAGAGGACGACGGCGGGGGTCAGAAGAAGACCTGCCCCATCTTGACGAGATAGTACTCCGCCATGCCCAACATGAGCACGGCGAATGCCTTTTTGACCCACACCATCCAGAGGCCGGCCCGCGGCAGGCGGGTGAGCGTGCCGGCGCTGAGACCGACGATCACCAGCAGCGTGCACATGCCGAGCGAGAAGGTGAAGAGGTAGGTGAAGCCCAGCAGGGCGCTGCCGGTGGTGGAGACCCAGGTGAGGACGGCGGCCATGACGGGCGCGCTGCAGGGGGCGGCCACGAGTCCCGAGGCGGCGCCCATGATGAACGCGCCCGCGACGCGTCCGCCGGTGCCGGCGTTGGCGGCGCGCTGCAGGATGGCGGCGGGGACGCGCACGGGGAGCACGTCGAACATGGAAAGGGCGGCGACCATGAGCAGATTGGCCATGGTGAAGAACGCCCACGGGTTGGCGCTGACGGTGCCGAACATGGTGCCGGTGAGGCCGGCGAGGAGCCCGAGGCCGGCGTAGACGGTGGCCAGTCCCAGCACATACGTGAGCGAAAGGGCGAGTGGGCGCCACTTTGATGCGATAGTGGCGCCTGACTGCTCCGATGCTGATTGCCCCCCGACGATGGCCGCGGTGATGGGGATCATCGGATATACGCACGGCGTCAGCGACGTCAGCACGCCGGCTCCGAACAGGAGCGGGAGGACGGCGGCGGGGTTTCCGGAGAGCTGGGCGGCGACGTCGGCGATCTGCATGGGGGGAAGATACGTCGTGGGGGCGTTCCCGCGACCGTCACCCGAAACCAGCGACTTGAGCCGTCCGCTAGATTTCGCGAATCGTCTGCAGGTTCTGACTCCCGACTTCCGTCTTCCGTCTCAAATATGGCCCCGCAGTTCATTTACGTCATGAAGGGTTTGCGCAAGGTTGTGCCGGTCTCGCGCATCATCCTCGACGATATCTGGTTGTCGTTCTACCCGGGCGCCAAGATCGGCGTGCTGGGCGCCAATGGCGCGGGTAAGTCGTCCCTGCTGCGCATCATGGCGGGGGTGGATCAAGATTTTCAGGGCGAGGCCTGGGCGGCGCAGGGGACCAAGATCGGGTACCTGCCGCAGGAGCCGCAGCTGGACCCGACGCTGGACGTGCGCGGCAATGTGGAGCTCGCGGTGAAGATGCAGCGCGATCTGCTGAACGAGTTCAACGATATCTCGATGAAGTTCGCCGAGCCGATGAGCGACGCGCAGATGGAGAAGCTGCTGGACCGGCAGTCGAAGGTGCAGGAGCGCATCGATTCGCTGGACCTGTGGAATCTCGACAACACGATTGAGATTGCCATGGACGCGCTGCGGCTGCCGCCGGGCGATGCCGATGTGACCACGTTGTCAGGTGGTGAGCGTCGTCGCGTGGCGTTGTGCCGTGTGCTGCTGGAGCAGCCGGACATGCTGCTGCTGGACGAGCCCACCAACCACCTCGACGCCGAAAGCGTGGCGTGGCTGGAGCGATTCCTCGCGGACTTTGCGGGCACCGTGGTGGCCATCACCCACGATCGCTACTTCCTCGACAATGTCGCGCAGTGGATCCTTGAGCTCGATCGCGGCAAAGGCATTCCGTGGGAAGGGAACTACAGCAGCTGGCTGGAGCAGAAGAAGAACCGCCTCGCGCTTGAAGAGAAGACGGAGTCGGCGCGTCAGCGCACGTTGTCCCGCGAGCTGGAGTGGGTGCGCATGGCGCCCCGCGCGCGGCAGGCCAAGAACAAGGCCCGTGTGCAGGCGTTCGAGGAGCTGGAAAGCGAGATGCAGCAGGAGAAGGTGACGTCGAACGAAATCGTCATTCCGGTGCCGCCGCGTCTGGGGAACGACGTGGTGATCGCCAAGGGCGTGACGAAGGCGTACGGCGACAAGCTGCTGTATGACGACTTGTCGTTCTCGCTGCCGCGCGGTGGCATTGTGGGCGTCATCGGCCCGAACGGTGCCGGTAAGACGACGCTGTTCCGCATGATCATCGGCTCGGAGCAGCCGGATGCCGGCACGCTCAAGACGGGTGAAACTGTGGCGCTGGGCTATGTGGATCAGTCGCGCACGCTCGACCCGAGCAAGACGGCGTGGCAGGAGATCTCGGGCGGCGTGGAGCAGATCATGGTGGGTAAGCGCGAACTCAATTCCCGCGCCTATCTGAGCAGCTTCAACTTCCGCGGCACGGATCAGCAGAAGAAGGTGGGGGATCTGTCGGGCGGTGAACGCAACCGTCTGCATCTGGCGAAGACGCTGATGGCGGGCGCCAACGTGTTGCTGTTGGACGAACCCACGAACGATCTGGACGTGGACACGTTGCGCGCCCTGGAAGTGGCGCTGCTGGACTTCGCCGGCTGCGCGGTGGTCATCTCCCACGATCGCTGGTTCCTGGATCGCATCGCGACGCACATTCTGGCGTTCGAAGGCGACTCGGAGACGGTGTGGTTTGAGGGGAACTACGGCGCGTACATCGAAGACCTCAAGCGGCGGAAGGGCGCCGATGCGGATCAACCGCATCGCATCAAGTACAAGCCGCTGGTCCGGAAGTAAGACACGCTTCGGGGGCTATTCCCCCGGCGCGTGTTTCATCACGGTGTCGATTTTGGGCAGCACCGACACGATGCGGCCGAGCATGAGAATGGTGAAGGCGACCGACACGAGCCCCTGCAGGCCGCTCGCGAAACGGGCGAGTCCGATGGGGCGGATGTCACCGTAGCCGATGGTGAGCTGCGTGACGACGCTGAAATACAGATCATCCAGCCACCCGTTGGACCCAACGAGCGTGCCGGGCAACGTGGTGTACAGAATGCCGAAGCAGACCAGCAGTTCGACGTAATTCAGGAAACTGAGCGTGAGCGTGCGCACGGCGGACGAGATCACGAGTCGCTCGTCGCTGCGCAGCTGGTCGAACACGCTCATGTTCACCGACTGCTGGAAGATGTCGATGATGCGCACCAGGACGAGGGTGCGTGGCAGCCACAGGGGCAGTGCGGCGGCGTTGGCCGCCGCCACGAGCAGCGCCGCTTCGATCGCGCACCACGCAATGATGTACCCCTCCACCCGTCGTGCTCGGCGTACGGTCGAGCCGTGCGGATCCTGACGGAAGGCGGCGGAGCTGACGTGCTGGTCGCGACTGCGCCGCACCAGACGGCTGGGCGAGAGCTGGTGCAGCCCCCAGAACGCCCGCTCGAAGCACCAGGTGATGAGCGAGTACTCGCGGAGCTTCTGGCCGAGTAGTCGTTGACGGGTCATCGGGGGTCTCCTGAGGGCGGGAATGGGCTACCGGAATATGCATCGCGGATAGACGCGATATCATTCGGGCGTTCTCTTTGGGGCGGTAGCTGATGGTATGGCCTCTCTGCTGCGGCACCGTCGCCCGCGGTGCCGTCCTGTAGTTTCCTCCTCGGACACGACCCGTCTATGACGCGCGTTCATCCCTTGTCCCGTCCGCTCGCGCTGCTGCTGGCGTTGGCGGTATTCGCGGCCGTTGTCGCGGGTCCTGTTGCGGCGCAGCCTGCGGCACCGACTTCAGCCGCTACGGCGCCGACATCGGCCGCGCCGAAGCGTGGCGTGGTGCCCCACGACGCCGCGCGCGAGCGTGCGATGCTGCAGCAGGTGAAGGTCGCGGACGGGTTTACCGCGACGATCTTTGCCGCGCCGCCGGTGGCGATGTATCCCGTGTGTCTGACGGGGACGGTGGAGGGCGCCGTGTTCGTATGCGTCGACCCGAACTTGTCGCTCACCGCCACCAAGGGACGCGGGCGCGTGGTGCGGCTGACGGACACCAATCATGACGGCCGGGCCGACGAGTATTCGGTGTTTGCCGAGATGGACAGTCCGCGCGGCGTCGCGTACGACGGGCGCACGCTCTATGTGATGCACCCGCCTAATCTGACGGCGTATCGCGATACGACAGGCGACGGGATTGCCGACGTGTCGGAGGATCTGGTGACCGGGCTGGGTTTCGATCTGGATTTCCGCGGCGCCGATCACACAACGAATGGCATCACGATGGGCATTGATGGCTGGTTGTACATCGCGGTGGGTGATTACGGCTACCGTCGCGCGGTGGGCAAAGATGGCACCGTGATCTCGCGGCAGGGCGGTGGCGTGGTGCGCGTCCGCACCGACGGCACGGGGTTGGAGCTGTATGCGCAGGGGACGCGCAACATCTACGATCTGGCGATTGATCCGTTCCTGCATGTGTTCACGCGCGACAACACGAACGACGGCGACGGGTGGGAGATCCGTCTGCACTATCTCGCGCCGGGCGCGCACATGGGCTATCCGATGTTCTACAAGAACTTCGCGAGCGAGCACATGCCGTCGCTGGCCGATTACGGCGGCGGGTCTGGAACGGGAGGGCTGTGGGTACATGATCCCGGTTTCCCCGAGGGATTCGGTAATACGCTGTACACGGCCGACTGGCTGCTCAACCAGGTGTTCCGCCATCCGCTCGCGCCCCAGGGCGCGAGCTACGCGGTGAAGCAGGAAAGTTTTGTGGCAGTGCCGCATCCGGCTGACATGGCGATGGATGGTGCGTCGAACATGTACGTGGCGAGTTTGTCGGGGGGCAGTTACACGTACGAAGGCGACTCGGTGGGCTATGTGGTGCGCGTCAGTGCGGTGAACGGCACGCCGAGCGGTACGCCGAGCGTAGTGCCGAACATTGCGGGCGCGACGCCGGCGGCGTTGCGGCGCGTGTTGATGAGTGCGAACGCTGAGCATCGGTTGCAGGCACAGCGCGAAATTCTGCGGCGGGGCAACCGCGGCGGCATGGAGGCGGCGCTTCGTGCGCTGACGCTGAATAGGGCGCAGCCGGCCTACGCGCGCGTGGCGGCGATGTTCACGTTGCGGCAATTGGTGGGCGCGCGTGCACACGCCACCATTGTGGCGGCGGCGAGCGATCCGGCCATGAAGGCGCTCGCGCTGCGCGCGCTGGTGGATGACACGCGACAGAACGCCGCGATCACACCGGCGCTGTTCGTGGCGAGCCTATCGGACACGAGCGCCTCGGTGCAGACGGCGGCCATTGCTGCGCTGGTGCGGTTGCGCGCGCGCGGTGCGGCGGCGCAGATCCTGCCGCTGACGGCAAGCCCTGATGCCGCGGTGGCGCATCTGGCGGTGAATGCGCTGGTGTCGTTGAACGCATCAGACGCCGCGTTGAGCGCGGTACGTACGGGCACGCCCGCGGTGCGTGCGGGGGCGTTGCGTGCGTTGCAGCAGATGCACGACACCATGACGGTCGCCGCGCTCGCCCAGATGGTGTCGGCGTCCGGTGGTGCGGCGGCGAGTGATGTCGTGGTCGCGTTGGCGCGGCTGTATCATCGCGAGGCGACGTGGAACGGTGATTGGTGGGGGACGCGCCCCGCGTTTCAGGGGCCGTATTTCGCGCCGGTGCCGTGGGAGGCGAGTGCGCGCATTGCGCCGCTGCTGCGGTCCGCGTTGCTGAGCGCATCGGGCGGCACGCTCACCACGCTCATTGACGAATACGTGCGCAACCGCGTGGTGCCAGCGGGCGCGAAGGGATTGCTGACCACGAGTGTCGCCGACGCGGCGCTGCGCGGTGAGGTGGTGACGTCGCTGGTGGGGCATCTGCAGTTGGACACGAGCATGGTGGCCACGCTCACGCGGTGGAGCGCCACCAGCACGGCGTCGCGCGCCGGCGTGGCGCAGCTGTTGGCCGCCGAGAAGGGACTCGTGGCCGGCGCGCTGCCACTGGCGCAGCGTGCGGCGCTGGATGCCACGCTGGACGAGGAGGTGCGCGGCAAACTGTTGGTGATGATCAGCGCGCTGCCGGCGCGGGCCGGGCTTGAGGCGGCGGTGGGGGTCATCGCGCCGGTCACGCCAACGGTGGAGGGGATGGCGGCCGCGGGGGCGCCGGTGGGTGCGGTGGAGGCGGCATGGCGTCGCTTTGTAGGGGACCGCCGACGCGCGCAGGAGCTGGACTTTTTCATTGATCAGTCGCACGGCGCCACCGGCAACGGGCGCACGCTGGCGTTTGCGGTGTTGCTGCAATCGGTGCGCGGCAATCGCGCGGCTGCGGCGGTGAACGACAAGGTGCAGCCAGTGCTGGCGGCCGCGTGGATGAGCAAGGCGTCGGCACCGGACTTGGTGCGTGCGGTGCGCGTCATGAAACTCGAGTCGGCGTACCGCGCGCAGCTGGCGGCGTTTGAGGCGTCACGCGTCGCGCCGCCGTCGACGGCGATGAACTGGATGCCGCTGTTCAACGGCAAGGATCTTACCAACTGGGACATCAAGTTCACCGGGCATCCGGTGGGGGAGAACTTCCGCAACACGTTCCGTGCCGAAGACGGATTGCTGAAAGTGCGGTACGATGCGTGGCCGGATTTCCACGGCGAGTTCGGTCACCTGTTCACCAAGCAGGCATTCTCGTACTACATCGTTGCGGTGGAGTACCGCTTCGTGGGCACACAGGTGACCGGCGCCGGTAGTGGCAATAGCTGGGCCATTCGCAACAACGGCATCATGGTGCATTCGCAGTCGGCGGCCAGCATGGGACTCACGCAGGATTTCCCTATCTCGCTGGAAGTGCAGCTGCTGGGCGGACTGGGCGACGGCACGCGCACCAACGGCAACCTGTGCACACCGGGCACCAATGTGGTCATGAACGACAAGCTCATCACCACGCATTGCATCAATGCCAACGCCATCACGTACGACGGTGATCAGTGGGTGCGTGTGGAAGCCATGGTGCTTGGTGATTCGGTGATCAAGCATATCGTCAACGGCGATACCGTCATGACGTACACCAAGCCACAGATGGGCGGCGGCGCGGCCAACAATACGAACCCCGGGGTGCTCGTGCCGGGCAAGTTGTTAACCGAGGGGTTCATTGCGCTGCAGGCCGAAACGGCACC
>CALQGY020000096.1 GCA_943330235.2 Candidatus Kuenenia stuttgartensis
CCAGGCCGTGGCCGCGTACGTCTACACGCTGACGCACAAGTAAGCCCGTATGGCGGGCGGCCCATGGCGGCCGCCCGCATACTGCCGCCCGCATACTGCCGGCCCTCACGACGCGAGAACGGCGCGAGAACGGCGCGAGAACGGCGCGACGCTAGATAGTCGCCGCGCTAAAACTGCGCGGACAGCATCACGCCGGCGTGTCCGTCGCGCGACGTCCACGGCGCGAGCGAGAAGGCATCCAGTCCGGATGGACGCGCCGCACCGCCGGCCCCGCGACGCGCGAGAATTGACGCGCCGCGCTGCGAGCGCGACGCGAACGACACGGCCTCGACCGTTCCAATCAGGGTGAGGGCCGCAGCGACGCCCATCGCGCGCGTGAAATACGGACGCGTGGTCACGCGCTGAGTCGTAGGCGCCGCCCCCCCCTTGGCGCTACTCGCCATCAGCGAGTCCGTGGTCGCCGGGATCAGTCCCACAGCGGCGGAACCGGCCGTGGCCACCAGGATCATGACCCCCGTGAACGGCCGACCGGTCGCGAGTTGGCCAAAGCCCGGCACAAGACTGACGAAAAACGTCTTCACCGGGCTGAAGACCGGCGAGCGCAAGACCTCGATCGCGCGCCCCACGGCCATCCGTTCCTCCATCTCGGGCGCGATGACCCGATATCGCTCCAGATCAGCAAGCGCCTCGGCGCGCTGCCCGCTCGCGGCGCGCGCGAGTCCCCGATTGTAGAACCCTTCCGCCACCATGGGCGCGTTCGTCGCGACGTCATCGAACGCACGCGCCGCCCCTTTGTAATCGCCACGGTCGAAGAGCTCGAGCCCTTGGCGGAACGCGGATTGGACCGCGACGGCGCGCTGCTGTTCCGCGCGCGGGACGAGACGGGTCAGTCGATCCAGCACATCGCGTGAGTCGCGCCCCGCCGACGACAGCTCCAGAGAGCGGCAGTACTCGCCGATCGCATGCGTCGTATCCCCCAGTTCTTCGTACGCGCGCGCCAGATCATACGCCACGTGGTCGTCGCCGGGGTTGAGTAACGCCGCACGCGCGAACGCGTCACGCGCGGCAATCTGGTCACCCACCAACGCCGCCTCTTGGCCCGCCGTTGCGTACCGACGCGACTCCAGGTTGTCGCGAGGCACCCCGGAGGATGGGCGCGCGACCGCGGTCGGGCACCCTGGAGCGGGGCTCGTGGTCAGCAACCGCTTCGGGGAGAGGGCTGGCGGTGCGCCCTGTGCGCGCGCGACCGGCACGAATCCCGATAGCACGGCGGTCCCGAACAGCGCCATCAACAGCGCACCGAGCGCCGCTGAGCGCGCCGCGCCGCGCTGAGCGATGAACACGAATGGTCGGAGCACGAGCTTCCTCCTTCTCGTCGTCAGAGCTTCAGGCATGTTGCCACCACGCGTCGTTCAACGAGTGGCGCGCAGGGTCGCGCAGGGTCGCGCGAAGGATGGCGCAGCGCTGACCGTCGGCGTCCGCATCTCAGTCGGCACACACTACGGGGATGCCAGCGTGACCTTCGTGGGGCGTGCGCGATGATTGCGCGAGCCATCGCCCACCTGCCCCTCGATGTTGAATCCCCAGCATAACACTTCGCCATCGGCGGCCTGCGCGCACGAATGCGCACCAGTGGCATTGATGGCGGTGAAGGCGGCCCCACCGATCACCCGAGTGGGGGCAGAACGGTTGGTCGTCGTTCCATCGCCAAGTTGCCCGTACACGTTGCGCCCCCAGCACCACGCCTGCCCCGTCCGCGTGCGCGCACAGCTGTGGACACCGCCCACGGTCACCGAGACGAATCGCGTTGCCGTTTCTACGCGCACCGGCGACACCTGATCCGATGTGCCGCTGGAGCCCAGCTGGCCGAAGGTGTTGCGCCCCCAGCACCAGACGCTGCCGGCGTCATCCACCGCACACGTATGCGTACTCCCCGCCGCCATACTGGTGAACTTCACTCCGCCCGTCGCCACCACGGGAATGCGCGAATCGTTCCGCGACCCGTTGCCCAGCTGACCATTCGCGTTCTGCCCCCAGCAGTACGCGGTGCCGTCCCCGGCAATCGCACACGTATGCGACCAGCCCGCCGACACGGAGATGAAGCGCGCCGTCAGCGACACGGTCGCCGGAGCCGACCGCGCCTGCAGCGACCCGATGCCCAACTGCCCGTTCTCGTTCGATCCCCAGCACGCAATCTCACCGCCCGACGTCAGCCCGCACGTGTGGTATTGGCCGGCGTGCAGCGACCGGAAGGTCTGATTGCCCGCCACCCGCACCGGCGCACTGCGCGACGTGGTTGTGGCGTCGCCCAACTGCCCGCGGTCGTTCGCGCCCCAGCAGTACGCCTCCCCAGTGCGCGACAGCCCGCACGAATGCGCCGAGCCCGTCGTCACCTGCGCGAAATCCAGGTCGCCCGAAATCGGCGCCGGTGTTTCGCGAGACTCCACATCCCCGTCGCCCAACTGTCCTTTTTCATTCGCGCCCCAGCAGAACACTTTCGTATTCACCAGCGCGCAGCTGTGTCGTCCACCAGCGGCGATCACACCGGCATCGTCCGTCGCGCGTACGGCGTCGGCGCGTACGGCGTCGCCGCGTACGGCGTCGGCGCGTACGGCGTCGGCGCGCGTCGGCGCAGGTGCCGCGCTCGTGGCCGGCACGCCGGCCGTCGTTCCTGCGGCCAGCCGGGCGGCGCGACGTTCGGCACGTCGCATCGCGGCGGCGGCCATCGAATCCGCGCGCACCGAATCGATCGCGCGTTGCGTACGCGTGGCCACGTCGGCCTGCAGCGAGTCCCGTCGCACGGAGTCCGCGAGCGCCTCGCGTCGAATGGAATCCGCCATGGATCCCAAGGAGTCCATCCGCGACGGGGGCATGACCGGCACCTGCACCGCCCGCCCGTCGGCCAACGTCGTGGCGGGCGCCACCTGACGATCGAGCCACGTGCCCAGCATACCGGCACGTTGCGCGTACATCCCCAACGCGCCCCCCGCGATCACCAGCGACGCAAGCGCCAACACCGACCACAGCGGGCGCCGCGAGCGCGGCGCAGCCTCGGACGCCCACGACGGCGTCGCATCCTCCTGCGCGTCCACCGCCATGACGGACGACGGCGTCTGTGCCGGCATTGCGAGTGGCGTTGACGACGGCGTGACGGCGCGTGCGGATGACGGCGTTAGAGACGGCGTCATCGACGGCGCGACGGACGGCGTGATCGCGGCGGCGGAGGCGGTGGGGGTCGGACGGCGCGGGATGGACACGCCGGGACGCCCCGACGCGGGCGTCGGACGCGATGACGCGGCCGGCCGTGGAAACCGCACCGTCGCATCAGACGCGGCCTCCTTCGCCGCCTTGGCCACGGCCTTCGCGCGCGGCGTCGCCTTCTCGACCTCCCGACGACGGCGATGCGACTCCTCCCACTGACGCCAATCACCGGGCACCACCCAGTTGTTGAGCGCCGTCAACAGCCCTTCGGCGCCCGCCCACCGCGCCGCCGGTTTTTTCTGCAGCATACGCTCCACGATGTACTGCAAGCGCGGCGGCACCGCGTTGGGACGCAGGGCATCAATGGCGGGCAACTGCTCGTTCTTCTGCTTGAAGATGACGTTGTACAGCGCTTCGCCTTCCCACGGCCGCGTGCCCGTGAGCATCTCCCACGCCACCAGCCCCAGGCTGTACACGTCGGAGCGGGCATTCGCCGGCGCGCCATCAATCTGCTCCGGCGACATGTACGCCGGCGTGCCGATGGCCGCCCCCGTCATCGTCAAGCGCGAATCGAATTCGCTGGAGTGCGCGATGCCGAAGTCGCTCAACAACGCGCGACCCGTGCCCACCTCCATGAAAATATTTTCCGGCTTCACGTCGCGATGCACGACGCCCCGAGCGTGCGCGAACGCCAATGCCTCGGCCACGTCCTTGAGCACGCGCTCCGCGCGCTCGGCGTCAAACGGGCCGTCGTCCATCACCGCCTGCTTCAGCGTGCGCCCGGGCACCAGCTGCATGACCAGCGCCAGACCTCCGTCCCGCAGGCGCTTCACGGCATGCACCGTCACGATGTTCGGATGCTGCAAGCGCGCGACCGTGCGCGCCTCGCGCGTCAAACGCGCAATCGCATCATCGGCATTCGCCGCAAACTTGGGACGCACCACCTTGATGGCGACGTCGCGAAACAGGGCACGGTCACGGGCGCGATACACCACCGCGCTACCACCGCGTCCCAGCTCGCCTAAGAGCGTGTATTCGTCTTCAAGGTCGCTGACCTCGCCTTCATCCTGCGCATCAATCATCGGGTGCCGGCGGCTCCATGCCGACGAGGGCTGGAAGGAAAAGACTCAGCGACTTCTGAAGGTGAAAAGTACTTCACCCATCTCAATTCGGTCACCGTCGGTGAGTATCTGTTCCTCACCGTTACCGAGCACGCGTCCGTTGTGCGCCACCGGATTCGTCTGTGAGAAATTGAGCAGGTGCCACGTCGCGTCAGCGAAGCGTAGTCGCGCGTGTGAACGGCTCACGGTCTGATCACGCAGTTGAATGTGCCGGTACAACGGACCGTCACTGCGACCGAAGGTGACTTCGGCACCGTCCGGTCCCGGCACCTGCACGAATCGGATCTCACGTCCGGCGTCCAGCCCCGCGCCGATCTGCAATCGTCCGGGCAAAAACTGCAACGTCCCTTCCGCCGGCACGCTGTAGCGGAGCAACTGGCCCTCCACCATCGTGCCGGGGACACCGGCGTCACTGATGACCGGCGACGTCTCAGGTGACGTTGGCACGGCGGTGGGTGCGGGCGCAGAGACAGACGTCTCCACCGGTCGCGCCGGTCGGATGATTGTATCGAACGTGCGGATCGTCGGTGCCGGCCGCTCCGGCGGAGCGGGCATCGGCGGCGCGGGCATCGGCGGCACGTCAGCGCGCGGCGCGTCAACGCGTGGCACGTCAACGCGTGGCACGTCAACACGCGGCACCTCGACCCGCGGCATGACCGGCGCGGCAGGGGGGGCGGGGGTCACCGGAGTGACAGGCGCCGCCGTCGGCCGGCGTGGCGGCTCCTCGTTCCCGATGTGCCGCCCGCTCGCGTCCAATTCGCTCCCGAACAATGGCAGGACGCCATCTGGCTCGCGATCAACAGTGGGCGTGCGGTTCATCCACCACCACAGCGCGATCCCCATCGTCACAACGACGGCGGCCGCGGCAATCAGGATGGTGAGCAGCGTTGGGTTCATGATCAGCAGACAAGGGAAAGGCGGGCCGCCACCCAGCGGCGCTCACCCGTTCAACGACGAACATCAGTACTTTCTATCGGTATCGGTACCACCGCAGCGCTCCGTTCGAGCCCTGTCTACCACACGGGTACCCTCAATTTTTTGCCATCACGGCCGCCATGACCTCGCTGTTCCGCGCTACCGTCCTCTCGACGCTCGTGGCGCTGCCCGCGCTCGCCCAACCCGCCAAGCCCCAACCGGCCAAGCCCCAACCGGCGAAGGCCCAATCGTCACAACCCGCCAAGCCGGCCGCCCGCCCCGACTTTAAGAACCTGCGCTTCGACGAAGTCTGGACTGCCGCTATGCGATCGGCGCATTGGGATGACGCGATCAAAGCCATTCCGTTACACCCGGCCCTCCCGGTCACGCTGACCATCGGCGGGCAGGCGCGCTGGCGCGAGGAGTTCGCTCGCCAGTTCAACACCACCACGCAAAACGACGACAACAGCCAGTCGCGGCTGCTGCTCAGCGCCGACCTGGCCGCGGGCGACCGCAAACGGCTGCACGGGCGTGTCTTCGGTGAACTGCGCGATGCCCAAAGCTATGGCCGTACGCTCCCCGGCGGAGCACGCCCAGCCGACGCCGATCGCCACGACGCGCAGAACCTCTTCGCCGACGTCGCCTACGGAGCGTCGTTCGTTCGCGTGGGACGACAGGAAATTTCGCTGGCCCGCGAGCGCTTGCTTGGCGTTCCCGACTGGTCCAACACGCGTCGCGGCTCGCAGGGCGCACGCGCACAACTGGTGCACGGCGCCTTTGCCCTCGATGCCATCGATGCGCGCCCGGTGATCGTCAAACAGACCGGCGCCAACATCGCCGACAGCACCGCGCGCTTCCGCGTCCTGGCCCTCGGCAACGCTCCGGGCGCGGCGCCGCTGCGCCGAGGCCTCCCCGCGGTCTGGCAGGGCTACTGGGCAGAACAGACGCTCCGTACCACCACCCTCACGCGACGCCTCACCAGCGGCGCCCGCACGCAGTGGAACTGGGGAGCCGCCGCGGCGCCGCGCACCGTGTCGCTCGAGCTTGAGGGCGCCCTGCAACGCGGGCACGCCGGCACGCGCACGCTCAACGGCTGGTTCTGGGTAGCCGAGTCACAGGCCACGTGGCGTCGCGTGCGTGGCGCCCCCACGATGGCGCTTGGCGTGGAGGAAGCCAGCGGCGAACGCGCCGCCACCGGCACCACGCAGGAAGCATTCGTCACGCTCTATCCGGCCGCGCACGCCCACGGTGGCTACGCCGATGTCATCGGCCGCACCAACGTGCGCGAGCTGCACCTCATCAGCACGTGGGATCCGCTCAAGCCGCTCAACCTGCGCCTCGCGCTGTATCGCTTCGACCGCCTGCGCCTTGATGACGGCGTCTACACCAAACAGAACACCGTCTTCCGCGCCGCCAGCGCGTCCACGCAACGACACGCTGCCGACGAAGTCGATCTCACCGGCACGTGGAAGTTCACGCGCCATCTGCGCGCAGTGGCCGGCGCCGCCGTCGTGCGCCCCGGCCCGTTTCTGGTCACCACGCCGGGCGGCGCGCACACCGAGCATTGGGGCTTTGTGGGAACGACGTTCACGTTCTGATCCGTTTCGCCCGCGCCGATGCACGCTGGCGCGTGCTGACTACCGGCGCACGCCCGCGCCAAACGGCGCGATCCCCGGCAGCGTGATCGGCAACTGCCCCGTAATAGGCGCCTTCCCCAGCAGCGCACGCGCCGCCGCGTGCTGCGACAACGTCCACGGACTCCACGCAATCAGGTGCGCTTCGGTGGCGGGCAGCCCCAGCGCCAGATACGGATTCAAGAACGACACCAGCACCACCTTCGTGCCCGCCTTGCGCAACCCGTCAATGAGCTGCGGCACCCCCTGCGTGGGCGCCATGCTGGACGTGTTCGTGCTTGCGCCGATGTAGCTGGAGAGAATCACCAGATCCGCACCGCGCGCGATGTTAATGGCGTTCTCCACCGCCGCCGGGAGCAGCGCCGGTTCCGGATTGGCCTTGTACGCCCCCGTGCCGCCCGCCGCCGCGCCGGCGGTGTTGTCGAACACCGTCTCGGGGCTCAGCGTCAGCGACAACAGCTGCGGATATGCCGCTTTCAAATCCGCATCAAAAATGCGCCCCGCACTCAGGTCCACGCGCGGCGTCACCGTAATGCTCACGACACGGCTTTGCGCCGGCATTGTGAAGGGCACGAGATGCAGCGAGTCGTACACCAGCGTGATGGCCTTCTCTGCCGCCATGCGCGCCGGCGCCACATTGGCCGCAATGCCTACGCTCGTGCGCATCGCTTCTACGTTCACCAGCCGCTCGCGATCCAGGCCGAACTCGTGCTTCGCCATCAGCAACTTCTTCACCGACTCGTCAACGCGCGCGACGGTGAACCGCCCCAGCGCCACACCATCCACCACCGCCTGAATGGCCACCTTCGCATCGGTCGGCATCAACAGCACATCGTTCCCCGCCAGCACCGCGCGCTGCGTCGCTTCAGCCATGGTCATGTTCCCTAACACGCCATTCATGTCCAGCGCGTCCGTCACCAGAATACCGCGGAAGCCCATATCGCGACGCAGCAAGTCGGTCATCACTTTCGGGCTTAGCGTCGCCGCCATCTTGCTGTCGTCCAGCGCCGGCAAATCGCCGTGAAAGGTCATCATGCCGCGCACGCCGGCGGCAATCGCATCGCGAAACGGACGCAGCTCAATGCTGTCTAAGCGCGCCCGCGAGCCCGTCACGCGCGCCAGCTCCAAGTGCGAGTTCTGGTCGGTGTCGCCGTGTCCCGGAAAATGCTTGCCCGTGGCCAGCATGCCGTTGGCCTGAATGCCACGCACCAGCGCGGCACCCATGCGCCCCACGAGCGCGGGATCTTCACCAAACGAGCGTGAACTGATGACGGGGTTCTTGGGATTGTTGTTCACATCCAGCACGGGCGCGAACGCCATGTGAATCCCCATCGCACGCCCTTCAATGGCGGTCACGCGCCCCATCTCGTACGCCAGCATGGTGTCGCGCGTCGCACCAATGCCCATTTGATACGGGAACGATGTCGCACCGCCTAATTCGATGGCATTGGGCAAGAACCAGCCGCCACGCGCACGAAAGGCGGCGCCCGTCTCAAGGTCGGCGCCAATCAGCAACGGCAACCGCGCCGCACGCTGCAGCGCGTTGTTCTTGGCCGCGATATCCAGCGGGCCGCCCACCGACACAATCACGCCGCCCAACTCCTGCTCGCGCACCAGCCGCTCAATGCTGGTGAACGACGGCGCGTCCACGGCGGTGTAGTCGCCCAGCGTCCACACCCACACCATCTGCGCGGCCTTCTGCCGCAGCGTCAGCGTGGCCAACACCGAATCGGCCCAGCGCGCGTCGGCGGCGGGGTTCGCAACCGCGGGGCGCGACGCCGTCGACACGGACGGCATGGGCGCACGCGTCGGCGCCGCGAGTGGGCCAGACCGCGCACACGAGGCGACGGCGACCAGCGCAAGACCACCCGCGAGACCGAGTACCGGCGAGACCATCACAGCACGACGACGCATCATATCACCCACCACGGAGGAACCACCGAGGAAACACCGAGGAAACCGCCACTCATCGAGCCCAGCCGGCAACGTTTGAAGGTATCGCCGTCGATATCCCGTCGGCGAGCGCTACGTCAGGTGGCGCGCCGAAGCCCGAACAGGTTGCTCGACATCGACGCGTCCCAGCGCGCCATCGCGTCGGTCAGCGCCTTCACCCGCTCCGGATACCGCCCTGCAAGATTATACGCTTCGCCCGGGTCGGTCTTGAGGTTGTAGAGCAACGGCAGCGGGCCGCTGGTCTGTCGGCTCAGCCATCCCAGTTTCTGATTCACCGGCAGCGGCCACACGTAGTGGTTGATGCTGCGAATGAACTTCCAGTCGCCCGAGCGCATGCTCTCCAGCGTGCCCTGGTGATAGAAGTACAAGTCGCGCGGAACCGACGGCGGGACCTCCGGATGCGTGAGCAGCTCCACCATCGACACGCCGTCAATCACCCGGTCCGACGGCAGCGTGAGCCCCGCCAGCGTGAGCATCGTAGGGAACACGTCGATGTTCATCGCCGGCGATCCGCACACTTGGCCACTCGGGATGGTGCCGTCCCAGCGCGCAATCATCGGCACCCGATGGCCGCCCTCAAAGCTCTGTCCCTTCCGACCACGGAAACCGGCGGGACTGCCGTCGTACCACGGGCCGTTATCGCTGGTGAACAAGACCATCGTGTTCTTGTCGAGTGCATGCGTCTTCAGCGTCTCCATCAGGCGACCGAGGTTCCAGTCGATTTCCTCAATGGTGTCGCCATACAGGCCGCCATCCGACGTGTTCTTGAACTGCGCCGACGCCGCGAGGGGTCGGTGCGGATACGTATGCGCAAGGTAGAGGAAGAACGGGGCATTCGCGTTCGCCTCCACAATCTTGATGGCTTCGTCCGTGTAGAGGCGCGTGAGCTTCGTGCGATCCACCACGTTCTCTTCCACAACCGCGCGGTCGCGATACAGCGGGAAGGGACTCATATCGTTGCTGTGCGGCACACCGTAGAAGCTCATGAATCCATGCTCCATCGGATGGAACCGCGGCACATTCTTGAAGTCCCCCAGATGCCACTTGCCGATCATCGCCGTGCGATAGCCACGACGCTGCAACGCCTCACCGATGGTCACCTCAAACGCATCAAGCCCCTCGGCGCCGGCCTCGGAATCCATGTCCATGATACCGGCCGCACCAGCCGCAAAGCCCAGCTGGTTGAGCAGCTTGATCTTGAGCGACGTGGTACTCGGCATCAGCGGGAAATCGAGCCGCATCCGCTTGGGGTAGCGCCCCGTCAGTAGACCGGCGCGCGACGGCGTGCACACCGAGTCGCACGCGTGGAAGTCGGTAAACCGCACGCCCTGCGCCGCCAACGCGTCAATGTGCGGCGTCTTGACCGCGCTGCTGCCGTAACACCCGAGATCACCGAACCCCAGATCATCGCAGTTGATGAGGATGACATTCGGTGGCCGACCAGTGAACGCCGCGTCGAGCCCCACCACGTCACCGACCGGCCGATCAGCCGGAAACGGTGCCGGTTTCTCGCCGCCCAGATAACAGCGTCCGGCCGCCAGCCCCACGCCTCCGACCGCGAGACCGCCGATGAACTTCCTACGTGAGATCCGGGCCATGGGCGAGTACGGTAGTGACAGTGAGGGAACGGTGGGCGAACCCTGACGGTCAGGGCCATGGGAGTATGGTGCGAGGGCGTACACGGCGCCATGCGTGACGGGCCTGCGATCGCGCGCTGGTTGGGGAGGCTCGGCGTCGGCGGCACCGAAACATTACGGTCGGCCAGCGAGTACTTTGGCAGCATTGAGGTGACGCTGCCGCCCGGTTCTCCCCACCATCCGCGCCCATGACGCTCCGCATCGATCGGATTTCCAAAACGTACGCCAACGGCGTGCGCGCCCTGCACGAGATCTCGCTCACCATTGCGCCGGGGATGTTTGGACTCCTCGGGCCCAACGGCGCCGGCAAGTCATCGCTGATGCGCACCATCGCCACGCTGCAGCCGGCCGACAGCGGCTCCATTCACTTCCGCGATCTCGATGTGCTTCAGGCGCCGCAGCAACTGCGCGCGCAACTCGGCTATCTGCCGCAGGAGTTCGGGCTGTATCCCAATATGCCCGCCGAGGCCATTCTCGACCACTTCGCCACGCTGAAGGGCATCGCACACCGTGGCGAGCGCAAGGATATCGTGTCCGGCCTGTTGCAGCAGGTCAATCTCTACGACGTGCGCAGCAAGAGCGTCGGCGGGTTCTCCGGTGGTATGAAGCAGCGGCTCGGCATTGCCATCGCCCTGGTCGGTCATCCGCAACTGCTCATCGTCGACGAGCCCACCGCCGGACTCGATCCCACCGAACGCAATCGTTTTCTCAATCTGCTCGCTGATATCGGCGAGGACGTCGTAGTCATTCTCTCCACGCACATCGTCGAAGACGTGCGCGAGCTCTGCTCGCAGATGGCCATCATCAACAAGGGGCAGGTGGTCGTACAGGGCGCGCCCGAACGCATTCTCGACGAGGTGCGCGGACGAATCTGGCGACGCACCGTGCCGCGCGCACAGGCCGACGCCTACAAGGCACAATTCCACGTGATCTCCACGCGCATGGCGGCCGGCAGCACGGTCCTGCACGTGTACGCCGACGCCGATCCCGGCGACGGATTTGTCGCCGTGGAACCGGACCTCGAAGATGTGTACTTCCATCGCCTGGCCGTCGCCGGCGGCACGCGCGCCACGGAGGGATGATGTTCGGTCCTCTCTTCGCCTTCGAACTGCGCAGTCATTTTCGCCGCCCCGCCACCTGGCTGTATGTCGGCATCATGTTCACGCTGGCGTTCTTCTCGGTCAGCAGCGACGCCGTCATCGTGGGGGCGGCACTTGGCAAGGTCAAAAAGAACAGCCCGTTCGCGTTGGCGCAGGTGTATGCCATTGTGCTCGCCATCGGGCAGATCATCACCAGCGCGCTGGTCGGCACCACCGTGCTGCGTGACTATGACGCGCGCGTTCACGAACTCCTCTTCACCACCCGCCTCACGCGCGCCAGCTACCTCGGCGCCAAGTTTCTCGCGGCATTCCTTGCAATGCTGCTGGTCTTCGCTGCCCTCCCTGTCGGCGCCTTGCTGGGTAGCGTGATGCCGTGGGTAGATGCGGAGTCGGTGCAAGCGGTGCACCTCTGGCAATATGTCCAGCCATTCCTCGTGGTGGGCGTGCCCGGCGTGTTCTTTCTGAGTGCGATGTTGTTTGCTGTTGGGTCGCTCACGCGCAGCGCCTTCTCGGTGTACGTGGCCGGCATTCTGCTGCTCGTCGGGTATGCCGTCGCTGGCAACCTCATTCGCACGCTCGACAACGACCAGATCGCCAATCTGATCGATCCATTCGCACTGCGATCGCTGGATCTCGTCACACGCTACTGGACCCCGGCCGACAAGAACACGCAGCTCATCCCCGTCTCCGGCTTCCTGCTGGCCAACCGCGCGCTCTGGAGTACGATCGGAGCGCTCCTGCTGGCCGCCGCGTTTCGGTTTGTGCGACTGGAGAAAGACGCCCCCGCGCCGGCGCGTCGATGGCTGCGCGGCCGCGCACCGCAGGCCGCCGTCGTCACGACAATGCCCGCCGTGACGTCAACCGTCACGACGGAGCCAATCGGTACCTTCGCGCGTCGTTCGGAGCTCGCGCCCACGTCATGGGCCGCGTGGTGGAGCATCTCGCGCTTTCACGCGCAATCGCTGCTGCGATCGGTGCCATTTCTCGCCATCGCTGCAATCGGTTTCATCAACGTCGTGATGGGCGCGTGGTTCGCCGATCAAACCGGGCAGAATCGCAGTTGGCCCATGAGCTGGCTCATGGCCGAAGCGGTCACTGGCGGGGCCGGCTTATTCATGCTGGTGTTGCTCACCTTCTACGCCGGTGAGCTGGTGTGGCGCGAACGCCAAGTGCGTCTCGATCAGGTCCTCGACGCATCGCCCGTTCCCACCGGCGCGGTGCTCGCCGGCAAGTTCACCGCCATGCTCGTGCTCCTATTGGCGTTTGCGACGGCCTCGATGGTGGCTGGCATGTTCGTGCAGATTCTTAAGGGCTATGCCGTCATCGATCTGAAAGTGTACGCGCTGTACGTCTATCTCGCGGACTATCCATCGTGGGTGCTGATGACCGCGCTGGCGTTTCTGGTGCAGTCGTTGGTGCCCCGAAAGGCCATCGGGCACGTGGTGATGATTCTGATTTATGTCAGCTCCATCGCGCTCGTGAACCTCGGCTACGACTACACCCTGCTGGAGATTCCGGCGTCCCCGAGTCTTCGCTGGTCGGACTTGAACGGCGCCGCCAATGCGCTGCCCACGTTTGTGGTGTTGCACGGCTACAGCGTGTCGTTGGCCATCGTGTGTCTCGGTCTGACGCTCGTGGCGTGGACCCGCGGCACCGAGCGCGCCGTGTGGTCAGAGCGCCTGCGCGAGCGCTTTCGCGGCGGTGTGCGCGTCGCGACCGTCGGCGGTGTGCTCGGCGCGAGTACCTTCGGCGGCGTGTTTTATTACAACGCCAACGTGCTCAACAGCTATCACACGCGCTCCACACGCGAACAGACCCGCGTGGCCTACGAGAAGCGGTGGCGGCCCTACGAGGCGCTCCTGCCGCCCAAGGTGGTGGCCACCAGTCTCGTGGTTGATCTTGCCCCGACCGCATTAACCGCACGCACCGCGACACGCTTGACGATGGTGAACCGCACCGGACGGCCCATCGACACCGTGCTGGTCAATGTGGCCAGCAGTGCGCCCGGGCTGCAGGTCACGCTCGATTCGCTGGTGTTCAATCAATCGGCCACCGAATTGGCGCAGGATTCCACGTTCGGCGTGCACCTCATGCGATTGGCCCGCCCCCTCGCGCCCGGTGACACGCTACAGCTGCACGTGGTGCAGCGTCTGGCCGTACGCGGCTATCCCAACGCCGCACCCGATCGTTCGCTCGTGGAAAACGGCACCTTCCTCAATCGCGAGATGTTCCCCACGCTGGGGTACAGCACCGACGGCGAACTGGCCAGCGACGAGCTCCGGCGCAAATACAAGTTGTCGCCGGCTCGACGCGCACGGCCGCGCAGCGATTCGGCCGCGCTCCAGCGTAATGCGTTCGTCGCCGACGCCGACTTCGTGGCGTTCGATGCCACGCTCAGCACGGATCCGGATCAGATCGCGATGGCGCCGGGGTATCTGCAGAAAGAGTGGACGGCCAACGGACGGCGCTACTTCCACTACGTCATGGACGCGCCCATGCCGAACTTTTTCTCGGTGCTCTCCGCGCGCTGGACCGTGACTGCATCGCGCTGGGGCACCGTGCCCATCGAGGTGTACCATCACCCCACACACACGTTCAACGTCGCGCGCATGATCGACGCGGCCAAAGCGTCGCTCGCATTCTACGCGCAGGAATTCGGCGCCTACCAGCACCGCCAGTTGCGCATGCTGGAGTTCCCGCGTTACGCCAGCTTTGCGCAGTCGTTCCCCAACACGGTGCCCTACTCGGAAGGCATCGGATTTGTCGCGCGTGTGGACAGCACGGACGTGGAGGACACTGACCTGCCGTACTTTGTGACCGCGCATGAAATCGCCCACCAGTGGTTTCCGTATCAACGCATGCCGGCGGATGTTGAGGGGTCCCAGATGCTTTCGGAATCACTCTCGGAATACGCCGCGCTCGTAGTCACCGAACGCTTGCACGGCCGTCCGTTCACGCAGAAGTTCTTGCGCGCGGAGCTGGACCGCTATCTGCGCGGACGCGCCGGAGAAACGCGCGGCGAACGCCCCCTCACGCGCGTGGACCGCGAGAGCTACGTGTGGTACCAGAAAGGCTCACTGGCGCTCTTCGCCCTGCGTGACCTCATCGGTGAAAACCCCCTGCATGCGGCGATCAAGGCGTATCTCGACGACGGGCGCCTGGTCGGCCCGCCCTACGCCACCACGCACGATCTGATGCGCCACCTCACCGCCGCCACGCCCGACTCGTTGCGCTACGCGCTGACCGACTACTTCGAGACGATCACGCTCTGGGATGTGCGCACCGATAGCATTGTCAGCACGAAGCGGTCGGATGGGCAATACAACGTGGTGCTCACCGCGACGGCCCGGAAATTCCGCGCCGACTCCCTCGGCGCCGAAACGGACACGCCCATGGCCGACTATGTGGACGTAGGGGTCTTCGATGCCGCCGCGGCCGGCGCACGACTCGGCATGCCGCTTTCTCTCCGCAAGGTGAAGGTGCGCACCGGCACGGCGCGCTACGAGTTCGTGGTGCCGCGCAAGCCAACACGCGCCGGCATCGACCCGTACAACCTGCTCATTGACCGCAATCCCGCCGACAACACGCGCGAGGTAAAAGGGTGAATGGTTCGGTGGTGGTGCCTACGGCACCACCACCCC